>CAVFYB010000009.1:0-32178 GCA_963626845.1 Bacteroidaceae bacterium | reverse complement strand
ATCGGCGTTAAAGCGATGTTATATCACCGGCCACGTCTGACGGAAGGAGGTGCGGGCTCCCATCTGCCCTCATCCCACCTATCCCCAAAGAGCCACGCCCCTCCCCGCAGCGCGCAAAACCGGGTATTCTGAACATGTTCCAAAACATGGGGAGAGGGGTTTCCATGAGCAAGAAATCGAAGAAAAAGAAGCGCGCAGGCAAGGCATCCATCCTGGCCGAGGCCGAGCAGATCATCAGGCAGCAAGCCGAAGCGCAGCGTACCCGAGGCCAATCGGAAGAGCGGGAATCGCCACTCGGGGCGTTCACCCGCCACGGATCGGTCCTGCTGCGCGGCAATATGCTCACCGCCGAGAACAGCACGGCGAGCCTTCTGGCCGAAGCGCAAGACACCTCGTGGCTGCACGCAGACCCTTGGCGTGTCCTGCGCATCCAGGCAGAATTCGTCGACGGCATCGAAGCGCTTGCCGAGCTTGGCCCCGCAGTTGCCATCTTCGGTTCCGCACGCACTCCCGAAGAAGACCGCTACTACCAAGCCGCCCGCCTAGCCGGCGGCATGATTGCCCGCAGGAACATCGCCGTCATAACCGGCGGCGGGCCCGGCATCATGGAGGCGGCGAACCGCGGCGCCGCGGAATCGGACGGGAAATCGGTGGGCCTTTCCATCGAACTGCCCCACGAGCAGAAGCTCAACGACTGGGTAAGCCTTGGCATGACCTTCCGCTACTTCTTCGTGCGCAAGACCATGTTCGTAAAGTACTCATCCGGCGCGATCTTCTTCCCCGGCGGCTTCGGCACCCTCGACGAGATGACCGAGCTGCTCACCCTGGTGCAGACCCACAAAACTGCGAACATCCCCACCGTCCTGTTCGGCGCCGAATACTGGAGCGGCATGATGGATTGGGTGCAAGAGAAACTTGTGGGGCAAGAAATGATCGACGAGCTGGACACCGAGCTCGTTGTGGTTACCGACGACCTGGACGAAGCAGTCCGCGTTGCCACGAAGAACATCCGTAAGCAAGCTCAACGACACCCGATCAAGCCCTAACGCAAACCGAGGGGTGGCCCATCCTGGCCGCCCCTCGGCGAATACTGTTGACCTCTTTCAAGTAGGCCGGCTGACTGGCCGCTAACCCAAATCCTGGATATGCTTGCGCGGCACACCGTCGAACTCTGGCGCAGGAATCATATGCGGTTCGGAGCCCCTATCGAAGTAGATGCACTCACCCTTCTCCTTGAACGGCCCCCAAGCAGGAAGCGCAGTGCCGTCGACTGCAGCACCGTTCGGGTTCCCGGTCTTGATGAAATTCGCCCAATAGGAGTTCATCGCATTGGAAAGATCCAAGTCAACTCCGGAATAGGGCCTATATGAACGAAGCAGGGTCTGGAAAACGTACATCTGCTCTGCGCTGTGCCATGCCCCGGCATTCGGCTCGCCCGGAGGGGTGGCGGCGAAGTGGTACATGAAGGCGTCCGATTCGCAGGCGTCTGCCATCTTCTCGCACAAGGCCAACGTGCCCGAATAGAAGCCATCGCGCATACCGTGGACATCGGGGTTGTCCACAAACGACTGGTCTTCATTGGCGTTGCTACCGATCAGAACTGGCACATCGGCAAACGCAGCCTTGCGCCATACTTCAGCGACGTCTTCGGGCAGAACGTCATCACCATGAACCGGCTGAGTCGGCAACGGGGCAGGCGGGTTCGCAACCATATAGTCGCCCCATTTGCCCCAAAGCTCGTCAATGTCCATAGAACGCAGCCCGTCCAGGCCAACGCCGAGCGAATCAACGAACCCATTGCAGTACTGGGTAGCAAATTCTTCCTGCGTCATGCAGGGAACCGGGCCGCCTGCCGAGTCCATAATGGCCCCAACGAACTTGCCCTTGGCCAAAGGCGAGCACATCAGATCGTACACGCTCATCGATCCGGCCGACTGGCCCATGATGGTTATATGATCCGGATCGCCACCGAAGGCAGCAATGTTGTCGTGCACCCAATCAAGGGCAGCTATCTGATCTTTGAGCCCATAGTTGCCCGATTTCCCGCTGACTGCCTCTTCATCAAGGGCCTTGCAGGTCAGGAAGCCCAAAGGCCCGATGCGATAGTTGAAGGAGACGAAGACGATCCCCTTCTTCGCGAATGCCAAGCCGTCGGTTTCGAGCTTATTCGCGTAGCCCCCCACGAAGCTTCCGCCGTAGATCCACAGCACTACCGGCAGCTTTTCATCGGGCTCCTCTGCTGGAGTGATGACGTTCAAGTAAAGGCAATCCTCGCTCATCGGGTAATCGATGGGATAGAACTCCTTTTTGTAGAACCCCGTCGACCTCATCTGCATAGGAATGGGGCCATACTCGTATGCCAGCAGTTCCCCTTCCCAGCTTTCCGGCTTCTCGGGTGCGCGCCAGCGCAAATCGCCCACGGGGGGCTTAGCGTAAGGGATCCCCTTGAAAATGGTCGATGCCTGGTACTCGCTGGGCTGCCCCACAACAACACCAGTCTCAGTGGCTGCTTTCAATAGAGCCATGTTGTCTCCTCTCCTCGATCGAAGCACAAGCCGAGCTCTGCTTCTAAAGCTGAAGTCTAGAGAGGAGAAATAGTCTCAGTCCAATACCATTTAGGCGAAATCCCGATACCTCAAAGGTATCATTCGGTTCCTACAACCGCTATTGGATTACTCAAACGTCTTATTTACCTGCCTATTCTTCAAACTTGTCAGTCATTCGGATTAATCCCTTAGTCATGCCCTCAAGCTATGATTACGTTTTGGGTATCGTTTTTACCCTTTTTTAGAATTGGACACCGCACTACCGCGAATCGATAATCGCAGCAAGGGCAAGTGCTTCCGAGTCTCCGAAACCACTTGCCGAAGGGGCGCCGTGGGGACGGCGTAAAAGGGAGTTCTAGAGAAAGGAGACGCTGTGGCTACAGAAAAGCTAGAGGCGAAGGGGATCTCTTCCTACTTGCCTATCGTCATCGCAACGACAGTGTTCGCATTCATACCCGTTGCCATGCAGGCATCATGCATGGGCATCTTCTTCCCATCGATGGTAGAGGATTATGGAGTTCAAACCTCGAACATCACCATCTACATGACGTTCGGCGGCCTGATCCTGGCCGTGGGCATGCCGTTCTTGGGCAAACTGCTGGCCAAGCACGACATCAGGCTCATCATCTCCATACAGATCAGCATCGTTGCCCTCTGCTTCCTGTCGCTGGCATTCTCCGGATCCATCTACCAGGTTGTGGCATCCGGTGCCATCCTTATGGCGGCAAGCGTTTCCGTGCTCGGCCTTTCCAACCCGACGCTGATCAACCGCTGGTTCAAAGATCGCGCAGGCTTCGTAATCGGCCTTGTTGCCGCATTCACCGGCATCGGCGGCGTTGTGTTCATCCAGGTAGGCAGGGCTATCATGGCTGCCACCGATTATCGAACCGCATTCATCGCATACGCCATCATCATCCTGGTTGTCTGCCTGCCGTTCTCCCTCTTCGTCATCCGCAACAAACCTTCCGACAGGGGCATGCTTCCCTACGTTTCCCAGAAGGCAACGGCCAAAGAGGGCGCGGCTCAGGCAGCCGTGAGCAAAAACTGGTCCGTTGACGTGAAAGCGGCCGTCAAGAGCCCCGCATTCTGGCTGGTTGGCATCTGCGGCGCCGTTGCCAACATGGTAGTTGTGATCGCCCAGTTCTTCCCGACTTACGTGAACAGCCTTGAAACCGCCGGCGTAGCGGTGATCATCTCGGGCGCAACGCTTGCAACCATCGTTTCCGCTGGCCAGGCAGTATGCAAGCTGCTGGTTGGCGCAACGTCCGACCTCAACCCGACCGCCGTTATCCTGGGCTCTTGCGCACTCGGCGTTGTCGGCATCCTGGCAATTGCCTATGGCCCCACCACCCTGCTGATGCCCTGTGGCGGCGCCGTGTTCGGTTTCTACTACGCCTCTGTTGCGGTTATCATGCCCATTCTGGCAGGCGCCGTGTTCGGTACGGGCGAGAACTACTCCATCGTCTACGGCCGCTGCAACACCATCATCAACCTCTGCGCTGTTCCCGCAGGTTTCATGTGGCCCATCATCGCCGAGACCTTCGGCGGCTACGTTGCAGCCTTCTGGGTGGCAATCGTGATGATCATCGCCTTCGGCATCATGGCGTTCCTTGCCATCAAACTCGGCAAGTCCATCCCCCGCGCAGTCGACACCACTTCGGCTGTAGCCCATCAGGCTCAAGCTGAAGCTTAATAACCTAAGCTCATCTTGATATTCTAAGCACCATCGGCGCACCCTACTCGCCGATGGTGCTTAGTTGATATGGGGAGGGGAAATGGAACTATACCAACTGAAATACCTGCAGGAAATCGCCCGCACCGGAAGCCTGCGCGAAGCCGCAAAGCAGCTCCACATAACCCAGCCACCATTGTCTCGCTGCGTGAAAGCGCTCGAGGAAGAGCTGGGCGCGCCCCTTTTCGACCATGTGGGGCGCAACATCGTCCTGAACGATGTAGGCAAAGTGGTGCTGCTCGGCGCCAACGCCACCCTCCAATCGGCAGAGGCCATCAAGCAGTCTGTCGATGAGTACATCCGAAGCCGCGAGCAAACCATCAACCTGTACGCCCCGGTTCCCCTGGGCAACGACATGCGCGTCCTCTACGAGTTCAAGCAACAGCACCCGAACATCCGGCTAAGGGTTGGCGTCGCCCCTGCAGACACCCTGAAGTACGAGATCCCCGATCTCATCTTCTTCGCAAGCCCCCTCGACCATCGGGAAAAGCCCAACTACCTCTTCTTGGGCGACGAGGACATCGTCTTGGCGGTTTCACCGCATTCGCCCTACGCAGACCGCGAGTCCATTGCGCTTAGCGAGCTTGCCGGCGAAGACTTCATCGCCAACGTGCCCAACGCCTACACCACTATGGTTTCCAGCATGTTCTCCGAGGTTGGGTTCGAGCCCCATGTGGTGATGGAGAACCAATCCTACCAGCAGATCATGGACGCAGTTGACCTGGGGTTCGGCGTCGCGCTTGTACCCGAGGTAACGTGGCTTACCGAACGCAGCAATGCAGTCCTTATCCCGCTTTCCGATGTGCACCGCTCGCGGCATCTGTACCTGAAATGGCCCGAAGGGTCGGTTCTCTCCGGCGCCGTCGAGCTGATGCGAGACTACCTTGTAGAGCACTTCCACAAGACGGCGAAACAGCCTGATTCCGAAGAGGAGCCGCCCGCCGGCGAGTAAATGCGGGATAATCGGGACCGGTACCGGCTTGGTACCGACCGTTTCGTTATCCCATTGGAGCCGCTATGACCGTCGAACTCGTCGATTGCCACACCCATACCGTTTTCAGCGACGGAAAGAGCACGTTTCGCGAGAACCTTCGCGCCGCGGCCGAGCGAGGCATCACCACGATTGCCTGCACCGATCACTGGGGGCGTCCCGATTTCGTCGACTGTTCCATAGAAGAACCGCGTTTGGGGGAATACGCCCAATCCATCGCTGAAATCCGCCGGGAGTTCCCGGAAATCGAGGTGATCCATGGGCTCGAAGCCGACTGGTACGCCGGCTGCGCGGCCGACTTGGCGGAAACGCGCGGGAACGCCACGTTCCTGCTTGGCTCCATCCACTACCTACAGGAAAAGGCACTCGATTGGGAAGAGGACATGCGCATCTGGAACGAGCTGGGCGCCGATGAGCTGTGGAAGCTCTACGCCAACGAATGGTGCAAGGCGGCCACCAGCGGCCTGTTCGACTCCATGGCCCACCCCGACCTGCCGCGCCTGTTCTGGCTTTCGGGCTACGCGCCCACCATCGGCTTGGACCCGCTGTTCGGCGCCATGGCTCAAGCCGCGCGCGAGGGCAACGTGCACGTGGAGATAAACACCGCCGGCCTGACCAAGGACTTCGCCGACTTCTACCCACAGGAAGCGCTGCTCTCCCGTTTCCATGCTGCCGGCGTTCCGCTTACCGTAGGATCCGACGCCCACCATCGCAGCCGCATCGGCGAGAACATCCGCGAAGCCTACCGCTACGCCCTGCGCATCGGCTACGCCAGCATCGACTGCCCCACCGCCACCGGGGATTGGCGCACCATCGACATCTCGCAGGCGTAGTTAGCAGACCTCTTCAGCCGCTCGCTTACCGCCGCGCAGCGGCTCGTGAGGAAGGGCAGCCCGGGAAACGCGCGCCCAAACGGCTCCCGGCCAACAACCAGCAGCCACCAAACCGCTCGGCGACCAAACCAACCAGCAGCCCTATGCGCTCAGATCCTCGATTTCCGCAAGATTGCCGAACGCACGGATATAGATACGCATCGCACGCTTCAGCTCCGCTTCCGCAATGCCCTCGTTGGCAGCGTGCATGCCACCCACCCATTCGGGAACGGGGAACGCGCCCTCCTCGGCCGGGCCGAAGCTCACCGCATTGGGGAACTCGCGCGCATAGGTGCCGCCACCCATGGTGAACGGCTCCACCTTGTTGCCGGTCTCGGTGCAGTACGCGTCCATGAGCGCCTGCACCGTAGCGGTTTTCGGATTCACCACGAACGGCGGGCGATTCGCCGTTATCTCCACCGAAACACCTGCGCCCTTGGCAAGTCCGCAGAACACCCGCTCCAGCTCTTCGCCGGTGATGGCGGCGGGGAAGCGGATATCGTCGGTTGCCACATAGCGCCCCTGCGTCTTGCGCATGATGCCGATAACGCTGGTAAGGTCCTGGAAGTCGTCGTCCCGGCACGCAACCCCGGCAAACGACCCATCGGTCGATTCCGCCATATTGGCGATGAACCCGAACCAGGTCTCTTCCTCCGATGAGCAGACGCCCGCACTAACCAAGTAGCGGCACAGCACACCGATGGCGTTCACCGTGCCCTTTGGCAGCGAGGCGTGTCCAGCAACGCCCGTTGCCGTGACCAGCGTCCCCTCCCCACAGGGCTCCAGCGCAATGCGCTCGGCCGCAGGCAGTTTCTCGGCTGAAACCGAGACCACCGCGCGCGCCACGCCCGGAACCGCATTGGGCGCCGTGCCCGCTTCGAACGAGGAAACCGCGCCATCGATCACAGCAGAGGTGAACCGTGCTCCGAACTGGCCCTTCTCGCCATAGCACAGCGGGAAATCCGCATCGGGGGTGAACAGGAAGTCGGGGGCAGCGTGCTTTCCCAGGTAGTACGGCACATCGCCCATGCCCGTTTCCTCGTTGCAGCCGAAGACGAAGCGCACGCTATGGCGCAGGTTCGCGCCGCGGTCCAGCCAGAACTTCAGGCCGTACAGGGCCGTAAGCAGCGGCGCCTTGTCGTCGGATGTGCCGCGCCCGATAAGGACACCGTCCTTGCGCGTGAGCGCGAACGGCTCGAAGTCCCAGCCCTCGCCCGCCGGCACCACGTCCACATGCCCGATAACGCCCAGCTGCTGGCCGCTTTCGCCCGGCAGGTCGGCGTAGCCGGCATAGCCGTCGCAGTCGCCCGCCTGCAATCCCATGCGGCCGGCGATGGCAAGCGCCGCATCCAGCGCCGCACGCGGTCCCGGCCCGAACGGAGCGCCTGGGGCGGCGTGGCCCTTGTCCTCGGAGCTGTCGATCCTTATCAGCGCCTCGGCATCGGCCAAGAACGCATCCCAGTTCGCCTCGATGAACGCATCGATCTCTTCGCTTGCAGCCTGCATGGGCGCCGCCTTCCGTTAGGTTTTGCGGCCACGCAGGCCGCGCTTCTTTCGCAAGGAAGCGTAGCACGCCCCGCCGGCAGCCGGGCATTCGTTTTCGCGCACGCAACACGCAGCGGGCAGGAGCGGCCGCGCTGCAACGGCAGAGCCCGCTAGAACCGGAAGTCGTTGCCTGTTCCGGCCAGGATCTCCTGCACGTGGGCAGCGGCAACCTGGCGCGTATGCTCGTTGGGGATCTTCAGCAACTCGCGCTGCACCATGGCCAGCCCCTTTTCCCTGGTGGCGGGCGTGGCGTAATCGGCTAGGTACTCCGTCAGGGTCATCAGCGCATTCGGGTGGCAGTAATTCAATATCTGCCCGTTCTTGCAGAACTCCATGAACCTATCGCCCGTGCGGCCGGCGCGATAGCACGCCGTGCAGAAGCTGGGGATATGGTCGTTGTCCATGAGCCAGCCGATCACCTCGTCGAGCGTGCGCTGGTCGGAAACGTCGAACTGCTCGGTGTCGTGCGGGCGCAGCTCCTCGACGTAGCCGCCCACCGAAGTGCGCGACCCGCCCGAAATCTGGCTCACCCCGTACTGCAGCGCATGGGCGCGCACCGCCTCCCCTTCGCGCGTGGAGATGATCATCCCCGTGTAGGGAACGGCGATGCGGATAAGCGCGATTATCTTCTCGAACACCTCGTCGGGGATGCCGTTGTCGAACACGTCCGGGTCGATGTCCACCGCGGGCTTCACGCGCGGAACGCTGATGGTGTGCGGCCCCACGCCATGCACAGCCTCCAAATGTTCGGCGTGCATGATAAGCCCCGCGAACTCGTAGCGGTAGCCCTGCAGGCCGAAGAGCACGCCCAGCCCCACGTCGTCGATGCCGCCCTCCATGGCGCGGTCCATGGCCTCGGTGTGCCAGTTGTAGTCGCGCTTAGGGCCGGTGGGGTGAAGCTCCTGATAGCCCTTCTTGTTGTACGTTTCCTGGAACAGGATATAGGTACCGATCTCGGCCTGCTTCAGCATGCGGTACTCGTCCACCGTGGTGGCGGCGATGTTCACGTTCACGCGGCGGATGGCGCCGTTTTTGTGCTTGATGGAGTAGATGGTCTCCATGCTTTCCAGGATGTACTCGATGGGGTTGCGCTTGGGGTCTTCGCCGGCCTCGATGGCCAGGCGCTTGTGGCCCATGTCCTGCAGGGCGATCACCTCGGCGCGGATCTCCTCCTGCGAAAGCTTCTTGCGCGGGATGGTGCGGTTCTTGGCATGGTACGGGCAGTACAGGCACCCGTTCACGCAGTAGTTCGAAAGGTACAGGGGCGCGAACAGCACGATGCGGTTGCCGTAATAGGCCAGCTTGATCTGGCGCGCCAGTTCGCGGATCTCGCGGTTTATCTGCGGGTCCTCACACGCCAACAAGACCGACGCCTCGCGATGGGTGATAACCGCGCAGTGGTCCTTCGAAGGATGCAGGTTCGTGCGCGCCTTCCGAAGGATCGCGCGGCACAGCTCAAGATCGTCCTTATGGGCATCGGCGTACGCCAGCGTCTCCAGTATCTCCGCATCGTTGATGAACTCGTCTGCGCAAAGCGATTTCGGGTCGTATCGATAATCCGTCATGGGCTCTTCTTCCAAAAATGTCCTTCCTGAAGAAGGTACCGCTAAATAAGGTTGCGCGCCCAGAAGAATCCTTTGCCCGCCCGCAAACGGCAGCACCCCCTTCGGCAAATCGAAACAATACAATGGGATCATCTGAAGAAACGAAACGCCGCAACAGCCGCAAACCAGGCGAACCAGAGGAGGGCAAATTGGGCCCAGCAGAGAACACCGCCGGCAACCGTCCCCAAACCACCGGCACCGGCAAGCCAAGCGCCAAGCCAGCCACCAGCCTGCAGGAAAGCGGCCCGGCCCTTATGCGCACGCCGAAGGGGATGCGCCTGGGGATAGGCCTGTTCGGCAGGCGCAACGTAGGCAAGTCCAGCGTGCTGAACGCCCTTACCAACCAGCAGGTCAGCATCGTATCCGACGTGGCCGGCACCACCACCGACCCGGTAGACAAGCCCATGGAGCTCTTGCCCCTAGGCCCTGTCCTGCTTATAGACACCGCCGGCATCGACGACGACCAGGCCGTGGTGGGCCAACTGCGCGCCCAGCGCACCGCGAAGGTGTTCGACCGGTGCGATTTGGGCGTGGTGGTAACGCAGGCTGGCGTTTGGGGCGAATACGAGGACAGCATCGTAGCCCAGCTCAAGGCCCGCAGCATCCCCTTCGTCATCGTGTTCAACAAGATGGACCTGATGGCCAGCAAGGGTATAACGGATGAAGACACCCTTACCACCTGCCGCAATGTCATCCCAGAGTCCCTGCGCGCCGTTGCCGCCGTCTGCATGAGCGCCCCGAAGCGCGAAGGCGTGCTCGACCTCCGCCAGGCACTGCTCGAGAACGCGCCCGCGGAATTCATAGACGACCCGAAGATCGTGGGCGACCTCGTGCCAACCGGATCGACCGTGGTGCTGGTGATCCCCATCGACAAGGAGGCGCCGAAGGGCCGTATCATCCTGCCGCAGGTGCAGGCCATCCGCGACCTGCTGGATTCCCGCTGTCTGGCGCTCTGCGTTACCGAGAAGGACCTGCCGCAGGCGCTTGCCGCGCTGAAGGAGCCGCCCGCGCTGGTGGTAACCGATTCGCAGGCATTCGGCGAGGTTGCCCAGATGGTCCCGGAAAGCGTGCCCCTTACCGGCTTCTCCGTCGCCTTCGCGCGTCTGAAGGGCGACCTTCCCACGCAGGCGCTCGGCACCCTGGCGATCGAGCACCTTACCGAAAGCTCGCGCGTGCTCATCGCCGAGGCCTGCACGCACCACCCCATCGAAGAGGACATCGGCACGGTGAAGATCCCCCGCCTGCTGCGCAAGCGGGTTGGCGAGGGCCTGCGCATCGACAACGTGCGCGGAGTCGATTTCCCCGAGGACCTTTCCGCCTACGACCTGGTCATCCACTGCGGCGGGTGCACCTTCAACCGCCGCGCCGTGCTCAGCCGCATCCAAGCCTGCGTGCACGCCGGCGTCCCCGTTTCCAACTACGGCCTTACCCTGGCCTACCTGAACGGCGTGTTCGACCGCTCCATCAAGGCGTTCCCCGGCATGGAGGGCTTCCTTGCCCAGCACTGCCGTTGATCGAGTTGGGGGAACCGCTCGGCCCGCCCGTTGATATACTGATTACCGCATATGCGCACAGACAAAGCAACCGAACGCAGCGATGCGAACCTGGCATGCCCGCAAGGGCAATGCGGCAAGAGCCCAGCCGCAGCCCCATCGCAGCCGCTTCGGCAACAGTGCGCCAAGAAGAGGAAGGATCCGCGCATGGTAACCCTTAGCATCGACGGAAAGACCATCACCGTCCCCGAGCACACCAGCATCCTGAATGCTGCCTACCTGGCCGGTTCAAAGGTCCCCACGCTGTGCTACCTGAAGGACCTCAACGAGATAGGATCGTGCCGCATCTGCGTGGTAGAGGTCGAAGGAGTGGACAAGCTGGTCGCCTCCTGCAACAACGAGGTTGCCGAGGGCATGGTGGTTACCACCAACAGCCCCCGCGTCATCGCATCGCGCCGGGAAACCATGGCGCTCATCCTCTCGCATCACCGCACGCGCTGCACTTCCTGCGTACGCAACGGCAACTGCCTTCTGCAGAACAACGCCATGGCGCTGAACATGACCGACAGCCCCTACCCGCTCGAGTACGACCATAGCGAAAGCCCCGCCGACTTCCCCTTGGTGCGCGACGCCAGCAAGTGCATCAACTGCATGCGCTGCGTAAGCGTGTGCTCCAAGGTGCAGAACCTGAATGTGTGGGAGGCCACCCGCACCGGCGCGAAGGTCCATGTGGGCGCTGCCGGCTGCAAGGACGTCTCCAAGGCCGCCTGTGCGCTGTGCGGCCAGTGCGTAACGCACTGCCCCTGCGGCGCGCTTTCCGCACGCGACGACACGCGCACGGTTTCCAGCCTCATCGCCGACCCCGAGCGCATCGTCATCGCGCAGATCGCGCCTTCCATCCGCACCGCCTGGGCCGAATCGCTGGGCCTTTCCCGCGAAGAGGCAACGGTCGGCCGCATGGTTGCCGCCGTGCGCTCGCTGGGCTTCGACTATGTATTCGACACGGACTTCGCCGCCGACATGACCATCATGGAAGAGGGCACCGAGCTACTGCATCATCTGAAGGAACAGCCCGGCCAGCCCATGTTCACCTCGTGCTGCCCCGGATGGGTGCGCTTCCTTAAGGCACGCCACCCGAAGCTGGTGGGCAACCTTTCCACCACGAAGTCGCCCCAGCAGATCTTCGGCGCCATCGCCAAGAACTACTGGGCCGAGCTGCTTGAGGTCGACCCGAGCAAGATCGCTGTGGTCTCCATCATGCCCTGCGTGGCGAAGAAGGCCGAATGCGCCTACGACGACATGGACACCACCGGCACCGGCCCCGACGTGGACGCAGTACTCACCACGCGCGAGCTTGGCCGCATGCTGGCAAGCAGCATGGTGAACGTGAAAGGCCTGGCAGAAGAGGAGTTCGACATGCCCTTGGGCGATGCCACGGGTGCCGGCCACATCTTTGGCGCCACCGGCGGCGTTATGGAGGCCGCGCTGCGCAGCGCCTACTTCCTGGTAACGGGCAAGAACCCCGACCCTGATGCCTTCAGCGCCGTACGCGGCCGCGAGGGCTGGCGCGAGGTATCGTTCGACCTTGCCGGCAACGAGCTGCGCATCGGTATCGTCAGCGGCTTGGAGAACGCCCACAAGCTGTGCTTGGCAATCGAGGAAGGCCGCGTGCAGTACGATTTCGTGGAAGTGATGGCCTGCCCCGGCGGTTGCGTCGGCGGCGGAGGCCAACCCATCCACGAGGGCCGCGAATGCGCCTACGAGCGCGAGCTGGTGCTGCGCGACATCGACACCAACTCCAAGCTGCGCTTCAGCCACGAGAACCCCTCGGTAGCCGAATGCTACGAGAGGTTCCTGGGCGCCCCCAACAGCGAGAAGGCAGAGCGGCTGCTTCATTCCGATCATTTCGCCTGGGGAATGCCCGCCGCACGGTAGGCGCACCTCGGCAACCAGCCTGAGCCCAACCGGGTCCCGCCAAGCAGAAGGCAGGGCCCGGTTGTTTGTTTTTTGGCTACCTCGGTCTTTGAGCACGGAGGGGATAGGGCGCCATCCACGAGAGCAACCCGCGATGCGGCCCAACGGCAAGAGCAGCCCATGAGGCGGCCCGATTGGGACATGGGCCGGCCCACTCGCAGAGATCCCGCGAAGCCGCCCATTCCCAACCAGGCGCCCGGCGCCTTGCCGTACAATGGCAGCGTCCATTCGCCCCACCGCACCACCCGCGGCAAAAGAAAGGTGCACCCGTGCTCGACCAGTTCTCACGTACCCGATTGGTATTCGGCAGCGAAGGCGTTGAAGCCCTTAACGGCGCGCGCGTCATCGTGTTCGGATGCGGCGGTGTGGGCGGCTACGTGTGCGAATCGCTGGTGCGCAGCGGCCTGGGCGCCATCGACATCGTCGACGACGACAAGGTGTGCCTCACCAACATAAACCGCCAGGTAATAGCGACGTGGAAGACCATCGGCATGGACAAGGTGGACGCCATGGAGCAGCGCCTGCTGGACATCAACCCCGACTGCAAGATAACCAAGCACAAGTGCTTCTACCTGCCCGACACCGCCGGCGAATTCGACTTCTCCCAGTACGATTACGTAGTGGACTGCGTAGACACCGTCACCGCGAAGCTGAACCTGGTAACCCAGGCGAAGGCCGCCGGCACCCCCATCATCAGCGCCATGGGCGCCGGCAACAAGACCGACCCCACCGCAATCCGCATCGCCGACATCTACGACACCGAGATCTGCCGCTTGGCGCGGATCATCCGCAAGGAGCTGCGCAAACGCGGGGTGAAGAGCCTGAAGGTAGCGTTTTCGCCCGAGCCTACCGTCAAGCTGGAGGAAGACGGCAAGGCCGGTTGCGCTGCCGGTTGCGTATGCCCGCCCGGCAGCGAGCGAACCTGCCTGCAGCGCCGCAGCGTTCCCGGCAGCAATGCCTTCGTCCCCGCCGCAATGGGGCTGGCCATAGGCTCTGCCGTCGCACGCGACCTGATGGGTTCCTAGCTGTCCATTCCACTGCCCACCCGGCAGCTTCAGGCCGCGTAGTATGCGAACCATCAGTTGACCGATAACAAGGAGGTTCGCCATGTACACGCCAAGCCGTCACGTTGCCACATTCTTCATCGCCGGGTTCCAGCATCACGATGGGGCGTTGGTGCTCGAAGACCTTAAAGTAGGCACTCAACTTGCCCTCGTTCCCGAGCGCGACAACCCGTACGACCCCGAAGCCGTCGCCCTCTACTACCGGGACGTCATGGTCGGCTACATCCCCCAATCGGACAACCAGCTTCTTTCCCTGCTGCCCTACTTCGGCCACAGCAACGTGTTCGAATGCCGCATCCTGCAGGTGAACAAGGAAGCCGAGCCCTGGAAGCAGGTGCGCATCGGCATCTACATCACCGACAGGCGCGACTACTAAGCAGGTACGCAGGCAACGGAAGGAGACCGGCCATGGGCATCATCGATCCAGAGGAATATGCAGGAAAGATGCAGGAAAAGGACTTCGACATCCTTATCAGCGCGAAGGATTTTCTCTTCGACGACCTGCATTTCCTTGAATGGGACATCCGCGAGCAAGAGAAAAGCGGCAGCGAGGTGGAAGGCATATCGGGCATCGAGTATGCCAACAAACTGGAATGCCTTTCCAAGCTCGCTGCGCTCATGTCGAAGCGCGTAGACGAGTTCGTCAACCAATGCGGAAAGGAGGCAGCCTGATGAGCACCGCCGTCAACGCCTATTCTTCTGCTGCGTACGACTCCGTGATCCGCTGGAGGTACGTCAAGTACGACTTCCGCAGGGAACTGGGCTGCTCGATTATCACGCTTGAGCCCAAAGTGGCAAGCCAGCCAAAGAACGTTGGCGAAGCCATCACCATCGCACGCACGCGTACCTCGTCCTCGCTGTAGGGAGCCATGTCGACGTCCTTGCCGAAGCGGTCGATTATGGGGTTGATGGAATCCTTCCTCACCCGCAAGACGGCCTTCGTCTTCTCACCGCGGTACATGTCGAACGAGCTTTGCAGGTACTCGCCCACGTCGAAGGAGGCAATGGCCTCGTTCTTGGCGATGGGAGCATCGGAAACCTCGATGTCCACCATGCGGTCCACACGGAAGTTCGCCAGGCCCTGGTGCTTGTCACTCCATGCAACCAGGTAATAGCAATCGTCCAGGTAGATAAGCTGCACGGGCGTGCGCGTATAGGTCTTGCCTCCACGGCGCAGCACGCGCTGCTTGCTCTCGTCGTAGGTTTGGTAGCGGAACTGCACCTGGCGCTTGGCGGTGAAGGCCCGCTGGATGGCGTCGACGTTGTAGTACACCGATTCGTTGGCCGACTTGATGCGCCCCTCAACGTGCAGGTGTTTCTTCAGGTTCTCGGCCATGTACTTGCTGCCCAGCTTCGACACGGCTTTCACCAGGGAAGACGATTTGCGCTCGGTAAGGAAGCGGGAGCTCTGCACGGCGTCGGCCAGAAGCAACAGCTCCCCTTCCTGGAACTCGCGCGATGCCAGGCCGTACTCGTCGGGCGCACGGTGGTACTTCTGTATGTCGTAGCCGAACAGGCGCAGGCAGTCCAAGTCGTTGTACAGGGTTTTCCGCTCCACCTTGACCCCGCGCTCCGCCAACCGCTCTATAAGCTGCGGGCATGTAAGGCCATGGTCGTCGTCCGTTTCCGTTTCCAAGATCTGGGCCAAGTACAGAAGCTTGAGCTTTTGGTGTTCCGCCGCCATGGCAACTCCTTAACTGGGAGGTTCCTTGGACACCATGATACGCCGCACAAGCCGGCGGCGAACCACAAAACGGCCAGAGAGGGCAGGCGGCAGCTGCTATTGCTTCACCGGGAACCTCTTAAGCCAGCGCACCGCAACAAGCAGGCAGAACACGATGGAAACCACGCCCAGGATGCCGCCGGCATAGAACACGTTGGCGATGCCCGCAGCGTTCACCACCTGGCCACCCAAAAAAGCACCGAAGCCGATGCCGAAGTTGAAGATGCCCGAGAAGAAGGCCATGGCCACGGTTTCCTCTTCGTCGGCGGAGACGTTGATGATCTCGGCCTGGTACACCACGCTCACCGAAGCCGCGCAGATGCCCCACAGCACCACATCGGCGAACACCGCGCCAACACCCAGGCCAACCGCTGCGTGCATGAGCAGCAGCGCCACCGGAACGCCGATGGTGATAATACGGAAGAACGGGAAGCGGAAGCGCGGATACAGCTTCGAGCAGGCCAGGCTGCCCACGATGCTCGCAACGCCGAACACCGAGAGCACGATGGTGACCATACCGTTTTCTATGCTGCCCACTTGCAACAGGAAGGGCTCGATATAGCTGTAGCCCGTGTAGTAGCCCCAGGCGTAGAGCGCCGTAAGGA
Organism: Bacteroidaceae bacterium; assembly: GCA_963626845.1. Classification (GTDB taxonomy): domain Bacteria; phylum Actinomycetota; class Coriobacteriia; order Coriobacteriales; family Eggerthellaceae; genus Anaerotardibacter. Next base: position 16,029 of record CAVFYB010000009.1, on the reverse strand, counting down.
TGAACAGGGCAACCAGGCCCTTGTTCTGGAACAGCCCAGGCAGCTGGGCCACGTTGAACGGCTCGGCACCGGGAACCCAGGGCATGGTTATTATCAGGTACACCAAAAGCAACGCGCTCAGCACGGCAACGATGGCGAAGGTCATGCGCCAGCCAACGGCCAAGCCGATGGCGCGCCCCAGCGGAAGGCCGATGATGCCGGCAATGGCCGTACCCGTTTCCACCAGGCTCAACGCCAAGGAACGCTTATCCGAGGTGACCAAGCGCACGGCAATGGAGGCCGCGATGGCCCAGAACACCGAATGGGCGCAGGCCACCACCAATCGCGATGCCATCAGCATCCAATAGCTGCTGGAAAGCGCGGTAAGCACCTGGCCCAACAAGAACACCGCCAGCACAACGATGAGGAGCCGGCGGAAATCAAGCCGCGTGGCAACGATCATCAGCGGCACCGAAAGGATCATCACCGCCCAGGCATACACCGAGACGAGCATGCCCGTGGTAGCCTCGTCGGTGCCGAAGGAGGCGCCGATATCGGTGAGCAGGCCGACGGGCATGAACTCGGACGAATTGAAAACGAACGCGGCAACAGCTACGCCGGCCAAAGCCAGCCACTGCCTTCTGCCCATTTCGGTTTCCATGCGTGCCCCCTTCGAGCTATGCCCATCGCAAAACGTGGCTATCCTAGCGCACGCAGCGCAGCAAAGCAGCAGCGCGCAACCCGTTAGGGCAGCAGATCCATAACTCCCCAGCTGTAGAGGATCCTACTCCGCGGACCCCGAGCCCGTGCCTTCCTTCAACGCGGCGAAACGGGCCTGCATAGTGGGGTTCTTGCGCGTGAGCTTCTTGATGGAGAGGTCCTGCGCCTTATCGTTCGCCAGGCGCAGCTGATTCTCGCTTCCCAACAGGGCTTTCTTCGTTTTCTCCAAGTGGTCGATAGTCTTGTCTATCTCGGCGATGGCGGTCTGGAACTTCTCGCTGGCAATGCGGTAGTTGCGGCCGAACCTGTCCTTGAAGTCCTCCATCGAGGCCTCGAAGTTGGTGATGTCGATGTTCTGGTTGCGCACCTCGGCAAGCTCGGTCTTGTACTTCAGGGCGCCCAAAGCGGCGTTTCGCAAGATGGAGATGATGGGGATGAAGAACTGCGGGCGGATGACGTACATCTTCTTGAAACGGTAGCCCACATCCACGATGCCCTCGTTGTACAGCTCGCTGTCGGGCTCGAGCATGGTGCACAGCACGGCGTACTCGCACTTCTTCTTCGTGCGGTCGGAATCCAGCTTGGCGAAGAAGTCCTCGTTCTTGTGCTTGGTGCGCGTCTCGTCGTTCTCGTTCTTCATCTCGAACATGATGGAGACGATCTCCTCACCCGTTTCCGGGTCGCACTCGCGGAAGACGAAATCGCCCTTGGTGCCGTCGGCAACGTCGTTGTCTTTCTCGAAGTAGGCGTTCGGGAACGCCGTGGCGCGGATCTTGTTGAACTCGGTTTCGCAATGGCGCTCGAGCGATTCGCCCACCATCTTCGTGGAAAGGCGGGCCTTCATGTCCTTCACGCGGGCGATTTCCTCGTCCTTGTACTTGATAAGCTCGTCTTTGGCGGCAAGCTCGTTCGTCATCTTCTCGCGCAGGGCGGCCTGGGCCTGGGCGGCCTGGGCTTCCTGCAGCTTCACCTGGGCGGCAAGCTCATCGCGCTGGCGCTCTGCTTCCGCGCGAGCCTCGGAAACCGCCAGCTGCTTCTGGGTGGCGAACTGCGCCTCCTGCGATTCCAGCTGCTGCTTCTGCGCGGCGATGGTCTGCTGCAGCGCCGCCGAATCCTCAGCCGCCTTGCGCGCAGCATCCGCCCGTTCAACGGAAAGCTTCTGGGAGTACTCCTGGGCCTGCGATTCTATCTGCTGTTTGAAGGCGCTTTCCTGCGAGGCCACCTGCTGCTCCAACGCGGCGATCTTGGCATCGCGCTGGGCGGTGGCATCAGCAAGCTCCCTCTGGTGCTGGGCAGCGGACACCCGGCTGTCCGACTCGCGTTCGGCCGTAAGCTGCTGAAGCTGGTTCTGCAGCTCGGCGATCTTGGCTTGGAGCTGGGACGACTGCCCCTGAGCTTCCTGCTGCGCCTTGCTCACCGCAAGCTCCACGTCTGCCTTCGCCTGGGACTTCAGCAGCCCTTCGCGCTCGGCCAGCTCCTTGTTGAACTCCGCCGTGCGCACCTGGCGCAGGATATCGGCAAAGCCGCGCTCGTCCACCTGGAAAACCTCACCGCAATGGGGGCATTTGATCTCGTTCATCCCAGCTCCTTCGTTCGCTATATCCTCGATTCTAACAAGCCGACCAGCCACGGCAGTACCGTGCAATGGACAGCAGCGCGGCTTTTCGCCGCAAATGGGCCGAAACCGCCGGTGCCGTCCAACGAAAGAAACGCTACGCTCCCCCAAGAAACGGGAAGACGGGGCAGGAACCGTCATACTTAAATGGTTGAGCACCCGCCCAAACGTTCCCGCGCGAACGCCGCAACGGGTGCCCTCCAACAGACACACCGAGCAGAAAGCGATGGCACCATGAGCGATACCATGCAGCTCGTTCTCGTTCGCCACGGCGAGAGCGAATGGAACAAGTTGAACCTCTTCACCGGTTGGATGGACGTGGACCTTTCCGACACGGGCCGCAAGGAGGCAACCGAGGGCGGCCGCGCCCTGGCAGAAGCCGGCTTCGACTTCGACGTGTGCTACACCTCGTACCTGAAGCGCGCCATCCACACCCTGAACCACATCCTGGGTGCAATGGACCGCGAATGGCTGCCCGTGAACAAGACCTGGCGCCTGAACGAGCGCCACTACGGTGCCCTGCAGGGTCTGAACAAGGCAGAGACCGCCGCCAAGTACGGCGAAGACCAGGTTAAGATCTGGCGCCGCAGCTTCGACGTGCGTCCGCCCGCACTGGAAGAAGACGACGAGCGCAACCCGCGCCTGCTGGCCCCCTACCGCAACGCCCCTGCCGAAGAAATGCCCCTGGCCGAGTGCCTGAAGGACACCATCGCCCGCGCATGGCCCTACTTCACCGAGGAAATCGAGCCCCAGATGCGCGCCGGAAAGCGCGTGCTCATCGTGGCGCACGGCAACTCCCTGCGCGCACTGGTGAAGCAGTTCGACAAGCTCTCCGACGACGAGATCGTGGGCGTGAACATCCCCACGGGCGTGCCGCTGGTGTACACCTTCGACAAGGACTTCAACGTCTTGGACAAGAAGTACGTCGGCGACGAGGCAACCATCAACGCCAAGATCAACGCCGTTGCGAACCAGGGCAAGGCGAAATAGCGCACGCCCCGCTTCGCAGCAAAGCCCCTACCAAGACGATGGCCAGCGGAAACAGATCCGCTGGCCATCTTTGTCTATCCGCTCAAAAACCGAACGGTCAGCCCCTATCCCTCGAACTGGGAGTTGTACAGGTCGGCGTAGGCGCCGCCGCGCTCGAGCAACTGGGCATGGGTGCCCTGCTCCACGATGTTGCCATGCTGCACTACCAAGATCAGGTCCGCATTGCGGATGGTGGAAAGCCTATGGGCGATGACGAACGAGGTGCGGCCCTCCATCAAGCGGTCCATGGCGCGCTGGATAAGCTCTTCGGTGCGCGTGTCCACCGAGCTGGTGGCCTCGTCGAGCACCAGCATGCGGCGGTCGGCCAAGATGGCACGGGCGATGGTGAGCAGCTGGCGCTGACCCTGGCTGATGTTGCTGGCGTCCTCGTTGATCTCCATGTCGTAGCCGCCGGGGAGCGTGCGGATGAAGTGGTCGGCGAAGGCGGCCTTGGCGGCGGCCTCCACCTCCTCATCGGTGGCATCGAGGTTGCCGTAGCGGATGTTCTCGCGGATGGTCCCCTTGAACAGCCAGGTATCCTGCAGCACCATGCCCACCATGGAGCGAAGGTCGTCGCGCTCGAACTCGCGCACGTCGTGCCCGCCGATGCGGATAGACCCGGAATCCACGTCGTAGAAGCGCATGAGCAGCTTCACCATGGTGGTCTTACCGGCGCCCGTGGGGCCGACGATGGCCACGGTCTGGCCAGGCTCCACCTTCGCAGAGAAATCGGTGATGACCGGCTTGCCCGGCTCGTAGCTGAAGCGCACGTGGTCGAACTCGACGCCGCCGTCTACCTCGGCCGAGGTGATGCGCGCAGGCTCGTCCTCCTCTTCCGGCGCGTCCAGGAACTCGAACACGCGCTCTGCCGCGGCGGCCATCTGCTGCAGCACGTTGGAGATCTGCGCCAGCTGCGTCAGCGGCTGGGTGAAGTTCTTCATGTACTGGATGAACGCCTGGATATCGCCCACCGTGATGCGCCCCTGGATGGCGAAGAGCGCACCTATAACGCCAACGGCCACATAGCCCAGGTTGCTCACGAATGTCATGATGGGCATCAGCAAGCCGGAAAGGAACTGCGACTTCCACGCCGATTCGCGCAGCTCTTCGTTGGTGCGGCGGAACTTTTCCACCACCTCTTCTTCCTTGCCGAAGGCACGCACCACCGCATGGCCCGAGAACGTTTCCTCTACCTGGCCGTTTATCACGCCCAAGCGGTTCTGCTGCATGCGGAAGTACTTCTGGCTGCGCTTCACCACCAGCGACACCACCAGCAGCGAGAGTGGGATGATGACCAGCGCCACCACCGTCATAAGCGGGCTGATGGAAAGCATCATCACCACCACGCCCAACACGGTTGCCACACCGGTGATCAGCTGCGTCACGCTGGTGTTCAGGTTCATGCCCAGCGTGTCCACGTCGTTGGTGATGCGCGAGAGCACATCGCCCGTGCTGGTCTTCTCGAAGTAGCCCACCGGCAGCGCATCGATCTTGGCGGCGATGCGGCGGCGCAGCTCGAAGCAGGTGCCCTGCACCACGCGCGTCATGATCCAACCCTGGGCGAACGAGCATGCCGCCGAGATGCCGTACAAAGTTAGGGTTGCAACAAGGATCATGCCCACCGCGTCGAAGTTTATGCCACCGGTGCCGGCGATCTTGGCGGTAATGCCGTTGAACAGCTCGGTGGTGGCGGTGGAGAGCACCTTCGGCCCGATGATGTTGAACACCGTGGAGCCAAGGGCGAACACGACAACCACCACAAGGGCTATCTTGTAGCGTCCCATGAAATGGAAGAGCTTGCCCATGGTGCCCTTGAAGTCATGGGCCTTCTCGCCGCCCAGGCTTGCGCCCATCGGGCCGCCGGGGCCGCGTCGGCGCTGCTGGGGCGCGCGGATCACGCCGCCCTCGTTCTTTTCTTCAGCGCTCATCGGGCAACACCCCCTTTCAGCTCCTCTTCCGACAACTGCGACTCCGCGATCTCGCGGTAGGTCCTACAGCTCTCCATAAGCTGCGAATGGGTGCCGCAGCCCACCAGCTTCCCTTCATCGAGCACCAGGATCTGGTCGGCGGTGAGCACTGTGGAGATGCGCTGGGCCACCACGATCACCGTCTTTCCTTCGGCTTCGGTTGCCAGGGCCGCACGCAGGCGCGCATCGGTTGCGTAGTCGAGCGCCGAGAAGCTGTCGTCGAACAGCAGGATGGGGGCATCGGTTGCCAAGGCGCGCGCGATGGACAGGCGCTGGCGCTGCCCGCCCGAAACATTGGTACCGCCCTGGGAAAGCCCGGAGGCGAACCCCTCTTCCTTCGAGTCGATGAACTCGGTGGCCTGGGCGATGTCGGCCGCGCGGCGAAGCTCGTCTTCGCCCGCCCCGTTCGCACCGTAGGAAACCGCGTCCGCGATGGTGCCCGAGAACAGGAACGCCTTCTGCGGAACGTACCCGATCAGGCTGCGCAGGTCGTGCTGGGAAAGGCTGCGCACATCGACGCCGCCCACCGAAACCGTTCCCTGCGTGGTGTCGTAGAAGCGCTCGATGAGCTTGAGCATCGTGGTCTTGCCCGACCCGGTGGCGCCGATGATGGCGGTGGTCTTGCCGGGCGGCGCCGTGAAGCTGATGTCGCGCAGCACCGGCTCGCTGCCCTCGTTGTAGGCGAAGGTGACGCGGTCGAACTGCACCGGCAGCCCGGCTGCATCGGCATCGATGCGTACGATCTGGGATTGATCGGGGTCTTTGATGGAACTCTCCGTTCCCAACACCTCGTTCACGCGCTGGGCGGCAACGTCGGCGCGCGGGAGCATGATGGAGATCATGCCGATCATCAAGAACGACATCACGATGACCATGGCGTACGTGATGAAGGCGATCATGTCGCCCGTCTGCATGGTGCCCGCATCGATGGAATGGCCGCCCACCCACACGATGAGCACCGAGGTGGCGTTCATCACCAGCATCATAGCCGGCATCATGAAGGTCATGGTGCGGTTGGTGAACAGCTGCGTCTTGTACAGGGCGCGGCTGGCCTCATCGAAGCGCTGCTCCTCGTAATCCTGGCGGCCGAAGGCGCGCACCACCTGCAGGCCCGAGAGCATCTCGCGCGAGACCAGGTTCACGCGGTCGATGAGCTTCTGCATCACCTTGAACTTCGGCAGGGCGAACGCCATGAGAATGAAGATGACGACGGCGATCACTACCACCGCAAGCACGATCACCCAGCTCATGGAAGCGTTGGTCTGCGAAACCATGATGATGCCGCCTATTGCCAGGATGGGCGAGTACAGCGCCATGCGAAGGAGCATGACCAGCACGGTCTGGATCTGCGTGATGTCGTTGGTGCCGCGCGTGATGAGCGATGCCGCCGAGAACGACTGGATCTCGGCATCGGAGAACGACACCACCCGCGCGAACAGGCGCTCGCGGAGCTTCGCGGCAATGCCCGCCGCCGTGCGCGAGGCAATGAGCCCCACCAGCACCGAGGCCACCACCATGAGCGCCGTAACGCCCAACATCTTGGCGCCCACGGAAACCAAGTAGCCCAGCTGGATGGCACCCATGTCCATGCCCAGCTGCTCATATTCCGCTTTCACCGCGCTGATGGCCTGCTGCTCCACCAACGAATCGCTGATGGCGCCGAAGGAATCCTTCACCTGTGCCACCATCTGCGCCACCTGCGGTTTCGAGATCTGCCCCGCCTGGTACGCGGCGTAGAGGGCTTCGATGTCGAAGTCCGGCGAGCCCGTATCGGCCTGCGCGGATTGGGCGATCTGGTCGGAGAAGGAGACGATGACCAGCGGCAAGGCGATGGCGGAATCAAGCTTTTCGCGGTCGCCTTCGCCCGCTTCGGTGAGCGAATAGGTGCCGTCGGCGTTTTCTGCGTACGACTGCCGTATCAGCTGCTCGTCGGATTCCGAGGCCAGCATGCACACGTAGCCGAACGTCTGCGCCCGCATCTGGGAAGGTGAGGCGTCCTCCACGCCGCCCTGCTGGATGCCCACGTCAACCAAGTCGGAGGTGTAGCGCGGAAGCGACAGGTCGGCAAAGGCCTGAACCACCAGAAGCAGCACGATAAGCAGCACTGCCAGCTTCGATTGCTTGAGGTATTGGATGATGCGCATGGCCTAGCCCACCTCTTTTCCCTTGAAGGGAACCGGGGCATGGTCGCAGCTCTCGAAATCGCCCGAAGAATCGATGTAGTCGCAGATCTTCGAGAGCGTGGCGATGAAGTGGACGATCTCTTCCTCGCCCACCGCCTCGAACATGCCGTCGAAGAAGCGGGAGCGCTGCTGGCGCATTTCCTCCGACACCACCTTGCCCTGCTCGGTGATCTGCACCACCACCGCGCGCGAATCGCTTTTGCAGCGCGTGCGCTCGATGAAGCCCTTTTCCTCGAGAGACTTCAGCATCTGCGACACGGAGCTCGGGGAGGCATTGAACCGCTCGGCTATCTGCGAGGGACGCACCTCAGCGCAATGGTCGCAGGCGTGGCAGATCACGATGAGCGCGAACACCTCCGTTTCTGAAAGGTCGGCGATGCTCGAAGGCGGCAACGGGCGGCGGTGCTTGAAGCGGCGGGCAACGGCAACAAGCTGGTTCTTCAGCTGCTCGCGCTCGCGCTGGGCGTCGTCGCCGGCCTGCCCTGCTGATGCTTGTGGCAATTCAACTCCTTAGAACATGTTTAATACGCTCAATAGTTTAGCCGCTAAATAATAAATGCACTAAAAGAAGTACCGATTCGCCACACTTCGATCAAAAAGCCAGCAGAAGCAAGGAGGCAACCTGCCCTACCCGGGCGCCCTTCCGCCTATGCACGTAAGCAACTGCCCAACCCTGCATGGCCGCGTTTCCATCCATCCCGGGACACCGCCCTAACCCATCGAGGCGCAAAAAAAGAAGGAGCCCCGCAGGGCCCCTTCCACAGAGGATATGCTCGGCGTATGCCAGCCCTTCCCTACGGAAGGATGAAGGAAAGCACGCCGGATTCCAGGAACACCAGCACGCAGAGCACTGCCAGCATGCCGATCGACCACGGGATAACGCTCTTGAACAGGTTGCTCTCGTGCTCGCCGGTGGTAACGGCGGCGATGGCCAGCGACTGCGGGCTGATCATCTTGCCGATAACGCCGCCCATGGTGTTGGCTGCCAGGAACAGGTCGGGCGTAACGCCAGCCAGCGAGGCGTTGGACTGCGCGGCTTCGTACTGCAGGCTGGAGAACAGCGCGTTTGCAGAGGTGTCGGAGCCGGTAACCGCCGTGCCAACCCAGCCAAGCACCGGCGAGAGGATGGCGAACAGCGAGCCGGTATGCGCCAGGAACTGGCCGATGGAGATGGTCTGACCCGAGAAGTTCATGACGTATGCCAGGCCGAGCACGCACACGATGGTGAGGGAGGAGAAACGCATGTTGTAGAACGTCACGCCCAGCTGCTTGAATGCGCTGCCGACGGTGATGCGGTAGGTGCCCTTCTCGTTGAAGATCATGTAAACGAGCGTGGTAAGGAACGCCGCGATGAACAACATCGTGCCGGGGTTGGACAGCAGGTTCAGGTTGAACGTGGTGCCCGGATCCTTGCCGGCGGCGGAAAGCAGGTTGCCCGCCAAGCCCGGGAACGGGATCTTGATGTCGGTGCTGGAGAGCAGCGTGGGGATGCCCAGCTTGCAGATGGCGAACACGACCACGACGATGATGTAGGGAACCAGGGCCATCCAAGCACGGACGGGAGCCAACTGCGTCTGGGAGCCTTCAGCGATGGGGGCCATGCCGAAGCGCTCGCGTGCCTCGTTGACGTTCTTGGGCTTCACGAAGCGCAGGAACACAACGCTCAGGCCAAGGGAGACGAGCGCGGCAACGACGTCGGTGAGCTCGTAGGCGAAGTGGTTGGAGCACCACCACTGGGTAACGGCGAAGGAAGCGCCGATGAACAGCGCCTGTGCCCAGCAATCGCGCAGGCCCTTCTTGCCGTCGAGGATAAGCAGTACCAGCAGGGGAACGAACAGGGCGAACAGCGGTGCCTGGTAACCGGCGATGGCCGCTACGTGCTGCGCGGTGGAAAGGGCCACGGAAGCATCGCCGCCGGCCACCATGTTGCCGGCCGTGGTGATCGGGGTAGCCGCTGCACCGTAGGCAACAGGTGCGGTGTTCGCGATGAGGACCGCAAGGGCGGCCTTCTTCGGCTTGACGCCCAGGGCCAGGATCATCGTTGCGGTGATGGCGATGGGGGCGCCGAAGCCGGCGAGGGCTTCCAGCAGACCGCCGAAACAGAAGGCAACCAGGATGGCCTGGATGCGGATGTCGCCGCCGCCGACGATGTCGAAGAGCTTCTTCAGGTCCTCAGCACGGCCGGAAACAACCGTAACCTCGTAGAACCATACCGCCATGATGATGATGAACACGATGGGGAACGCGCCGTAGCACGCGCCCTGCAAGGCGGAAAGGGCGGCCAGGTGAACCGGCATGTGGAACGCGATGATCGCCACCAGGAGCGATACGAAGAGCGCGACGAACGCCGACACATGGGCCTTTGCCTTCACGCCCACAAGCATGATGAAGAATGCCGCGAGCGGAACGCAGGCCACCAGCGCCGACAGGCCAAGGCTGCCAGCGACGGGATCGACCACTGCTTGGAACATAAGCTTCTCTCTTTCAGATAGGGTACAAACCGCTTTCCAGCGGGATATATTGAACGGAACACATACTAGAAGTTAGTTTTTCGCAACTCCTCGGTTTCCGCCCAGCGGGTGAATCTGGGGAACAAAGGGGGCACGCCGAGCCGACCGAACACGTTCACTATTTCAGATGAACCGTTCGCCGGCAGACGGGCTGTGCGAGCGCGGGCACCCATTCGCCACTCTATATATGCTTCGACGCGCGCAAGCAGCCTGCCGCAACCGTTTTCGGCTATGCTTGCTGTGTCAAGCCACGGAAATTCGCGCGAACGCGCAGGAAGCAGGAACCCATGAACGTAGTTTGCCTAGACCTTGAGGGCGTGCTGGTACCGGAGATCTGGATTGCCTTCGCAGAGGCTTCCGGCATCCCCGAGCTGAAGAAGACCACGCGCGACGAACCCGATTACGACAAGCTCATGGAATACCGCCTTGCCATCCTGCGCAAGCACGGTTTGGGGCTGAAGGAGATCCAGGACGTTATCGCCACCATCGACCCGATGCCCGGCGCCAAGGAATTCCTGGACGAGCTGCGCAGCATGACCCAGGTGATCATCATCAGCGACACCTTCACCCAGTTCGCCCAGCCGCTCATGAAGAAGCTGGGCTGGCCCACGCTGTTCTGCAACGAGCTTGTGGTGGCCGAATCGGGCGAGGTGACCGGCTTCAAGATGCGCTGCGAGCAGACGAAGCTCACCACCGTGCGCGCCTTGCAGCAGGCCGGCCTTGACACCATCGCCGCAGGCGACAGCTTCAACGACCTGGGCATGATCAAGGCAAGCAAGGCTGGCTTCCTGTTCAAGAGCACCGATTCGATCAAAGCCGACAACCCCACCATCCCGGCGTTCGAGGAATACGCAGAGCTGATGGCCGGCATCAAGGCCGCCCTGTAGAGCTGCCTATAACGCGCGGGCGATTGGAGGGGCGAACTTGAATGCGCATTTCGCACGGCAGCTTTGCCAGCTGAACAACCGCTTCTACGAAGAGAACGCCCAATCGTTTTCCGCCACGCGCCAATCGGGCTGGCCGGGGTGGGAGCGGTGTCTTGAAGAGACAGGGCTGACGGGCGGCGAAGAGCCCGGCCATGAAAAAAACGCGCAGCGAAACGAGCTGCGCGTTCTGGACGTTGCCTGCGGCAATCTGCGCTTCGAGGCCTTCCTGGAGCAGGCAGCGGATGCACGCCAGAGCGTCGTTGCCCTTGATGCCTGCGCGAGCCTGCCCGTCGAACGAGGCGATACGCGCTTCGCGCACTGCGACATCATCGAAGAGCTCTCGAGAGGAACCCTTTGCGAAAGGCTTGCCGGTAGCGGCGACAACGGCGTACCTCGCAGCTCTGCGGAACAGGGCTTCGACCTGGCCGTCTGCTTCGGGTTCATGCATCATGTGCCCCTCCCCCAATGGCGCGTGCAATTGCTGAAGGCGATGCTCGGCGCCGTCAAGCCGGGCGGGTTCGCCTGCGCTTCGTTCTGGCGCTTCGCCGATGATGCGGGCCTGGCCGAAAAGGCGCAGCGTACCCACCGGGAAGGCTGCATCGAGCTGGGCCTTAACCCTGCCAGCTTCAACGAGGGCGACTTCCTTCTGGGCTGGAAGAACCGCGAAGGAGCCTACCGTTACTGCCACAGCTTCAGCGATGCCGATATCGATGAGCTGGCAGCCAGCCTGCCGCCGGAGACGAAAACGGCCGCCCGCTTCCGTGCGGACGGCCGTACCGGCAACCTCAACGAGTACCTGGTGCTGCAAGCCTAGCGTTTCGCCAGCTCACCGCCGGATCCTGCACACAGGCACGGCGGCTACGCTTCGAAGCCGGGCGGCACTTAGTCGCGCGTAAGCTTGCGATGGATGCGATGGGGCTTTGCGGCCTCTTCTCCCAGACGCTCTATCTTGTTCTTCTGGTAGGAATCGAAGTTGCCCTCGAACCAATACCAGTTGCCCGGGTTCTCGTCGGTGCCCTCCCATGCCAGGATGTGCGTGGCGATGCGGTCCAGGAACATACGGTCGTGGCTGGTGATAACCGCGCAGCCTGGGAACGCCAGCAGCGCCTCTTCCAGGCTTTCCAGCGTCTCGACGTCCAGGTCGTTCGTGGGCTCGTCCAGAAGCAGCAGGTTGCCGCCCTGCTTCAGGGTAAGCGCCAGGTTCAGGCGGTTGCGCTCGCCGCCGGAGAGCACACCAGAAGGCTTCTGCTGGTCGGAACCCTTGAAGCCGAAGTTGGCAACGTAAGCGCGGCTGGGTATCTCCTGCTCACCCACGCGGATGTAGTCCAGCCCGTCGGAAACCACTTCCCAAAGCGTCTTCTTCGGGTCCAGGCCCTCGCGGTTCTGGTCTACGTAGGAGATCTTCACGGTTTCGCCCAGCTCAAGGGTGCCGCCGGAAGTAGGCTCCTTGCCAACGATCATCTTGAACAGGGTCGATTTGCCCACGCCGTTGGGGCCGATAACGCCCACGATGCCGTTACGCGGCAGGCTGAAGGAAAGGTCGTCGATAAGCACGCGGTCGCCGAACTGCTTGTGCAGATGCTCCACTTTCAGCACCTTCGAACCCAAACGCGGGCCGACGGGGATGGAGATGGCGGTGAAGTCGATGTCCTTGGCGCTGCGGGCCTCGGCCTCCATCTGCTCGTAGCGTTCCAAACGCGCCTTGCTCTTCGCCTGACGGGCCTTGGGGCTGGAACGCACCCATTCCAGCTCGTTCTTCATGCGCTTGACCAGCTTCGCCTGCTGCTGACCCTGTGCCTCCAAGCGGGCTGCCTTCGTTTCCAGGTAGGTGGAGTAGTTGCCCTTGTAGGGGTACAGGTGGCCGCGGTCCACTTCGCAGATCCACTCGGCAACGTTGTCCAAGAAGTAGCGGTCGTGCGTGACGGCCAGGACGGCACCCGGGTAACGGTGCAGGAATTGCTCCAGCCACAGCACCGATTCAGCATCCAGATGGTTGGTGGGCTCGTCCAAAAGCAGCAGGTCGGGAGCTTCAAGCAGCAGCTTGCACAGCGCAACACGGCGACGCTCGCCGCCCGAGAGCACTTTCACCGGCGCATCGGGATCGGGGCACTGCAGCGCGTCCATGGCCTGGGAGAGCTGGCTATCCAAGTCCCAGCCGTTGGCCGCATCGATTTCGTTCTGCAGGGTGCCCATCTCTTCCATAAGGGCATCGAAGTCGGCATCGGGATCGGCCATTTCGGCGCCGATGGCATTGAAACGCTCCACCTTGGCGAGCACGTCGGCGAACGCCATGCGGATGTTCTCGATAACCGTGGCGTCTTCGTCCAGCGGGGGCTCCTGCTGCAGGATGCCCACCGTGTAACCGGGGGTCAGGCGCGCATCGCCTGCGGAAACTTCCTCCAAGCCCGCCATTACCTTCAGCAACGTGGACTTGCCCATACCGTTGGGGCCCACCACGCCGATTTTCGCACCGGGGTAGAACGAAAGCGTCACGTCGTCCAAGATCACCTTATCGCCGTGAGCCTTGCGCGCCTGGTACATTTGATAGATGAATTCAGCCACTGATATTCCTTTCATGAGGGATGCCGTTGGCCAGCGTTTAACTCGATTCCGCCATTATCCTATATTCCCCAGCTTTCACCAAAGAAGGCCGCAGCGAACAGGTGCGGTCCCATCGTCTGCTCGGCGACAATAGAGAAACGCCGACCACCAGCCTATCGACACCCCTTGCCCGCAAGCGGAACATCGCGCTACCGTGTAACATTACAAGCCGAAACGAAGCGGGGAGCCATGAAACTACAGCAACTTGCCTATGCCGTTAAAGTGGCAGAATGCGGCAGCATCACCGAAGCTTCGCGAAAGTTGTACGTCTCTCAACCGTCCGTCACCGCCGCCATCAGCGATCTCGAGCAGGAGATGGACGTGCATATCTTCGACCGCACGAACAAGGGCGTCATCGTGTCCGAAGAAGGTGAGACCTTCTTGGGGTATGCACGGCAGGTGCTTGAGCAGGCAGACCTTCTAGAAACGCGCTACAAGGGCCAAACCCAGCAAACCCCGCATTTCAGCGTGTCATGTCAGCACTACTCCTTCGCAGTCAACGCATTCGTGGACGTCATTCGCGAGTTCGATGCCTCGAACTACGATTTCACCCTCCGCGAAGAGCAGACACACGAAATCATCGAGGACGTTGCCCATATGAAGAGCGAGTTGGGCATCCTGTACCTCTCTTCGCGCAACCGCGAGGTCCTAGGGAAGATGCTCACCGTGAACAACCTGGTGTTCGAACCGCTCTTCAAGGCGAAACCGCACGTGTTCGTCTGCTCGAGCCACCCCTTGGCAAAACAGGCCTCCGTGACCCTGGAAGACATGGCAGAGTACCCGTTCCTTTCCTATGAGCAGGGAAGCTACAACTCGTTCTACTACTCAGAAGAACTCACTTCCACGCTCGATCGCAGCAAGAACATCCGAGTACGCGACCGCGCCACTCTGTTCAACCTGCTCATAGGCCTGAACGGCTATACCGTCTGTTCCGGTGTGATCTCGGTTGAGCTGAACGGGCCCTCCATTGTATCGGTGCCCCTCGAGATAGACGAGTGCATGGAAATCGGGACGATAACCCGCAAAGGTACCCAGCGGACCCGCTACGGTGCTGCCTACCTGGAAGCTTTGAAGATACATATTCAGCAATAGGCAAACCCTATCGCAACTAACATGATTTAAGTATTTCTCAATCGCGAAGGCTATCGCCATACTGGGATCCCGTTAAGAGAAACCCCTTAGACAAAGGAATCCCATGGCAAACACTTTTGGAGAGAATGCTCCGTTCCGCTGCGATATCGTAGGCAGCTTCCTGCGCCCCGACGTCCTGAAGCAGGCACGTTCCGACTTCGAGGCAGGCACCATCGATGCTGTGCAGCTCAAGACCGTCGAAGACACCGCCATTCGCGATCTGGTGGCCAAGCAGAAAGCTGCCGGCCTGAAGGTGATCACCGACGGCGAATTCCGCCGCAGCTACTGGCACCTCGATTTCATGTGGGGCTTCCATGGCATCGAGCGCCGCGCCAGCCGCGAGGGATACATGTTCCACGACGAGGAGACCACAGCCGACACCGCCGTGGTAACCGGCCCGATCTCCGGCGAGAATCACCCCTTCGTCGAGCATTTCAAATTCGTCAACGCCCTTTCCGACGAAGACCACGTTGCACGTCAGACCATGCCCGCCCCCATCCAGACCTTTTCGGAAGTGACGCTCGACCGCTGCGATGGGCAGCTGGAAAGCCTGCGCGCAGCCTACCCCACCGATGAAGAGCTGGCAGACGCCATTGCCGCAGCATACCGCCAGGTAATCGCCGATCTGTACGAAGCGGGTTGCCGCAACATCCAGTTCGACGACTGTACCTGGGGCATTTACTGCGATACCGATTTCGTGGCGAAAACCGGCATGAAGCCAGTCGACATACAGAAAGTCAGCGAGCTGGGAGTACGTCTGAACAACGCAGCCATCGAAGGCAAGCCGGACGACCTGGTAATCAACACGCACGTGTGCCGAGGCAACTACCATTCCACTTACGCATTCGAAGGTGGTTACGACCCGATTGCGCCCTACCTGTTCGCCAACGAGGACGTTAAGGCCTTCTACCTTGAGTTCGACACGCCTCGCGCGGGCGGATTCGAGCCCCTGGCCCATGTTGCCGACGGCAAGTATGTCGTACTTGGGCTGATCACCTCAAAACAGCCCGGCCTGGAAGACAAGGAAACGGTGAAAGCTCGCATCAAGGAGGCATCGAAGCACGTGCCACTTGACCATCTGTGTCTTTCGCCGCAGTGCGGCTTCGCCAGTTGCGAGATAGGCAACAAACTCACCGAGGAAGAGCAGTGGGCGAAGATCGCCTTGGTACAGGAGATCGCCCAGGAGGTTTGGGGCTAGCCAGCCTTTTCCCGGCCCACAGCATAAATCCTTCCAATCAGAAGAGCCTAGGACGCTCGCTCAGCGAAACGCCCTAGGCTCTTCTTCTGTCAATGCAGCGCTATTTGCAGAACGTCCTTACTTGAAGTAGTCCACGCCGCCTTCGAAGAGGGGCTGGTACAGATCGCCGG
>CAVFYB010000008.1:696-32239 GCA_963626845.1 Bacteroidaceae bacterium | reverse complement strand
AGGACGCCGCCGAAAGCGCCCGCATAGCCGAGCAGTTCTTCGCCGAGCAGGCATAGCCGGCCGCAGAGCAAAGCACCGGGCAACGAACACAACAAGAGGCCCCGAACGCGACTACGGTTGCGTTCGGGGCCTCTTGCGTTATGGGCTAGCCCAACAGAAAGGTGGGCCGGCTTCGGCGTTCAGCGCAGCCCGAGAGCCAACCCCTCGAGCCGCGCCAGTCTCACCAGTCGCTCTAGGCGCCCTGCCCCTTCCCCTGGGCAGCCATGGCCTCGATGGTGGCCAGGTTTGCCATGGTGGAGCGGATGATGTCGGAACGGGAAAGCGAGCCCACCAGCACGCCCTGCTCGTCCACCACCGGCGCCTTCTTGATGCGCTTCTCTGCCAGCAGACGGCACGCTTCGTCCAGCTCGGAGCCGGATTCCACCGAGATGGCGCCCTTCGTGGCGATGCGCATGACGTTCAGGTCGATGAGCTCGGTGATGCGCTGCATGAAGTTCTCGTTGTCGGGCACGCGGTACAGCATCAGCGTGGCGTCGAGCACGGCGGCATCGCTGCGGCCGATGTACTTCATGATGTCGCCGTCGGAAATGAAGCCCACCACGCGCTTGCGCTTGTCCACCACGGGCACGCCCGAGGTCTTGTTGGCGGCCAGGATCTGCGCCACCTCGCGGATGGTGTCGGTGTCGTGCACGAAGTACGGCTCGCGGTTCATGGCCAGGTCGACCGAGATGTGGTCGTCGGCCTTGGTGGGCAGGCGCAGGGCGTCCACCGAGGACGCCGGCTTCTTCGCCGTGCCCTTTTCGCGCACCACCGTGAACACGATAACCAGGATAGCCAGCATAATAAGCGCCGTGAACACGAACGCAATGCGGTCGCCCGCCATGGAGCGCTCAAGCACAGGCAGGTCGGGGAACAGGAACGCCGAGGTGGCCGAAAGCGAGACCAAGATGGCAGTGCCCAGCGAAGCGCCCACCTGGTTCAGCGTATTCTGCAGCGCGTTCGCATGCTGGATAACGCGGTTGTCCAGCGAGTTCAGGCCCCAGGTGTTCAGCGGCGTCATGATGGCCTGCATGCCCACGCCCAGGCAGGTGTACACGAAGATGATGAACGGCACCGGCGTGTCCAGCGCGAAGCCCACCAGGCCGCACCCGCCGATGGCGGCGATGGCGGCACCGGGGATGATGACTCGGCGCGGCCCCAGCTTGTCGAACAGGCGGCCGGCGAAGTAGCCCATCACGGCGCCCATCACGGCGCCGGGCAGCATGATAAGGCCGGTTCCCAGGGCAGAGATGCCCAGCAGGTTCTGCAGGTAGATGGGCAGCAGAACGCCCGTGCCCACCAGCGCCGCCTGCAGCATGGCAACCACGATAACGGCCGTTGCGTAGCGGCGGCTCTTCAGCACCGAAACCTTCAGCAGCGGCACTTCCAGCTTAAGCTGACGGCGCACGAAGAAGGTGAGCAGCACCGCGCCCACCACGATAAGCGCCACCGAGATAAGCACGTTGCTGGTGGAGGTGATGGTGGCCAGGCCGTAGAGCAGCGAGAGCAGGCCCAGCGAGCACAGGGCAACCGAGGGCTTGTCGAACGACGTGGGCTCGAACTCGCCGTAGCTCTTCAGGAACAGGACGGACAGCACCACGATGACCACCGCCAGCGTGAACACCACCACGAACAGCGCGCGCCACCCGATGGAATCCACCAGCAGGCCGGAGACGGAGGGGCCCACCGCCGGCGCGAAGCCGATGACCAGGGAAACGATGCCCATGGCCTGGCCGCGCTTCTCGCGCGGGAAGATGAGCAGGATAACGGTGAACACCATGGGCATGACCACGCCGCACGCCATGGCCTGCAGCACGCGGCCCAGCAGCAATATGCCGAAGAAGGGCGAGAGCGCCGCGCACAGCGAACCTACCGCGAAGAACGAGATGCCGATGATGAACAGCCTGCGTGTGGGAAAGCGCCCCACCAGGTACGCCGAAAGGGGAATAACCACCGCCTCTACCAGCGAATATGCGGATGTCAGCCACTGAACGGTGGTGGCATCCACGGCCAAGTCGGCCATGATGGACGGATATGCCGGCGAAAGAAGCGTCTGGTTCAGCACCACAAGGGTGGCGCCGGCAAGCAGAACGGCAACTATCACTACCTGGTTCCTGGTAAGTCCCATGTGCTCTTCCCTTTCGTTGGTTGGTTAGTCTTCGTTGGGCGCCTGGCCGCGGCCGGCAGCCGGGGCGCTGCCCATTTCGGCAAGCTGGCGGAAGGCGGCAAACCCTGCCAGCACCTGGCGCTGCAGCTCGCCCGCCTCGGCGCTATCGCCGCCGAACAGTTGGGAGAATTCCTTGTCGATGGATTCCGACTTCGCCCTGCCGGCCTGGGTAAGATAGATGCGGAACGACCGCTTGTCGTTTTCGTCCTGCTTCCGCTCGATAAGCCCCAGGTCTTCCAAGGAATGCAGAAGCGGGGTAAGGTTCGACGGCTTCACGCAGATGTGGTCGGCAAGCTGCCGGATGGGCTGGCCGTCCTCCGAGCGCAGGTCGCCCAGCAGATGGGCCTGGAAGTGGTTCAGCCCGTGGCGCTCGATCACCCCCGAAAGGGTGTCTTTGATGGCTATGTTCATGTAGCGCGTTTCCTCGAACAGCATACGGCAGAACCCGAATCTATCCATGTGCGCATCATCTCCAATCGCCGCAGAGGGGACAAAGAAAGCGCCCCGCAAAGGAGGCGCTTTCCTGGTTTCTTCGATTCAATAGTGCCACCGCGCTAACTTATGAATCAGAAACAAATACCGTTCTTCACATAATCAAAACGAACGCGTTGCAGCGGGGTGGGAACCCCTACCCCATCCGGGTAAGGCGGCAGATGCACTCCGTGTGGTTCGTGTGCGGGAACATGTCCACCGGCTGGATAACGTCGAGCGCGTAGCCGTGACCCGTCAGGTATGCCACATCGCGCTGTTGGGTTTCAGGGCTGCAGGAGATGTAGACGATGCGCCCCGGCTCTAGCTTGCAGGCAGCCTCCAGGAATTCGCGACTTGCGCCCGCACGGGGCGGATCCATCATCAGCACGTCCAACTGACCGCCGGCCTTCGCCTGGCGCATCATGAACGCGCCCGCATCGCCTGTTTCGAACTCGGCGTTCTCGATGCCGTTGTGCTGGGCGTTCATGTGGGCGTCCTTGATGGCGGAGGCAACGTTGTCCACGCCGATGACCTGGGCCGCATGTGCCTCGGGCGCTTCGGGCAGGCCCTTGGCCGCCACCAAACCGATGGTTCCCGTGCCGCAGTAGGCGTCCAGCGCGGTTTCGGTGCCGGTGAATTCCGCCAGCTGTATGGCCAAGCGATACAGCACCTCGGTCTGCACGGCGTTCACCTGGTAGAACGAGTGCGAGGAAATGCGGAAGGAAAGCCCGCACAGCTCATCGATGATGAACCCGGGGCCGTACAGCGTCTTCTCCTCGTTGCCCAGGATCACGTTGGTCTGGCGGGTGTTCACGTTCTGCACGATGGTGGTTACGTACGGGCAGCGCTTCACCAGCTCGCGGCAGAAGTTGCGCGAGCCGGGGAATTCCTTGCCGTTGGTAACCAGAGTTACCAGCATCTCGCCCGAGCTATGGCCCACGCGCACCACCGCATGGCGCACGAAGCCGGTGCCCGCGTCTTCATCGTAGGGTTCCATGCCGTAGCGTTGCATAAGCTGGCGAATAGCCAGAACCACGCTCTTGGCCTGCTGATTTTCGATAAGGCATTCGTCGGTGGCAACAACGCGGTGCGTGCCCGCGGCGTACATGCCGCACAGTATCTCGCGCGCAGGCCCGTTGCCCTTGGCGTTCTTGTTCTTGCCTCCCTTGCCCGCCGCCTTGCCGTGCTTGGCGCCGCGGCTCTGGCCGCCGTTGGCCCCGCGCCCGCCCAGCTTCTTGCCGGGAACGTAGGGGCTGGTTACCTTATTGCGGTAATAGTAGGGCTCGCCCATGCCGGCAATGGGGTTCATCACGGTGCCCTCGCCCGCAACGTCTTCGAACAGCTGGGCCATGGCACGCTGCTTCTGCTCCAGCTGCTGCTCGTAGGGTGTTGCCAAAAGCTGGCATGCGCCGCACTGCTTCTGCGCCGGGCACTTCAAGGGTTCAGGCATAATGGGCTCCTTCTTCTACCGAAGCAAAGTGTACCCGATAGGCGAAGCTCGATGGACAAAGCGCACTCGGCAGAAAGCCCGCAGCATACAGCCCCCGAGTCTGCTGCTTCAAGGCAGGCTTTCAAATCGAACATCACCATCCGTCGAACGCCCCACCCGCCGCGACACGCCCCAGGTTCAACTCCCCACAGCACGCAGCCCTTCCATCAGCAGTTTTACGGCTTGCTGCCAAAGCGCTAGTTTCCGTTGACTAACTTGGGTTTCGCCCCGTAAGTTGAAGGTATCCCGCAAGCCGAAAGGAGCCCGAAAATGGCCACGAACAAATATGCCGGCACTCAGACCGAAAAGAACCTGGAAACCGCCTTCGCCGGCGAATCCCAAGCACGCAACAAGTACACCTACTTCGCCTCCGTCGCCAAGAAGGAGGGCATGGAGCAGATCGCCGCGCTGTTCCTGAAGACCGCTGAAAACGAGAAGGCCCATGCCAAGATGTGGTTCAAGGAGCTGGGTGGCCTGGGCGATACCGCTCAGAACCTGAAGGACGCCGCCGAGGGCGAGAACTACGAGTGGACCGATATGTACGACGGCTTCGCCAAGACCGCCGAGGAAGAGGGCTTCCCCGAGCTGGCCGCCAAGTTCCGCGGCGTGGCCGAGATCGAGAAGCACCACGAAGAGCGCTACCGCGCCCTGCTGAAGAACGTTGAAACCGCTCAAGTGTTCGAGAAGAGCGAGGTCAAGGTTTGGGAATGCCGCAACTGCGGCCATATCGTGGTGGGCACCAAGGCTCCCGAGGTGTGCCCCGTATGCGCCCACCCGCAGAGCTACTTCGAGATTCACGCAGAGAACTACTAGGCTCGCCCAACTGACGGAAGCGCAAAACAATCAGGACACGCGAAGGGACCCTGCCGGGGTCCCTTTTCTGTGCCTGCGATCGTCCCGTACTGGCACAAGAGCCCATGGCGCCAACGCCACACAACCTCACAACGCGAAAAGAGCCCGCATATGCGGGCTCTTCGAATAGCTGCAGCAGGAAACCACCGCAGCTCTCTCGTGTAAGGACTCCCCCGCCGGAGAGCTAGACCAACTTCACGAACTTGCGCTTGCCAACCTGCACAGTGGCGCCCTTCAGTCCCTCGGGTTCCACGTTGTATGCCTTGGCAGGCAGCTGGCTGCCGTTCACCTTCACGCCGCCCTGGTCGATCATGCGACGGGCATCGCCCACCGAATTGGTAAGGCCGGCTTCGCAGATGATCTTGGCCAGGTACACCTTGCCCTCGTCGTTGGGGGTAAGGTCGGCAACGAACTCGGGGATGTCGTCCGGAACCTCGTGCTGCTTGAACTGGCGGTCGAACGCAGCCTCGGCCTCCACGGCCTCTTCCTTGCTGTAGTAGGCAGCCACGATGTTCTGCGCCAGATCGCGCTTGCAGCGGTTCGGGTGGACGTCGCCGGCGGCCAGGCCCTTCTCTATCTGGTCGATCTTGTCTACCGCTTCGGTGGAGGCCAGGCGGTAGTACTTCACCATGATCTCGTCGGGGATGGACATGACCTTGCCGAACATGTCGTTGGGCTCATCGGTAAGGCCGATGTAGTTGCCGTAGCTCTTCGACATCTTGCGCACGCCGTCGGTGCCTTCCAGCAGCGGAAGCGTCAAGCACACCTGTGGCTCCATGCCCATCTTCTCCATAAGCTCGCGGCCGGCAAGCAGGTTGAACAGCTGGTCGGTGCCACCCAGTTCCACATCAGCCTTGATCATGACGGAGTCGTAGGCTTGCATAACCGGGTACAGGAACTCATGCAGGCTGATGGGCAGGTTGGAGGTGTAACGGTTGTGGAAGTCGTCGCGCTCCAAGATGCGTGCAACCGTGAAGTTGGAGGCAACCTCCAAAAGCTTCTCCATGCCCATGGAAAGGATCCACTCGGAGTTGTAGCGCAGGGTGGTCTTCTCAGGGTCCAGAACCTTGAAGGCCTGGTCAACGTAGGTTTGCGCGTTCACCTTGATCTGCTCGCGCGTAAGCTGCGGGCGCGTGGTGTTGCGGCCAGAGGGGTCGCCGATGAGCGCCGTGCCGTCGCCGATGATCAGCGTTACTTGATGCCCCAGGTCTTGGAACTGGCGCAACTTGCGCAGAGGAACCGCATGGCCCAGATGGATATCGGGAGCGGTGGGGTCTACGCCCAGCTTGATGTTCAGGGGCTTGCCGCGCTTCAGCTTGT
The DNA here is from genome assembly GCA_963626845.1 of Bacteroidaceae bacterium. Taxonomy (GTDB): domain Bacteria; phylum Actinomycetota; class Coriobacteriia; order Coriobacteriales; family Eggerthellaceae; genus Anaerotardibacter. Next base: position 25,901 of record CAVFYB010000008.1, on the reverse strand, counting down.
CCATCAGCGCTTTCTCGGGCACGATCTGCGCTGCGCCCGACTGGATGATATGGAACTGCTCTTCAGGTGAAATCATGATTCCTCTTTCTAAGATTCAACAGGGATTCTAGCACAGGGTTATCGGGCAAAACGCCCCTGCGTGGGAGCCAATGCGGCCCTGATCCCCTCCCTTCGGCGGCGGCGCGCCAGCGCACCTTTCCTTCGCGAATCGGCCATGGCCTACTGCACCCCGCGGAACAGGTGGCCCGACGTTGCGCCCTCGACCTTGGCAACCTTGTTGTTGCCCTTCTGCGCGATGTCGCGCGCACGGACGGCGCGCTGCACCTTCTTGGTGGTTTCGTCCACGTTCATAAGGGTGGCATCCACCATAACCGTGGAAACGCCGGCGCTCATGAGCTCGGGCATAAGGTGGGCGATGTCCAGCTGCACCGCGTTGTACAGGTGGCTGCGGCCCGTGCAGTCCGTTACCACCGGCATCTCGTAGCCCTTGCGGTCCTTCAGGTAGTGCGGGCTCTTGCGGCGCGGGCACACGTCGCATTCCTGGTTGCAGGGGCCCTGGCTCATAAGAAGGCAGTGCTCGGTAACCATCAGCTCGGTCTGCCCGATGATGGTAAGCCCCAGCTCCATGGAGGCCAGTTCGCCCAGCTCCTCTATCTGCACCAGCGAAAGCTCGGGCGAAAGCCATACACGCTGCACGCCGAAATCGGCCATGGCCTGCAGGTCCAGCTTGTTGGTTACCGGGATGTTCGGGCCCACCTCGGGTGCGGCGCCCACCTCGGTTGCGTGCAGCAACTGCCCCAGGTTCTGGCACAGAACCGGCTTACCTTCCTTCACGCGGCCCCAGATGTCGAAGCCGTTGCGGTTCTGCTCATCGAACATCTGGGAAACCGTGGGCAGCACTGGGATGCACTGCTTGGGGTAGCCAGCCTGCTCGGCTGTGCCAGAAAGCTGCCCGGCGATAACCGCCTCGCCGCGGCGGTAGTTGGCGGCGGGAACATAGATAAGGTCGGCGCCGGCGCGCTTGGCGGCGCGGGCACAGGCCGGGTTGGTGGCCAGAACGGCAACCTTGCACGAGCCCTTGCGCACCGGGGCGGTGAACACGCGCTTCGGGGCGCGGTTCAGCTTGCGGGCGTGGTAGGCGGCCAGCATCTGGGCTTCCAGTTCCTCGGCGGCGCGGGCGCGCAGCTTGTGCAGGGCGGAAAAGCCCATGCCCACGCCTTCGTCGAGCTCGATGTCCAAGCTGGCAAGCTGGAACGGCGTGGTGCCCATGCGATCGATGTGCTGGCGCACCTCTTCTTCGGTGATGGCCTTGGTGCGCGCCGCTTCCACCACGTTGCCCTCCACGGCAACGGAGGTGCCATTGGGTGCGGTAAGCTCCATGCGAGCTGGAGCACCTATATGCAGCACGGCCCTTCCGTAAACGGGAACCGCAGGCAGGCGGCCATCGTCGACGAAGGCGGCTTCGGCATTACGCACGCGGAACACGCGATCGCCCTTGCCAACAGCGCGCTCCACCGCCAGCACTACCCTGCCCTGCTTGTCGGTGCGCAGCGGGCCCACGGTGTAGACGAAATGGCCGCGGTTGGTCCAGAACTCGATGAGGTCGCCTTCGTGCAGGTCAGCCTCGGCATCGATGGCAACACGGCCGTCCTTGGCCTGGGCAACGCGGCCAACGAACACGCCGCGGTTGTTGGGACGGCTGTAGCTCATGATCTCGTTGCCGCGCTGGCCGGTAAGGTACGCGGTGGTGAAGCCGCGGGAAAAAGCTTCCGAGAGCACCGTGCGCTCGGCTTCGGTTGCCCCCATTCCCTGCGTGGGCTCGCCGTTGGCGCGTGCGGCCTCAACGCGGTCGATCACCGCACGGTACACGCCCACAACAGCCTGCACGTACTCGGGCGACTTCATGCGCCCCTCCACCTTCAGCGAGGCAATGCCCGCATCCAACAGCTCGGGGATAAGGTCGATGGTGCACAGGTCCTTCGGCGAGAGCAGATGCTCGCCCGGCGAAGGCAGGTTCTTGCGCAGGGCGCGGTTGTGCAGCTCGTAGGGCAGGCGGCAGGCCTGGGCGCAGCGCCCGCGGTTGGCGGAGCGGCCGCCCACCATGGAAGACATGAAGCACTGGCCCGAGTAGCAGATGCACAGGGCGCCATGGGCGAAGCATTCCAGCTCCACGCCCAGCTCCTTGGCCACGGGGCCCAGAACGTCCAACTCTTCCAAGGAAAGCTCGCGGGCAAGCGTCACGCGCGTGGCACCCAGCGCAGCAGCGGAGCGAAGGCCGTCTTCGTCATGGATGTTCATCTGGGTGGAAACGTGCACTTCTGCATCGGGGATGGCGCGGGCAAGCTCGACGCTGATGCCGATGTCCTGCACGATGAAGGCGTCGACGCCGCAACGGTATGCCTGGCGCGCAAGCTCCAGGGCATCCTGCAGTTCGGAGGGAAGTACCACCGTATTCAGCGTGAGGTATATCTTCACCCCGCGCAAATGGGCATAATCGCAGGCCTCGGCCAAACTCTCAAGCGTGAAGTTGTCCGCACCTCGACGAGCGTTGAAGTGGCCTGCACCCAAGTACACGGCATCCGCTCCGGCAAGCACGGCGGCATGCAAGCATGCCATATTGCCCGCAGGAGCCAAAAGCTCAACGCGCTTCGTGAAAGTATCGGCAGGAACCGCGCCCGTGGGTTCTTGGGCGCTGGTTGTGGTCTCGGGTTCCCTGGTCATGGTTTGTCCTTTGCTCTCTTGCCACCTCAGGGCAGAAAAACGGCCATCTTCCGATGGCCGCTCTGTTTGCTTGATATGCGCGAAGCCGCCCTATGCGGACTGAACCTTGCTGTCCGCGTCTTGCAGAGCCTGGATTCCCGCATTGTAGTGCGACTGGATATCGGCTATGCGGCTATCGTAATCGGAATAGTCGTAGCTGCCACTTTGCGGGGCCTTCACGTCCTCATAGAGCTGAACGTACGATGCCAACGCGGCTTGCAGCTCTTTGGCGCCATTTACATATTGAGACTGGATGTCACCCATGGCATCGGGAACCTCAAGCGCTTCCAAATCAGAAACGCACTGATCAACAGCAGAAAGCTGTGAGGAAAGAGATACCACCTCATCATCCTTCACGGCAGTGGCGAACTGTTCCATGTTGGTATTCAACGTTTCCATGATGGTATTCACGGAAGACATGTACTGGCGGTTCTTTGTCTGCTCATCGACTTGGCCGTTGCCGGAAACGCAACCGACCAAAGCTCCCATGCACACAACGCACAAAGCCGCTATGACAAGAAAACGCAATTTCGCTTTCATAAGATCCTTCCCGTCAAAGGAACAGCAACGCTGACTTGCGCTGCGCTCCCTTTATTGAAAACGATGTAACCCGCCCCTGCACCTGCACTACGCCTTCTTCCCGAAGATTCCATAGCAACGTAGAAAACAGGTTGCCTAGGGGAGGTCGTCCCGACTAGTTGCCTCTTTGGCTGCTTGAGCTGCTGCTGGAGCCGCCGCTAGAGCTTCCGCCCGAAGAGCTTCCGCCACCGGAGCCGCCCGATCCGCTGGAATCCGAACCACCGGAGCCGCCCGATCCGCCGCCTGAGTCAGAGCCGCCGCTACCGGAACCGCCGCCGGAGCTTCCGCCCGAAGAGCTTCCGCCACCGGAGCTCGACCCGCTAGAGGAACCGGAAGAGCTGGAGCTCGAGTTGGAAGATCGTTCCGTGGTAGTAGTGGTGGTGGTTTCGGTAGTGGTTGCCGAAGCAGTGTTGGAATCGACCGAGTCGCCTTCATGCTCGGGCGAGTAGCCAGTAGAGCCGCTGCCGTTGCCGAAGTCGGTGATGGTGTAAGTGAGCTTCTTCTCGGACGTAGGGAACTGCTGGATGGCTTGACCTTCCAGAACCTCGCTCATGAACGAGCCGAACACCCCGTCGCACGCAACGGAGGAAGGCATCTGCACCTCGTCGCGGCCGCCAATCCAGATGGCGGTGGAAAGCTGCGGGGTAATGCCGCAGAACCACTTGTCGCGCCAGTTCTCGGATGTACCGGTTTTGCCGGCAGCGGGCTGGCCGTTGTCGATGGAGGCGCTGCGACCGGTGCCGCTCGTGACAACGCCCTTCATTACCTCGGTGGCAGCCTGGGTAAGCGCGGTGTCGAGAACCTTTTCGCCCGTGGTGTTCGCCTGGTAGATAACGTTGCCGCTAGAATCCTTGATGGACTCGATACAGATCGCCTCGTGTTTCGTGCCGCCATTGGCGATGGTGGCGTAGGCCTGTGCCATTTCGCGAACCGTAACCTCTTCGGAACCGAGCGTAATGGACGGATAGGCATCCAAGTCGGTTTCGATGCCGCACTTCTTCGCCATATCGACCACCTTATCGGCACCGATCTTGGTGCACAGCTGGGCGAAGCCGGTGTTGGAAGAAACGGCAAAGGCGCTGGCGATAGACCGGATGCCGTAGTTGGTACCGCCGTAGTTCTCCACCTTCCAGCCATTCAGGTCAACGCTAGAAGTGCAGTTCAGGTTCGTCTGAGGCGACACGCCTTCGTTCATAGCGGCCAGCAGGGTAAACGTCTTGAAGGAAGAACCGGGCTGGCGCTTTGCTTGCGTTGCCAGGTTGTACTCGTTGGAGTCATAGTCACGGCCGCCGATGAGCGCTTTTATGTAGCCGGTGTTCGGGTCAACCGAGACCATGGCCAGCTCCAGGTTGCTGGAAAGCGTTTTGAGCTTGGCTTCAGCGGCAGTTTCGGCCGCATCCTGGATTGCCGGGTCGAGCGTGGTGGTGACCACCATGCCGCCCTTGAACACCTCATCGGTGGAATAGTTCTGCAGCAGCTGCTGGCGCACGTAGCTGGTGAAGTACTTGTACTTGTACATACCGTCGCCCGAGCTTGTCGACGAAACGTTCAGGTTCAGCTCTTCTGCCTGGGCGGCGTCGTGCTGTTCCTGGGTGATAACGTTGTTGGAGAGCATGCGGTCGAGCACCAGGTTGCGGCGCTGCTTGCAGTTGTTGGGGTTGTCGATGGGGTTGTTGTAAGTAGGGCTCTGGGGAATGCCGATGAGCGTGGCAGCCTGGGCCAGGGTAAGGTCCTTCGCATCCACCGAGTAGTAGCGCTGAGCTGCGGCCTGAATGCCGTAAGCGCCCTGGCCGTAGTTGATGGTGTTCAGGTACATCTGAAGGATTTCCTGCTTGGAGTAGATTTCCTCCAGCTTTATGGCGATGTACGCTTCGCGCACCTTGCGCTTCAGAGTGGATTCCTGTGCCTCGTCAGCCAAAATGGTGTTCCTGACAAACTGCTGCGTGATGGTGGAAGCTCCTTCACGGCCCGTATGCGTCAGGTTCACCCACACCGCACGGGCAATGCCCATAAGGTCGACGCCGTTGTGCTGGTAGAAGCGCTCGTCTTCCGTGGCAACCGTCCCCTTGGTAACGTAGTCGCCCATCTGGTCGAGTTCTACCGGGTCGCGGTTCTCTAGGAAGAACTCCGCCAGCAAGGTAGTGCCGTCGTTGGCATATACCTTGGTTTTCTCGGCATAGTTATATGCAGAAGCATCGGTGTAGTCAGGCAGATCCTGCAGCCAGACCGAGCACATCGCCACAGCGGCGATGCAACATGCAACCAGCGCGCCGCCCAAAACAGCCAGCAGAACACCAGGCTTGAACCCGGACCTGCCGGGTTGGGCGTGCCTGCTTCTTCTACCACGAGTAGCCATTCAACCTCCCAAATACAGTTCCCGTCATTTTATCATGGGCGGGCCTGTACTTAGGAAAGCGCACAACTACGCTAGCTTTCGATCCTCTTCGAGCTTCTTCGCGCCCAGCTCGATCTGCTGTTCCACCACGGAATTGCCCGTGCCGCCGAAGGTGGTGCGAGCCGCCACGATGGATTCCAGGTCCAGAGCCTCGGTGATATCGGCCTCGAACAGGTCGGATGCCTGCTTGAAGTCCTCCAAGGAAAGATCGTCCAAATCACAGCCGCGCTTATCGCACAGAAGCACCAAGTTGCCCACGATCTCGTGCGCCTTGCGGAAAGGCAGCCCCTTCTTCGCCAGGTAGTCGGCCACGTCGGTTGCAGCAAGGTAGCCCTTCTTGGACTGAGCACGCATGGCATCGGCGTTCACCTGCATAGTGGAGATCATGCCCTCCATGCACACCAGGCAGTCATGCAGGGTCTTGCAGGCATCCATAACGCCTTCCTTATCTTCCTGAAGGTCCTTGTTGTAGGCAAGGGGAAGGCTCTTCATGGTGGTGAGCAGCGCCATAAGGTCACCCACCACGCGGCCCGACTTGCCGCGGATCAGCTCAGCGAAGTCTGGGTTCTTCTTCTGCGGCATGATAGAGGAACCGGTGGAGTACTCGTCTGCCAGGGTGATGAAACCGAACTCGGAAGTGGACCACAGGATGATCTCCTCCGACAGGCGGGAAAGATGGATCATGGCCACCGAGCAGGCGTAATCGAGGTCGAGCAGGAAGTCGCGATCAGAAACCGCATCGAGCGAGTTAGGGATCATATGGTCGAAGCCCAGCTCATCGGTGGTCTTCTGGCGGTCGAGCGGGTAGGTGGTGCCGGCAAGCGCCGCAGAGCCAAGCGGGTTTGCGTCGGCGGCATCATAGGCCTGCTTCACACGGCTGAAGTCGCGCGTGAACATCCAGAAATAGGCCATGAAGTGGTGCGAGAGCAACACCGGCTGTGCATGCTGCATGTGGGTATAGCCGGGAATGATGGTGCCCATGTTGCTGCGAGCCGCCTTGATAAGCGTTTCGCGCAGGACGTTCAAGTCAGCCATCAGACCACTTGCCAGCTCCTTGGCGTACAGACGCGTATCTGTGATCACCTGGTCGTTGCGGCTGCGGCCCGTGTGCAGGCGTGCGCCGGCATCGCCGATGTTCTGGGTAAGCACCTTTTCGATGGACATATGGATGTCCTCGTCGTTGATGTCGAAGGTGAAGTTGCCCTCTTCGATGGCCTTCTCGATCTGGGCAAGGCCGCTAACGATCTTCTGGGCGTCTTCTTCGGAGATAACGCCCTGAGCAGCCAGCATGCGCGCATGGGCACGGGAGCCCGCGATGTCTTCGTGGTACATCGCCTTGTCCACGGGAAGCGATGCGCCGAATTCCTGCGTGAATTCGCTAACGCCCTTTTCGAATCGTCCAGACCACAAAGCCATAGTATGAGCTCCTAACCATACAGGGCGTACGCCCTATAAGCGTGTTACCTAATCAACGTTCCCATGATAGCAAAAGGCTCTTCCCCTCTCGCAAGAGATGGAAGAGCCCTTATCAATGCTCGAAAAGCAAAGCGAATTCGAGCAGAACGCCCGAAAGGGCGTTAATTACACCCGGGTATGCGCCAGTAAGTCAGCGAGCGTGGTTCTGACGAGTGCAGGGGAACTGAAAAGCCCAGGGCATTGGCCTTCGTGCCATGCCCTGGGCTTTGAGGTTTCCCTGTGCCGTCAGAACCACGCGCAGCGTCATCGCGGCTCAGGAGAGAAAACGCTTCGCGTTTTTACTCTCCGTCCGTCACACCCTGCTCCCTACGGTTCTTAGCCCAAACCTTGGTGGACAGGCCGTACAGGTCGATGAAGCCCTTGGCAGCCTTGTGGTTGAAGGTGTCGGCGGCGTCGTAGGTAGCCAGACCGTAATCGTACAGGCTGAAGTCGGACTTGCGGCCGGTTACGGTGCAGTTGCCCTTGTAGAACTTCAGGCGAACGGTGCCGGTCACGCACTGCTGGGTGGTGGCCATGAAGGCATCGACCGCGTGCTTCAGAGGGCTGAACCACTGGCCGTTGTACACCATGGTTGCCCAGTCGTGCTCGAGGTGCAGCTTGTAGCGAAGAACCTCGCGCTCCAGGCACATGTCCTCAAGGCCGCGGTGGGCAACGATGAGGGCCAAAGCACCCGGTGCCTCGTAGCATTCGCGGCTCTTAACGCCGATCATGCGGTTCTCGATCATGTCGATGCGGCCGAAGCCGTTGTCGCCGGCAACCTGGTTCATCTTGGCGATGATGTCCAGGTAGCTCATCTGCTGGCCGTCGATGGCAACAGGCAGGCCGCCCTTGAACTCGATCTCGATCTCGGTGGGCTGGTCGGGAGCCTTCTCGGGGTCGGTGGTCATGGTGTAGATGTCCAGCGGAGGACGGTTCATCGGATCCTCCAGGACACCGCACTCGATAGCGCGGCCCCACAGGTTGTCGTCGATGGAGTACGGCTTGCTCTTGGTGGTGGGAACGGTTACGCCATGAGCCTCGGCCCAATCCATTTCCTCCTGGCGGGTGTGCATATCCCACTCGCGAACAGGGGCGATGATCTCCAGCGTGGGGTCGAGCGCCTGGATGGAGGTCTCGAAGCGAACCTGGTCGTTGCCCTTGCCGGTGCAGCCGTGGGCAACGTACTTGGCGCCGAACTTATGGGCGGTGTCTACCAGGTACTTGGAGATCAGCGGACGGGAGAGGGCGGATACCAGCGGGTACTTGTTCTCGAAGTGGGCGTTGGCGAACAGGGCCTTGGACAGGTAGTCGGCGGCGAAGTCCTCGCGCATGTCGGCGATGATGCAGTCCATTGCGCCCGTAGCCAGTGCGCGCTCCTTGACCTGCTCCAGGCCTTCGTGCTCCTGGCCTACCTCGCCCACAACGGCGATAACGTCGAGGTTCTTCTCGTCCTGCAGCCACTTGATGCAGACGCTGGTGTCCAGGCCGCCCGAGTAGGCGAGTACGCATTTATCCTTTGCCATCTTCTTACCTTTCTTTTGGCATTGTTCCTATGGTGAAACGCCCGCGTGGGGCGAAACAGGGAAGGCATGCCCTCCCTTCGTTGGTCGCTATTCTTCGGTTGCCCCGGCGGCGTCTGCGGAGGCAAGCTCTTCGGCGCGGGCCGTTTCCTCGGAGCATTCGGCACCTTCGGGCTCATCGGCAGCACGGCCGGCCTCAAGCAGCTCGGGCAGAGCCTTGATAAGCGTGTCGATCTCCTTCTCGGTGATGATGAGCGGAGGAAGGAAGCGCAGGGTGCTCTTGCTGGTGGCATTCAGCAGGAAGCCTGCCTTCAGGCCGGCAGCCACTACCTTGTTGGCGTCGATGCCCTCTGCCACGTCGGCGCCGATCATCAGGCCAAGGCCGCGTACCTCGGTGATGTCGTCGAGGTTCTGCAGCTTCTCGGCGAAGTAGTCGCCCAGCTCGGCCACGCGGTCGTCGTAGTGGCCGCGGGTGAGCGTTGCCAGGGTGGCGTGCGCCGCCGCCATGGCAAGGTTGCTGCCGCCGAAGGTGGAGCCGTGGTCGCCGGGCTCGAAGGCCTCGGCCACTTCGATGCGGGCCGCGCAGGCGCCCATCGGGAAGCCGGAGGCAATGCCCTTGGCCATGGTGATGATGTCGGGGGTGATGCCCATGTTCTGGAAGGCGAACGGGTACTCGCCGCAGCGGAAGATACCGCTCTGCACTTCATCCACGATAAGCAGCAGGCCGTTCTTGCGGCAGAACTGCGCCACCTCGTAGAGGGTGTCGGCATCCCAGGGATACACGCCGGCTTCGCCCTGGACGGGCTCGATCATAACGGCGCACACGTCGGCCAGGTTGTTGTAAACCGCCTGGTGAAGGGCGTTCAGGTCGTTCATGGGAACGTGCATGAAGCCGCCGGGCAGGGGCTGGAAGGCCTCTTGCTTGGCGGGCTGCGCCGTAGCGGCCAGCGTTGCCAGGGTGCGTCCGTGGAAGCTGCGGTCCATGGTGATGATGGTCTGGCCACCGTTGCCCATCTTCTTAGAGTACAGGCGTGCCAGCTTGATGGCGCACTCGTTGGCTTCAGCGCCGGAATTGGCGAAGAACACCGGCCACGGGGCGCGGAAGAACTTGGGCACGCAGACATTCAGCATGTCGGAGATGAGCTTGGCCACCTCGCCGCGGTTCTCGATGTAATAGTAGTTGCTCACATGGATAAGGCGGGCAGCCTGCTCCTGGATGGCGCTGACCACTGCGGGATGGCAATGGCCTAGGCTGTCTACGCCGATACCGGAAAGGAAGTCGAGGTAGGTGTTGCCCTCGTCGTCTTTGACTTCCATTCCCTGGCCCTCAACCAACATAACCGGCTTGCGGGCAAAGGTATGCATGACGAAGTGCTCGTCAAGCTTCTTTGCTTCTTCAAAACCCATGGTGTTCCTTTCGTACTAAGACAGGCCTTGCGGTATCTCCCGCGAAAACCTATCCGTTGATTCTAACTATTTTGCGGCGGGCATGCACCCACCGCCCCGTTTTTACAGGTTCTCGCTCAGGCGGGATGCAAGGATGCCCAGCGGGCGCATCTCGTCCTTGGAGAACTCGGCATCGTCGTCGTAGATCAGGGTGCCGGCACCGCTCGAGGTAAGGAGCTCCACCAGGATGGAATGGGGCTTCGTGCCGTTGACGATATGGGCACGCGGAACGCCGCCCTCGATGGCCTCGATGCACGACTGCAGCTTCGGGATCATGCCGCTGGAAACCTTGCCGTCGGCCAGCATCTGCTTGGTTTCGCTTACCGTCATCTGCGAGATGAGCGATCCCTTGTCCGAGAAGTCCTCGTAGTAGCCGTCCACGTCGGTGAGGAAGATGATCTTGTGCGCGCCGATGGCGGAAGCAACTGCGCAGGCCGCCACATCGGCGTTGATGTTGTAGGAGCCGTCGTCGGTGCCCTTGCCCACCGAGGCGATGATAGGCACGTAGTCGGCGGCGATGAGCGCATTGATGTACGAGGGGTTAACCTCCACCACCTTGCCCACGCGGCCCAAATCGGGGCTGGCCTGCTCGGCGATGATGGTGCCCGCATCGGTGCCGTTCACGCCTACGGCCAGGTTGCCGTGCTCGTTCATGGCCAACACCAGCTCTTCGTTCACCTTGCCCACGAGCGTCATCTTCACCACATCCATGGCTTCGTCGGTGGTGACGCGCTGACCGTTCTTGAACTCGACGTCGATGCCGAACTTGTTCATGTTCTCGGTGATAGCCGCGCCGCCGCCGTGCACGATAACGGGGTTCACGCCCATGATCTTCAGCATGACGATGTCGCTCATCACGGCATTGCGCAGCTGCGGGTCCACCATGGCAGCTCCGCCGTACTTGATAAGGATGGTCTTGCCGGTGGCGTTCTTGATCCAGGGGAACGCCTCGATCAGCACCTCTGCGGTATGGGTAGAGGTGATTTTGCGGTCTCTTGCGTATTTCATGAGCGGTAATCTCCATTGATCGAAACGTATTCGTGCGAGAAGTCGCAGGTCCACATCGTGGTTGCGCAGGTGCCGGCGCCCAAGTTGGCGTCGATGACGATCTCGGGCTGCTCGAAGCGCCTGAGCGCCTCGTCCTCGTCGAAGGCAACAGGCAGGCCGGCACGCAGAACGGGCATCCCCATGATGTCGATGTCCACGTTTTCCTGCTGGAACTTGGCGCCGGAACGGCCCAGTGCGCCGGCAATGCGGCCCCAGTTGGCGTCGTGGCCGGTGATGGCGGTTTTCACCAGGGGCGAGTTCGCCACGGTGCGGGCCGCAGCATCGGCATCGGCATCGGTGGCGGCACCGGAAACGTTCACGGTCACCAAGCGCGTGGCCCCTTCGCCGTCTTCGGCCATGGCGCGTGCCAGCGTGCGGGTTACCTGGTTTAGAGCCGTGCAGAACTCCTGGTAGGCAACCGAGCCTTCCGCCATAAGGGGAGCACCGGCCGATGCCGCCTTACCGGAGGCGAACAGCACGCAGGTGTCGTTGGTGGAAGTGTCGCCGTCGACCGTCACCTTGTTGAAGCTCTGGTTCACCGCAGCGGAAAGCGCCTTGTGCAGAAGCGGGGCGGGAACCGGGGCGTCGGCCGTGATGACCGAGATCATGGTGGCCATGTTCGGCATGATCATGCCCGAGCCCTTCGCCATGCCGCCCACCGTGAAGGTGCAGCCGGCGTAGTCGGAGTCGGCGGAAACGTAGGTTACCGCCGCTTCCTTCGAGTGCGTGTCGGTGGTCATGATGGCTTGGGCAGCGCTTGCGCCCGTGGTTTCGCCCAGCATGGCATGCAGCGCAGGAACCCCCGTGGTGAAGGGCGTGGTGTCCAGGTTCTGGCCAATGACACCGGTGGAGGCCACCAGCACGTCTTCGGGTACGCAGCCCACCACGTCGGCGACGATGCCGGCGGTGCGGCGCGCAGCCTCCAGGCCCACCGAGCCGGTTGCGGCGTTGGCAATGCCGGAATTGATTACCATGGCACGCGCAAAGCCGTAGCCCACGCCGTTCAGATGCTCGCGGCAAACGGTTACCGGCGCCGCGCAGAAGACGTTCTGGGTGAACACGCCGGCAACAGGGCAAAGCTCGTCGGCCTCGACCAAAGCCATGTCAAGGCGATTGGGGTCGGCGCGGAAACCGGCGTGGATGCCGCCGGCGCGGAAACCCTGGGCGGACGTGACGCCGCCGTTTTCAACGGTGGTCAGGTTCGCTGTATTCATATTTGATCTACTCCTAAGAGGGATTGGCAACAGGGGAAAGCGCCTGGTCTTCGGGAAGACCGCAGACGATGTTCGCGCACTGGACCGCCTGGCCGGCCGCGCCCTTCACAATGTTGTCGATTGCGCAGGTTGCGATGACCGAACCGGTAGTGGCGTTGTAAGCGACGCCCACATGAGCGCGGTTCGTCCCCACTACCGAAGAGGTTTTGGGCTGCTGGCCCAAGGGCAGCACGGTAACGAACGGCGAATTCGCGTAGGCGTCGCAGAATCGTCGATGGATCGACTCTGCCGTGGCGCTTCGTCGTGCCTCCTCGGAAAGCTGCACGGTTACCGTGGAAAGGAGACCGCGGGTTGCGGGGGCCAAGTGGGGCGTGAACACCAAGCGGCCCGGGATGCCCAGGATCTGCTCGATTTCCGGGGTGTGCCTATGGCTGGTAACGCCGTAGGCCTCGAAGTTCTCGTTCGCGGAAACGTAATGCGTGCGTGCCGTGGCGCTGCGGCCGGCGCCGGAAACGCCGGAAATGGCATCGGCGACCACCACGCCCTCGGAAAGATCGATTACCGGGGCAGCGGCAAGCGAGGTTGCCGTGGGATAGCAGCCGGCGCAGGCAACCAGCACTGCTTCGCCTTCGGCATGGCGCGCGGCGGCGGCGTTGAGCTCTTTGCGGTTGAGCTCGGGCTGGCCGAAGGCGGCCTTGGCCAGAAGCTCGGGGCTGGTGTGCTCGACCTTGTACCACTTCTCGTAGGTTTCCTGGCTGCGCAGGCGGTAGTCGGCAGAGAGGTCTACCACGGTGACGCCCGATTCAAGCAGGCCAGGGGCAGATTTCATGGCAACCGTATGGGGCGTTGCCAGGAACACCACGTCGCAATCGAACAGCGCCGGGTTGCTGTGGTTGGAGAACATCAGGTCGGTGATGCCGGTGAAGGCCGGGTACACCTGGGAAAGCGCCGTGCCTTCGTCTGAGTTGGAGGTGATGACGGAAAGCTCGAACGAGGGATGTCGCAGCAAGATGCGTACCAGTTCTGCTCCTGCATACCCGGCTGCGCCTACGATACCCGCCTTCAACATCTGCTGAGCCTTCTTCCGTCTAATCGCCCTGCGTGCGCAGGGTTCTTTTGATGAATAGTCCTGATTTACAGGTCTTATCAGGGTACTCCATTTCGCCTGATTGTTTAACCCGTATCCACGCATTAAACAAGCCCGACAGCAAAATGGGCCCGCCGAAGCGGGCCCAGCTACGGGAAGTAGCCAAAAGAAGGCGGCGCCCTACAGCGCCCCAGCTTCGTCCATGAGCTTGAACTGATGCATGGCAAGCTTGTAGCTGGCCTTGCCGAAGCCGGCGATCTGCCCCAGGCACTCGTTGGCCGTTACCGATATATGGCGAAACGAATCCCTGTCCTGGATGTTCGACATGTGCACCTCCACCGCCGGCACCAGCGTGTGCACCGATTCCAGCGCATCCATGAGCGCGTAGCTGTAATGGGTGAACGCGCCGGGGTTCAGCACCACCGGGATCTTCTGGCCGGTCTTTTCCGCTTCCAGGTACAGCTCCTGCAGGTGGTCGATAAGGCCGCCTTCCCCGTTGTTCTGGAACGCATGCACCTCGAAGCCCAGGCCAGCGCCGTATTCCTTCAGTTCGTTGATGAGGTCGGCGTAGGTCTGGCTGCCGTACACCCCTTTGTTCCTGATTCCGTAGAAGTTGTTGTTCGGGCCGTTGACTATCTCCAAACGACGCATTGGGATCTCCTTCCAGCGCACAAGCAGCGCTTCCCATCGAAGGCGAAGCGGAGGCACCCGCCTGCCCGTTCTGCCATGCAATCCAGGTCGGCGCCGGGCAGCCCGCGTCGGACACACCCTTGCCGGTAGGATGGCCGTATCTATTCGTTCACGTATTCGCGGATGTAGCGCTCTATGCCGGTAACGCACGCCACCAGCGTTTCGTTCACCGGCGTGGGCACCCCGTGTTTCTTGCCCTGGGCAACCACGGCGCCGTTGATGACGCCCACCTCGGTGGGACGGTGCTTTTCCAGGCTCTGCAGGATGGAGGGCTTGAAGCTCTTGGGCAGGCCGGCACGCGCAAGCTCCAGCGTGTCCATGGGGTTTTCGTAGGTGAGCTTCACCCCAGCGGCGTGGGCAACATCGATGCCTTCCTGAACTGCGGCAACGGCGGTAGCCACCAGCTTTTCCTCCTCGTACATGTCGCCGTAGGGCAAGTGCGTTATGCCGCACACCGCGCCCGTGGCCACGTTCACCAGCAGCTTGTCCCAGATGACGCCCATGATGTTGCTGCAGACCACGCAGTGCATCCCCGCGTCGTCGAACGCCTTGCCGATGACGCGGACGCGCTCGGTGATGCTGCCGTCCAGCTCGCCGATGTAGGTGTCCTTGCCGGGGATGGTCGCCTGCACGCGGCCGGGCTCCAGCAGCATGCCGCCGATGTAGGTTTTGCCGCCGATAACGTGATCGGCGCCCACGCATTCGCACAGCACGTCTTCTGCGCCCAGGCCGTTCTGAAGCGACATCACCACGGTGTTGGGGCCGACAAGCCCCTTGCCCTCTTCCATGGTCTTCGCGGTATCGAACGCCTTGCACAGCACGATTACCAAGTCGCATGGACCGATGCCGTCGGGCGTGGTGTGGCCCACCGGGTGCACGGTTTCCTGACCCGTGGGCGTGACCATTGCCAGGCCGTTCTTGTTCACCGCATCCATATGGGGCGCACGGCCCACGAAATGGACCTCGTTGCCCGCCTTGGCAAGCGCACCGCCGATGGTGCTGCCCAGCGAGCCGGCCCCTAAAACACATACCTTCATCGTGTTCCCTCCTTGCCCCAGCCAGGGCCTATTGCCCGGCCGGGAAACCTTGCCCGGCTACGCCCGGGCGTTGAGCTCTATCATCACGCCGCACGGGACAACGAACCAATTCCTTGGCTTGCCCGGGGCCTGCCGCACGCCTTCCGTGGCGTATGCCTTCTGCAGCAGCGGCTCCACTTCATCGGCGACCAAGCCGATATGGGTCATGTCACCCTGGTACGGGCCTTCGCCCTGATCGTCGCGCTGCAGCTGGATGCCGCCCACCCATGCCTGGGAAAGCGGCGCCTGGCCATCGGCCGGGTCGGTCAGCGTTACCTCCATTCCCATGACGTCGGTGAAGAACGCAAGCGCTTCGTCGAAGTTGCGGACCTTCACGGCCACATGTTCTACCTGCGGTGATTCCATCTTCGTTCCCCTTTCTAATGCCGGCCGGTTGCCGTTGGGCGGCATGCCTTAGGCCGGTTCGACCTTCCCCGGCAGAGCCGATGCCCCGGATCGGTTCGACCCCCCTAGCAAAGCCGATGCCCTAGGCCCCTCGCAGGTCCCCTCCCCGCATAGCTCCCGGGACATCGGCGCTTTCGCGATTTTTTGCGTTACTACTCCACTTCGAAGAACTTCAGGATGTGCGTGGCGACGCACACCACCGTGCCGTCCTGGTTGGTAACCACCACATCGGCGAACGTCTTCATAGCTTCCTGGTCCACTTCCTTGACGGTGTAGGTGGCCGTGAGCGTGTCGCCGAAGTACACCGGAGCGGTGAAGCGCAGGTGGTCGTAGCCGTACGATGCACTGGGGATGGGCGACTGGTATTTCTGCTGGATAAGCGTGGAAGCCGTGCTTCCGAACGCGAAGGTGAGCACGCCGTGCACGATGCGCGTTCCGTACTTGGTGGTCCTCATGAACGCCTCGTTCAGGTGCATCTGGCTGAAATCGCCGGTGATGCCCGCGAACTGGTACACGTCCGATTCGCTCACCGTTTTGGTGAAGGTGCAGCTGTTGCCAACTTCCAAAGGTAGCTTCGTCATTTCCTCTTCTCCCCCTTCGCGCGGCCGTGCCGCGATTGTTCCCCTTGGGGCCCATCGCCCCGCAAAACAAAGGTATCCCAAGATCTTTCTGGCGTCTGCCGCAAAGAATTGATGGGAGATGGGCTAATATATGAGACAGATTCATGGTTTTCCATGCAACGCGTTCATCGGGCGAAACACCTGGTAGAGCGAACGGGGCTGCGCGGGGAACCTGCAAGGAGGGGCTATGAACCTTGCACAACTGACGTACTTCTGCCACTTGGCCAAGACCGAGCACTACACACGCTCGGCCGAGAGCCTGCATGTGTCCCAGTCTGCCCTCTCGCATTCCATTTCCTCACTGGAACGCGAGCTGGGCTGCTCGCTGTTCTGCAAGGTGGGCCGCAATGTGCAGCTCACCGACGACGGCCGGGTGTTCTTCAAATACGTTTCGGAAGGGCTGGCCAGCATCGACCGCGGCGTGGCCGAGATCGACCGCCGCCACGGCAGCCTTTCCGGCACCATCAACGTGGGGGCAATCGCCACCGTGCGCTCCCATTACCTGCCCGCCGCCATGCAGCAGTTCCGCAGCGCGTTCGGCAACAAGACCGAGTTCCACGTGCTGCAGGGCGAAACGGCCCCGCTGAACGAAAAGCTTGAGCAGGGCATATGCGACTTGGTGCTGGCCGGGCCGGTGCGCAAGCCGGGCATTGCCTGCACCACCCTGTTCCACCAGCAGCTGGTGGTGGCCGTGCACCGAAGCCATCCGCTTGCCGCGCTTCCCAGCGTCCGCTACGAGAACCTGGTGGGCCACACCGTGATAACCTACCGCCGCGGCATCACCTGCGGCGAGGTGCTGGAAGCATTCCTGCAGAACACCAACGCGCCGCTGGGCAAGCTCACGCTGGTGCGCAACTACGAGGACGAGGTTATCCTGGGCGCCCTGGCCGTGCACGAGTCCAGCGTGGCGCTTACCATGCTCACCTCGAACCTGGCGCCCGACCCGGACATGGTTGTCCTGCCGTTGGACGTGCCGGGAGCGAAGGAGTTCTACCCCATATCGCTCACGCGCCGCGAAGGGGCAACGCCGAACCCGGCAACCCAGGCGTTCATCGATTTCCTGCTCGCGTTCGAGGCCCCGCCCTACGAGCGCAGCGACTTCAAAGACGTCGGCTGAGCGCCGGCCCTGCACGTACCCGACACCGTCACGATCCAATCAAAGGGGAGATTGCCGTGAACCTTTCACAGCTGTACTACTTCAGGAAGCTTGCCCAGGTGGGCTACTTCAACCGCGCCGCGAAGGAGCTGTTCATCACGCAGCCGGCGCTTTCCACTTCCATTTCCAGCCTGGAAAAGGAGCTGGGCGTCACGCTGTTCGAGCGCAGCAAGAACGGCGTGCACCTTACCGAAGACGGCGAGGAGTTCAACCGCCACATCGCGGTGGCGCTTTCGGAGGTGGACCGCGCGGTAAGCGCCATGACCGACCGCGCCGAACACAAGAGTACAGTGCGCATCGCCACCACCGAATCGGTGCAGCGCAACCAGCTGCCGCAATTGTTGAACGCTTTCCGCCAAACCTACGATGCCCCGGTAGAGTTCGACATTGCGGTGACCAACACCCAGGAATCGCTCACCGGCCTGCGCGAGCGCGCCTTCGACGTGGCGTTCTGCACCTACGTGCCCGACCTGCCCGACATGGAAACCGTGCAGTTCACCACGCAGAACATCGTGGCGGCCATGAACCTGGGCAACCCCCTGGCCTGCAAGGACGAGGTAACGCTGGAAGACTTGAGCGCGCACCAGGAGAACCTGATCTCGTACAACCAGGCAAGCTCGCAGTTCACGTTCCGCATCTTCGACGGGCTGCTGTCCGACCACGGCCTTACCTTCAAGCAGCGCTTCTCGAACGAGATCGGCGCCATGTCGCTGCTGCTTTCCGACGAGCGCGCCATCGCGTTGATGCTCGACGTGGTGGAAGACATCCCCTTCCCGGGAACGAAGACGCTGCCCATCAAGGAGTTCGAGGGGAAGTTCCACCTGGTTTCGATGACCTACCGCAAAACGGCGGCGCTCGACCAGACCACGCGCGCGTTCGTGCGCTTCGCCTGCGAGCAGCTGGGCGACCGCAACTTCGGCGAGCCCATCGAGGAAACCTACCTGAAGGGGCAGGTGGGCTAGCGCTAAACCAGGCTACGGCCGGTAGCCACCACCAGCACCACCAGCAGCGCGGTAACGCCCACGGCCACGGCCAGGGTTGCCACGCGGTTCTTGGTGCTCTTCTGGATACTGAACGTCATAACGGCCACCGAAGCGAAGCACACCAGCGCGCTGAGCAGGTGGAACGGCGGGGTCTGTATCATCTGCATGGCGTACGAGACGCCGAGGATGAGCTGGATCATGCAGCCCAGCCCCAAGACGATGGGCCCGAGCGCGTTCTGCTTCTGGATGTAGTAGGCAATGAAGCCGCCCGGCAGGGTGAACAGCGTTGCCGGCCCCCAGATGGACGAGTAGTAGTACAGGGCCATGTTCGCGGTGATATGGCCGCACAGCACCTCCACCGCGAAGATCACCGGCTGGCTGATAAGGAAGAACACGAAGATCTTCAGCGCCGATTCCCAGTTCTTCTTGCAGTTGGAGGCAATGACGAAGGCGAAGATGACCCACCATTCGTAGCCGATGGCGATGTCCCGAAACGACGTCCCCTCGGTAGCGGGGATAGACCCCAGGATACCGGTGACCACGCCCGCCACCAGGGCGAACAGGATTACCCCAGGCCAGCCCATCTTCAGGCCGCCGAACAGTTTAGTCATGCAAGATCCTTTCAACGCGCAGCCGCACCGTGCGCGGCGGGGCGCTTTCCTTCGTTGGCTTATGCGGCGCGGACGCAGCGCCGGCATGGCGAGGGCCGAGCGGGCCTATGCCTGCAGCTGCGCAACCTCTTCCACCCAAGCCCGCGCGCAGGCATCCGACGGCATGCGCAGGTCGCCACGGGGAGAAACCGCAACGCTGCCCACCTTCGGGCCGTCGGGCAAGCACGAGCGCTTGAACTGCTGGGCGAAGAAGCGCCAATAGAACGTGCGCAGCCACTTCAGGATGGTGGCGCTGTCGTAGCGTCCCGCGAAGGCGATCTTCGCCATTCGGTAGATCTTAGCAGGCGGGAAGCCCTGGCGAAGCATCTGGTACAGGAAGAAGTCGTGCAGTTCGTACGGGCCCACCAGGTCTTCTGTTTTCTGCGAGATGGCGCCGTCTTCCGGCGGAAGCAGCTCGGGGCTTACCGGCGTGTCCAGCACGTCGGCCAGCACCGAGGAAAGCTTGGCATCGCCGCAGGTGTCGGCGTAGTAGCGCACCAGGTGGCGCACCAGCGTTTTGGGGACCGAGGCGTTCACCGCGTACATGGACATGTGGTCGCCGTTGTAGGTGGCCCAGCCAAGCGCCAGCTCGGAAAGGTCGCCCGTGCCGATAACGAAGCCGTTCACCTGGTTGGCGACGTCCATCAGGATCTGCGTGCGCTCGCGCGCCTGGCTGTTCTCGTAGGTGACGTCGTGGACGCCGGCATCGTGGCCGATGTCGGCGAAGTGCTGCGTAACCGCCGGCGCGATGGGGACCTCGCGCAGCGTTGCGCCCAGCGAGCGGATCATGTCCAAGGCGTTGCGGTAGGTTCGGTCGGTGGTGCCGAAGCCCGGCATGGTTATGGCGACGATGCCCGTACGCGGCAGGCCCAGCATGTCGAAGGCGCGGGCGGTAACCAGCAGCGCCAAGGTGGAGTCCAAACCGCCGGAGATGCCCACCACCGCGGCCTTGGCGTGGGTGTGGGCAAGGCGCTTTTTCAGGCCAAGCGCCTGGATATTCAAGATCTCCTCGCAGCGATGCGCCAGCTGGGACGGGTCGGCCGGAACGAACGGATCGGCGTCGATACGGCGCGTGATGAGGGTTTCCTCCATGTTCAGAGCGAAGGGAACCGTGCGGTAGCCCTGCGCATCGGCGGCGGGGAACGTGCTCATGCGGCGGCGCTCGGCGGCAAGACGCGCGACATCCACCTGCGTCACGTTCACCTCGTTGGCGAACGTGCGCGACTCGGCAAGCACCGTGCCGTTTTCCGCGATAAGGTTCTGGCCGCCGAACACCAGGTCGGTGGTGGATTCGCCCTCGCCCGCCGTGGCGTACAGGTACGCGCACACCAACCGGGCGGACTGGCCGGAAACCAAGCTGCGGCGGTAGCTGTTCTTCCCCACCATCTCGTCGCTGGCGGAAAGGTTGCACAGCACCGTGGCGCCGGCCAGCGCATGACGCGTGCTGGGCGGGTTGGGAACCCAAAGGTCTTCGCAGAGCTCGGCGGCAACGCATAGGTCGGGCACGTTCTCGCAGGTAAACAGCAGGTCGGTTCCCACGGGAACCTCTTCGCCGTTGAAGGCTTTGCAGCCCATGTTGCCCGCGCCGGAAGCGAAGTGGCGCGTTTCGTAGAACTCGTTGTACGCGGGGAGGTTCACCTTGGGGACGAAGCCCAGCACCTTACCGCGGGAAAGGGCGGCGGCAACGTTCAGGAGCTTGCCCGCATGGCGAAGCGGCAGGCCGACGAAGATGAGGGCATCCACCGAAGCGGTTTCGGCAGCGATGCGGCAAAGGGCCTGCTCGGCTTCGTCGAGCAGCTTCGCCTGCCAGAACAGGTCGCTGCAGGTGTAGGCGGTAAGGCACAGCTCAGGCAGAACCATGACCTTAGCGTGGGAGGCCTCCATCGTGCGGATGCATGCCACGATCTGACTAGCGTTTGCCCCGCAGTCGGCCACCGCCACCTGCGGAGTGGCCGTCGCCACCGTTACGAATCCGTCCCTCATGCCCGCTCCTTGCGCTCGCAAAATCGTTTCCCCCGATTATATGCCAGCCCAATGCCGCCGGCGCATGTATGGTTGCGCCGGCGGGCGGAACCTAGCGGATCTCGTAGCGACCGGGCTTCTTCTTGATGGGGCGCGCCTCCATATCGGGGTAGCCCAGCACGATGGCCCCGACAAGCTTGCCGCGGTTAGGTGCGAAATGGCTGCGCAGCGCGTTGCCGGAGCGCACCACCGCTTCCACCCAGCACGAGCCGATGCCCTTGTCGTAGGCCGCCAGCACCATGTTCTCCATAGCGGCGGAAACGCTCTCTATGCAGCTGGGCAAAATGTCGTCCGAGTAGTCGGGTTTGTTCAGGAACGCCAAGATGATGGTGGAAGCCCCGCCCATGGCGCTCATGAACTCCATGGTTTCCTCCACCACTTCCGGGTGCCCCTTGAAGCGCGCTTCCAGTTCCTTGCGATGGGAAAACGCCGTTGTGCCCATCTCGGAGAACAGGTATGCCAGGTCTTCCTTCTTGGTAAGCGCAACGAAGTACCACGGCTGCAGATTCTGCCCCGAAGGCGCGCAGAGCCCCGCCTGGATGATGGCTTCCAGGTCTTCGCGGCTGACCGGCTTGTCGGTGAACTTCCTGATGCTGCGCCTGTTCTCGATTACGTCTAGGAATTCCATTTCCCTCATTCCTTTCTGCGCTTTCGCGCTCCCCTAAGAAAACCCTCTTTATGGCTGCAGCCCCACAGCTGCAACGAAGCCCGGCGGAAGGCGCCTGCCCTCCCGGCCGGCCATTACAGCAAGAACCGCTGCACTTCGGCCAGCATCTGCGCTGGCGCCTCTTCCGGGATGAAGTGGCCACACGGCAAGCTGCACCCCTGAACGTCCTCGCAGAAATGGTTCCAGCAGGCCAACGGGTCGAAGAACCTTTCCACCAGGCCGTTCGCTCCCCAAAGAACCAACGTGGGCGCCGTTATGGTGTTGCCCGCCTTCAAGTCGGCGGCGTCCAGGAACCGGTCGATGCTTTCGCCGGCGCGGTACTCCTCGCAGATGGCGTGGATGCACTCGACGTTGTAATGCCGCAGGTACTCCTCGTACACCTCGGGCGGGAACGCCTCGGCGGAGGTGTCGTTCTCGGAGTTGTAGCGCCCAATGTGCAGGGCGTTGCGGAAGTACATCTTGCGGCTGGAAAGGATAAGGTCTTCCGGGAATGGCTCGTCCTGAGTGAGCAGGTACCAGTGGTACAGCGCCTTGGCGAACTCCGCCGTGCTGAGCGCGTACATGTCATAGGTGGAAACGATGTCGAGCAGAACCAGCTTGCCCACGCACTCCGGATGGTCGAGCGCCAGGCGGTAGCCAACGCGCGCTCCCCTGTCGTGCCCCATGATGCTGAAGCGAGAAAAGCCCAGCTCAGACATAACCTTGATGCAGTCGAGCGCCATAGTGCGCTTGGAATACGTGCTGTGATCGGGCAGGCCGGCGGGCTTGCCGCTGTCGCCGTAACCGCGCAGGTCGCATAGCACCACGGTGAAGTTGTGGGCCAGATCGCCCGCAACCTTATGCCACATCAGGTACGTTTCCGGGTGGCCGTGCAGCAGAAGCAGCGGCTCGCCGCTGCCCATGACCACCGTGTGGATGGGCACGCCGCCTTCGCCCTCGATGAAGCGTTGCGTTGCCGTCTCGAACATAGGGACCCCCTATCCCCCATTCGCCTGGATCCGAAGCATTGGCAAACCCCTTCTGCCGATGCTTCTGTCTATAAGAGAAGTATACTCCCCAGAAACGAACGGAATGCAGAAAAGGCGCAGGCAGGGTGAAACCCGGGACCCTGCAGGGCAGGGCAATGGCGGCGCGCCGGCACGATGTCCCGACGCCCTAACGAGAAAGGGCGCTGCAAGGCAATTCCCCTGCAGCGCCCCGATGCCCGTTCGGCCTGTTCGGCAGACCGCCCGCTTAAGGTTACCGGCGCACAAGCTCCATGTTCTCGGGGGCAACATTCAGCACATAGGCAGCCACCCCCGCGCATTCGGCGACGCACACAAGGAGCATCGCCGCCGCACCGAGGTAGCCCGACACCCCGAGCATGGCGAACGCAGCCACCGTACCGGCCGGAAAGGCGAAGGCAACCAAGCCCAGGCCTGCTGTGATGAGCATCTTCAGCTGCATATTGGCCGGCTTAAGAAGCTCGGACTCGTTTTCCCACGTAAGGTTCGGTTTTCTGCTGCCGATGCCGAACATGACCAGATCGACCGCAGTCAGGGGCAAGGCGAAGGCCAATACTGCAAGCAGCGCCGCATCGAGGGGCGTGCCGAGCACGATAAGGCCCACCAACAGCAGCACGAACACCGGCACGCGCGTAACAAGGTAGCCGCTCACGAACTTGGCGACAACGTACTGCTTCATGTCCATGGGCATAGCGCGCATGAAGAAGAAGTCCTCGCCGTCGCGCCCCAGCGCGTAGGAGCACATGTAAGCGGGAAGACAGCTGAAAAGGCCGCCCAACAAGGCGATGCCTATAAGCAACAAGTGGGTATTCGCACCGATACTGGCGCTCTGAACAAGCTGCTGCAGGGTATTGAAGACATCGTCATCCTGGATGGAGATCAGCACGGCGCTGGCAAAAACAACGGCAATGGGCTCCACGAGCACCGAAACCACGAACTGCTGGAAAAACGCCGGAACGCGCATCAGGGTAGCGAAATCCTGGGAAAGAAACGCCTTGAACTGGCTGCGCTCCTTAACGGCTCCGGCAAGCTCGCCTTCGGAATAGCGCTTGCGGCTCTTCTTGCCCGCGCCGCCCTGTATGCCACGAACGCCCTCGAAGTACCACTTCTTCGCGAACAACCCCATCACCGCAACGTACAGCAACGCCAAAAGGTACATGCCCACCAGGCCAAACGCCATGCTGCCGCCGAAAACCTGGGGCGCCAGCACAACCGGCGCGCACACCAGGGCCAAGACCACGGCAACCGCTTCGTTGCCGACAACATCGCCCATGGAAACCATCATGCCCGAAGAAGAGTTCGTGCCCATGCTCACCGCCGCGGCTATGACGATCGAGACAACCGTGGCCATCGCGCCGAAAACGCGCGTGAACCTATCCTTGTCCGCCGCGATGGGAGAAAAGCGCATCACGGGGATAACCACGATGATAAGGGCAAGCGCCGTTGCCATAACGCAGGGGATGAACGCCAGGACAAGCCCGGCAAGGGCCGCGGCATCCGCTCCCCTTCCAACCAAAAAGCCCAGGCCAAACGCCATGATGATGAAGTTCACGATAACCTGGGTAAGGATGAAGTACACCATCTTGGCGGCCATGATGGTCAGCGGATGGATGGGCAACGCCAAATAGAAGCCCATGTCCTTCACGAAATACAGCATGTTCACGGCCTGGTAGAAGCCCGCCAGCACCACCATCACCACCAGCATGCCAACCATCATGGAGAACACTTGCACAATGTTCAGGTCGGAAGACGACAGCAAACCACCCACCATGAACAGCACGAGGCACAGCACCACAAGGAGCACACCGGTAACCACCCGCTTCGCAACAGGCGAAAGCTTGCTCGACGAAGACCCCCACAGGTCGGTGCCTTCAGGGTCGTCGTGCTCCTCGCCGTTGCGGAAGGCGGCAAGCAGGGTGCGGAACTGAGAGAAACTGAAGCCGCCCATGCTACTCAGCCTCGCCATCGGCGGCTTCGGCGGAAAGCGGCGATTCCTCGCTGGTCAGCTCCAGGAACATCTCTTCCAAGGAACCGTTGTTGCGGAACTGCTCGCGCATCTCGTCTACCGTGCCCACAAACAGAAGCTTGCCATGGGCAACCACGCCCACACGGTCCACCAGCTTCTCGGCCACATCGAGGACATGGGTGCTGAACAGCACCGTCTTCCCTGCATCGGCGTGCTTGCGCATGGACTGCTTCAGCAGCCATGACGCCTTCGGGTCAAGGCCGGTCATGGGCTCGTCGAGCACCCACACATCGGGGTTCGGCAGAAGCGCGCCCATGACCATCATCTTCTGGCGCATGCCATGGGAATACGAGCGGATCTGGTTGTCCAACTCGCCCGCCATGCCATATTCTTCGGCCAGCTCCTTGACGCGAGCAACGCGCGTTTCGGTAGGGACGCCGTAGATGTCCGCAATGAACTGCAG
>CAVFYB010000008.1:0-686 GCA_963626845.1 Bacteroidaceae bacterium | reverse complement strand
GCAGGTAATCACGGCCCTTCAGGCGAAGAAGATGGTCGGGCGAGTCGCTTACATAGCAAAGGTGGCGCTTGGCTTCCACCGGGTGCTTCGAAACGTCGATGCCGTCGATCTCGACAGAGCCCTGCGTGGGGTCGAGCACACCGACCAGCATGTTCAGCAAGGTGGATTTGCCGGCGCCGTTGGGGCCCAGCAAGCCGAAGATCTCACCGTCCCTGATTTCCAAGGACAGATCGCTTACGGAATAGCTTTTACCGCCGTCGTAAGATTTGCTCACGTTCTTGATGCTTATCATGAAAGCCCTTTCGCACTAACGAATACCGTGCCCGGGGCTTCGATGCACTCCATTGCGCAATGAGCTCAAGAACGAGCGGAAAGCCAACGACCAGGCATAACAATTCTACCCCGCATCTGCCTGACTGGGAAGATCATGGCATCGCTGCCAGGTCGTCGGCGCATTCGCCCACCCAAACGCAAAAAGGGCGCTGCAAGGCAATTCCCCTGCAGCGTCCCAAAAGACCGTCGAGCTTTCGCCCGCCCCTAGCTCCAGCGCTCGAAGGGCGGGTACTCCCATCCGAAGCGATCGAAGATCTTGCCGATGATCTGGTCTTCCATATCGTCGATGGTCTTCGGATGATGGTAGTACGTCATCATCGGCGGCAGCAGCGTCACGTTCGGGATTGCCGCCA
>CAVFYB010000007.1:0-32963 GCA_963626845.1 Bacteroidaceae bacterium | reverse complement strand
GCGCCGATGATGCGGATGGCCAAGCCCGGGCCGGGGAAGGGCTGGCGATGCACGATGTGGTCGGGCAGGCCAAGTGCTGTGCCCAGCGCACGCACTTCGTCCTTGAAGAAGTGGTCCAACGGCTCGATCAAATCGAAATGCACGCCTTCAGGGAAGGGGATCAGGTTGTGGTGGCTCTTGATGGTGCTTGCCTTGCCGCCCGTCTTGCGTGCGCCGCTCTCGATGATGTCCGGGTAGATGGTGCCCTGCGCCATGAACTGCACAGGTCGCCCGTCTTGCGCGATATCCTGCGCCACAGCGAAGAACTCGTTCCAGAACTGCGTGCCGATGATCTTGCGCTTCTGCTCAGGGTCGGTAACGCCGTCAAGCAGATTAGCGTAGCGCTCTTCGGCATGCACGTGAATGAAGTCCACGTCAAACTGCTTGGTGAAAACCTCTTCCACTTCTTCGGGCTCGTTCTTGCGCAACATGCCGTGGTTCACGAACACGCAAACCAGCTGCTTGCCGATGGCCTTTGCACAGAGGGCTGCAACTACCGAAGAATCAACGCCGCCGGAAAGACCCAGGATCACTCGCTTGTCGCCGACCTTTTCGCGGATGGCGGCAACGGAATCCTCGATGATGGAGTCCATGGTCCAGTCTGCCTTCAATCCAGCAATGTTGAACAGGAAGTTGGAAAGCATCTTGTTTCCGTACTCGGAATGCTTCACTTCGGGGTGGAACTGCGTGGTGTAGATCTTCCGCTCGGCGCATTCCATGGCTGCAACGGGGCAGATCTCGGTGGAGGCGGTTACCGTGAAGCCTTCGGGCACAGCAGTAACGGCGTCGCGATGGCTCATCCATACCGTCTGCTTCTGTGGGGTGCCATTGAAAAGCGCGCCCTCGGAAACGGTGAGCTCTGCCGGACCGTATTCGCCCTTATCGGTATGGCCAACGGTGCCGCCAAGGTTCACGGCGATGGTCTGGTGGCCATAGCAGAATCCCAGGATCGGAAGGCCAAGGTTCAGCACCTCGGGGTCGATTTTCGGCGCATCCTCAGCGTAAACGCTTGCGGGACCACCCGAAAGGATGATAGCGCTCGGGTTCATTGCGGCAATCTTGCTGGCATCTTCATCGCAAGGAACGATTTCCGAGTAAACGCCCAAATCGCGCACGCGACGGGCAATGAGCTGACCATACTGTGCGCCGAAGTCGAGGACGACAACCTTCTGTTCGGCAGAATTTGTGGGCATATGTTCCTCCCGGGTCGGGCCTTGCGGTAATCGTTAGCCGAAGGCGCTGTTGGCTGTTAGCGTTCCCATACTAACAAATAAAGGAAGCTGCGGGACTCACCTCGCATGGTCGGGCGAAACAAGCTTTATATACAAAGGTAAAGAGGCCAGCCGCGAATATGTCGATTGGTTCCATGGTGTGCGCTGTTCCCTCGCATCGCTCTCTTTCAACGCGATTGCGGCTGGGGGCGGTTTCTCTTTTTGCTCAAACCACTCACTTGAGCCAGCCTCCAATTTCTTTGACCTAGCTTTATGTCACAGACTGCATTGAAATACGGCAACATTACCCGATTAATTGCTAATCAAAATCGCAGATGAAATATCAATTTCAGCCAAATATAGACCCAAAATCCCTTCAACCCCCACCTTTCGCGGCCAAAATCGTTGCTTTTGGGTGTTCTAAAGCTTGTAATCCCAGGTGAAACGTATACTCGCTGGCGTTTTAGCCATCTTTTGAAGAGGGAAAGGGAAGGGATGGGTCGTGACGGTTAAATTCACGTATGAGTCACGTTTGTCGCCTGTGACAGGGGCAGGATCTGGGGAATCGTTGATCGAGAGGGACCGTTTGCTGGTGAGCCTCCTTGCGGACAGGAACGCGATACGCATCATTTGCGCTCCACCGCTCTATGGTAAGACCGTCCTTGCTTCGCAGTATGCCCGGGCGGCGTTTACCGCCGAACAGGTGGTTTGGATCGATGCCGAATCTCCCAAGTTCCTGATCGGGCTGGACAAGGGGGAGTTTTGCTTCTCGGAAGCCGAACCGCAAGAAAGCGAACGCCTTGTGGTGTTCGACGGCGTTCCCCGGTTAACAGGCGTTCGCCGAAAGCTGTTCGCCGATCTTCTCCTCGCGCTCAACTCGCATGGTAGGGAAGTGCTGGTTACTACGGTCGATTTCGATCTTGCATTCGACGTTCAGGCGACCACGGTTGTGCTCGATGCGCGGGAGTTGGCCCTGTCTGCCAAAGAGGTTCCGCACCACCTTATTGGAGGTGAATCGGTTGGCCTCTCGGGCGAATCGCCGGCACGTACGATCGTCAGGCATTTGCTGCCGCCTGTGTTCCTGGACCGGGAAAACGGCGAGCGCCGCTTCGTCGAGTCCCTGCGAAGTGCCCGGCCTGCCTGCATCGAAGAAGCTGTCAGCTTGCTTGCTATCGTGCTGGGCGGGGGAAGGTTCTCCCAGCTGGCCTTGCTGTTCCCAAACGGGGTGGACCGAATGAGCGGCGCCCTCGAGCGCACGTACCCGTATGCCGGCATTAGGCGCGCTTCTGGCGAGTTTTGCCCGTTGCCCCTTAGCTCTCGAACCAGGTTCGACCTTCTGTGCGCCCACCTAGACGATCTGTCTCGCTATGCTGCAGCCTCCGATGAACAGGGGTTTCTTATGGATCTCTGCGAGCTGTGCCAGGCCACTGAAAACCTTTCCATTCTGTCGTCTGTGCTCACCGAGCTGCTCAATGCCGATTGTCGCGATGAGTTCAACAGCAGGCATGGGGTAAGGGAATCGTCGCAGTGCTGCGATGACGAATCGCCTTCTGCGCAGTATTCCGCCCTTCGCTTCTCCTCGAATTCGTGTTTGAGCATCAACCTTTTCGGCCGCTGCGAGATAACCAGGGACGGCAAGCCCGTCGCAGATCCGGCCAGCATCCGCAAGAAGGCGAAGGTCGTCATCGCCCTTCTGCTGGTGAACTATTACAAAGACATTCCGCGAACGTGGGTGGAACGGGTGGTTTGGCCTGAATCCGACCCGAAATGCGCGCGATCGAGCTTCTACAACCTCTGGAGCTACGTGCGAAAGCTCCTTGCCCCGTCCAAGAGCGATCCCTTTGCCCTGCGTGCCTGCCGCGATACCGTTTCGCTGCAAGGCCTTGCCTTGGAAAGCGATGTGGTCTCGGTGGACGGGCTGTGCCATCGTCTTTGCGGGTGCAGCGATCCGGCCGAATGCCTATCGCTGCTCTCTGGCCTGCAGCGTCTGTATGTGGGGCCGCTTTTGCCTGGCATTGAGAACGAGCAGCTCAAAACCTATCGGTTGATGTACCGAAACCGCGTGCTGGATGCGCTGGTTGACGGCGTCAAGGTGCTCATGCGCAATGGAGAGCTGCGCAGTGCCCAGCGGTTCGCCTCGTTCGCTTTCGAGATCGATCCGGCACGCGAAGACGTGGTGTATCTCTACATGGAGGTGCAGAAGATGCTCGGACAGCTGACGGGCGCCATATCCACCTTCGTAAGCTGCCAGCATGCGTTGGTGGAACGGTTCGGCATCGACGGCTCAAGCCGGTTGCACGACCTGTACCAGGAAATCCTGTGCGAGGTGTCCAAAGATTAGCCGTTGTTCTGGGCTTTGCGCGTTGATGCCGTGTAGAACAGCCGCATTGGCCCTGTGGCGCTCGGTGGGGAAGTGGCGCTGTGCTAGAGTGAAGCGGATAAACGAGCGAAAGAGAGATCATGGGTTTCTTTTCCAAGATTTTAAGCGTTGGCGAAAATCGCCCGCTGAAGAACTACCAGAAAATCGTGGCGCGCATCAACGAGCTTGAGCCTTCCATGCAGGCACGCTCCGACGAAGAGCTGGCTCACCTTACCGTGGAATTCCGCGAGCGCCTTGCCAACGGCGAAGACCTCGAGGCCATTATGCCCGAGGCTTTCGCCGCAGTGCGTGAGGCGAGCGTCCGAACCATCGGGCTGCGCCATTTCGACGTGCAGCTCATCGGCGCTATGGCCTTGAACGACGGCAAGATCGCTGAGATGCGCACGGGCGAAGGCAAGACCCTCGTTTCCACCCTTGCCGGCTACCTGAATGCGCTCCCCGGCAACAACGTGCACATCGTTACCGTGAACGACTACCTTGCCGCTCGCGACTCCAAATGGATGGGTCGCATCTACGAGTTCATGGGCATGAAGGTGGGCCTTATCCAGAATGGCATGGGCCCTGCACAGAAGATCCCCGCTTACCAGGCTGATGTCACGTACGGTACCAACTCCGAGTTCGGCTTCGACTATCTGCGCGACAACATGGTTGCGCGCGCCAGCCGCCGTGTGCAGCGTGGGCATTCGTTCGCCATCGTCGACGAGGTCGACTCCATCCTCATCGACGAGGCGCGTACACCCCTTATCATCTCGGGTGCCGGCACGCAGGCGGCCGACACGTACAAGCGTTTCGCTGCCATCATGCCGTCCTTGAAGCCCGACATCGACTTCGAGATGGATGAGGCTAAGCGCACCATCTACACCACCGAGGTCGGCCTCGAGAAGGTCGAGTTCCAGCTGGGTATCGAAGACCTGTTCGGCGACCCGACCGGCCAGCTGCCCAACCATTTGCAGCAGGCGTTGAAGGCGCAGTTCCTGTTCCACCGCGATGTCGACTACGTTGTGGTGAACGGCGAAGTCAAGATCGTCGACGAGTTCACCGGCCGTATCATGGAAGGCCGCCGTTATTCCGAGGGCCTGCACCAGGCGCTGGAAGCCAAAGAGCATGTTCTTGTACGCCAGGAAAACCAAACGCTGGCCACCATCACGCTGCAGAACTACTTCCGCCTGTACGACAAGCTCTCGGGCATGACGGGCACGGCTATGACGGAAGATTCCGAGTTCCGTCAAATCTACAACCTCCCGGTAATGTCCATTCCGCCGAATCGCCCGGTTCAGCGCGTCGATGAGAACGACCTGATCTACCGCACAGTCGATGCTAAGTTCAACGCCGTTGCCGACGACATTGCCGAGCGCCATGCCAAGGGCCAGCCCTGTTTGGTGGGCACGGTTTCCATCGAAAGCTCCGAAAGGCTCAGCCGCCTGCTTTCGAAGCGCGGCATCCATCATGAGGTGCTGAACGCGAAGAACCACGAGCGCGAGGCAGCCATCGTTGCCCAGGCGGGCCGCACCGGCGCCGTTACCATCGCCACCAACATGGCTGGCCGTGGTACCGACATCCTGCTCGGCGGCAACGCTGAGGTCATGGCCGAAACCATGCTTGTCGAGCGGCTCGAAGAAGATCAGGAGCCCACTCCAGCCCAGCTGAAGCAGGCCCAGGCGGAAGCCGAGGCCATCACCAAGCGCGAAAGCGAAGAGGTGCGCGCGGCCGGCGGCCTGTGCGTCATCGGCACCGAGCGCCACGAAAGCCGCCGTATCGACAACCAGCTGCGCGGCCGCGCCGGCCGTCAGGGCGACCCGGGCGATACGCAGTTCTACCTTTCGCTCGAAGACGACCTTATGCGCCTGTTCGGCGGCTCCCGCATGGACTCCATCGCCAACATGATGGAGAAAACCGACATGCCCGAAGACATGCCCATCAAGGCGAACATGGTGTCCAAGGCCATCGAAACCGCTCAGCGCCAGGTAGAGGCTTCGAACTTCGCCGCACGTAAGCACGTGTTGGAATACGACGACGTCATGAACCTGCAGCGCAAGGCGATTTATGCCGAGCGCAACGCCATCCTCGACGGCAAGGACCTTACCGAGCGCATGCCCGAGATCATCGAGGACATCGTTGAGCAGCATGTCATCGAGTGCTGCCCCGCGAAGTCTGCCAGCGACGACTGGGATACCGAGGAGCTGGACAAGTGGCTCGCCCAGCTCACTGGCACGGAAACCCTTACGGTTGAATCCATCGATTGCGATGACGATGTAAATGCGCTCATCGATGGCATCATCGAGCGCATCCAGGCCCAGTTCGACGAGAAGGCTGCCCAGGTGGGCGAGCCCTTCAGCGACATCGAGGGCCAGGTCATGCTCCGCTTCATCGACACCCGCTGGATGAGCCACCTGCAGGAAATGGACTATCTGAAGGCCTCCATCGGCCTGCGCGCCTACGGCCAGCGCGACCCGCTTACCGAGTACCGCGACGAGGCGCATCGCGCCTTCGCCGCCCTTACCGCCGGCATCTACGAGGACTTCCTTCGCTTCCTACTGCGTGCCCCCATCGTGGTGCAGCAGGCTCCCCAGGAAGAGCCTGATCCGCTTGCTGGTAAGGTGCAGTACTCCAATCCCGAGGAAACCTTGAATGAGGGCGGCCAGGCACGACGTTCTGCGGCCCAGGGCACGCCCGCCGGCACGCCTTCGGTGCCGAAGCCGGAAGCGCCTAAGCCCCATACCATCGTGAAGGACAAGGACGATCCGTACGCAAATGTCGGCCGCAACGACCCTTGCCCTTGCGGTTCAGGCAAGAAGTACAAGAAGTGCCACGGCGCTAACCGCTGAACAGGCGCGGGCGCATGATGCCCGCTTTGCTGGATGCCCGCCCGGCGTCCTTTGGTGCCCCTTTGCCCAGCAGGCGAGGGGCATCGCCTTTTCCGCAACCAGCAGCATGAGGACTTGAACATGATGACTATAGAAGAAGCTCGCCAGCGCATACGGGATGCTCACGCGTACCTGCACATCGACGATAAGCAGGCGGATCTGGCCAACCTTGAAGAGCAGATCGGCAGCCCCGATTTCTGGAACGATACCGACAACGCCCAACAGGTGAGCAAGCAGGCGTCCGACATCCGCGAAGTGCTGAGCAGGTACGACGATGCGTGCGCCCTTCTGTCCGATATCGAAACGGCTAACGAGTTGGCACAGGAAGATCCGGAGTTCGCCTCCGAGGTGGATGCGAACCTCGCAATCCTTCAGGGCATGCTCGATGAATTCGAGATCGAATCGTGGTTCAGCGGCCGCTTCGACGCCAGCGACGCCATCCTTTCCATCCATCCTGGCAGCGGTGGGCTGGAAGCCCAGGACTGGACCGAGATGCTCTACCGCATGTACTCGCGCTATGCCGATAAGAAGGGCTGGAAGGTTAAGGTGCTCGACCTTGTTCCCGGTGAGGGCATTGGCCTTGACCACGTGAGCATGCAGATCGAAGGCCGCAACGCCTACGGCATGCTGCAAAGCGAGTCGGGTGTGCACCGACTGGTGCGCATTTCGCCCACCGACGACAAGAAGCGCCGCCACACCACCTTCGCCGCCGTTGAGGTTATCCCGGTTCTGCCCGACAACGACATAACCATCGATATCGACCCCAACGATGTGCGCGTGGACGTGTACCGCGCCAGCGGCCCGGGCGGCCAGTGCGTCAACACCACCGATTCCGCTGTGCGCCTGACGCATATCCCCACCGGCATTGTGGTCACCTGCCAGAACGAGAAGTCCCAGCTCCAGAACAAGGAAGCGGCGTTCCGCGTGCTGCGCGGCCGCCTGTACGAGCTCGAGGAGAAGAAGCGCCAGGAAGAACTTGCTGCCCTGAAGGGCGAGAAGATGGACAACTCGTTCGGCAGTCAGATACGCAATTACGTCCTGTATCCGTATCGACTGATAAAGGACACCCGTAGTAATATCGAGAGCGGTAACGTCGAAGCTGCCCTCGATGGCGATATCGACGAATTCGTCGTCGGATACCATCGATGGAAGGCCTCGTTGTAATAAAGGATCTTGTGCTTGATCGAAAGGAAGCCATGAATTCCCTGTCAGCTAAGGAAAAAGCCTGTGCAGTGCGCACGGACATTATCGAGATGCTCCATGAGGCGGGCAGCGGCCATCCCGGTGGTTCGCTTTCCTGCACCGACATCCTTGCGGCGCTCTATTTCGGTGGCGTCCTGAAGCACGACCCCGCCAACCCCCAAAGCCCCGAGCGCGACCGCTTCATCCTGGCGAAGGGCCATGCCGCGCCCGCTCTCTATGCCACGTTGGCCGAAGCGGGCTACATCCCGGTCGAAGAGCTGAAAACGCTGCGTAAACTGGGTACCCGCTTGCAGGGTCATCCCGACTCCAGCCTTTGCCCCGGGGTAGAGGTTTCCACCGGTTCCCTTGGCCAGGGCCTTTCCATCGCCGCCGGCTTGGCTGCCGGCTTCAAGCTGGACAAGCTTCCCAACCGTGTCTTCACCGTTATGGGCGACGGCGAAACCCAGGAAGGCCAGGTCTGGGAGGCCGCTACCTTCGCTGCCCATCAGAAGTTGGGCAACCTCGTTGCCGTGGTAGACCTCAACGGCCTTCAGATTGACGGGCACGTCGAAGACGTGTGCGCCAGCGGGACGCTTGCCGCGAAGTTCGCTGCCTTCGGCTGGGAGGTGCACGAGGTGAACGGCCACGATATCGATGCGCTGATCAGCCTCTTCTCCGATCTTAAGGCATCTTCTTCCGACCAGCCGAAGATGGTCATCGCCCATACCGTTAAGGGCAAGGGCGTTTCCTTCATGGAAGACCAGGCCGGCTGGCACGGCAAAGCCCCCAACGACGAGGAAACCGAGCGCGCACTGGCAGAGCTTGCTGAAGCCCGCGCCAAGCTGAATGGAGTGAAGTAACGTGGTACAGCTCGCAACGCCTGAACAGGCACAGGAAAAGAAGGCAACCCGCGCCGCATTCGGCAGGACACTGGCCGAGCTTGCCGCTGATGGCAAGAAGGTCGTTGCGGTAGATGCCGACCTTACCGGATCCACCACCACTAAGGCTTTCGCTGCTGCATGCCCGGAAAACGCCGATAGGCTTTTTAACGTGGGCATCGCCGAGCAGAACATGATCGACGTCGCTGCCGGTCTTTCGCTTGCGGGCAACATCGCCTATACCGGATCGTTTGCCGTGTTCGGCACCGGCCGTTGCTACGATCAGATCCGCAACACCGTGTGTTACTCCAACCTCAACGTGAAGGTTGCACCCACTCATGCGGGCATCTCGGTTGGGCCGGACGGCGGCTCTCATCAGATGCTGGAAGACATCTCGCTCATGCGCGGCCTCCCCAACATGCGCGTGTTTGTGCCCGCCGATTACGCGGCTTGCCGTGCCGCCATCCGCCTTGCAGCTGAAACCGAAGGCCCCGTCTACATCCGCATGGGCCGTGCTGCGGTGCCGGCGGTCTACGCCCCCGACGTCGAGCTGGAGCTTGGCAAGGCGTATGTGCTTCGTGAGGGCACGGACGTCACCATCGTTGCCTGCGGTGTGGAGATCGCCGAGGCCATGAAGGCAGCTGATATGCTTGCTGAGCTGGGCATTTCTGCCGAGGTTATCGATGCGTTCTGTGTTAAGCCCCTCGATGAGGCCACCATCCTCACCTCGCTTTCGAAGACCGGATGCGCCGTGGTTGCCGAAGAGCATTCCGTCTACGGCGGCCTGGGCTCTGCGATATCCGAGCTGTGCGCCCAGAAGCTTCCTTTGCCGTTGGAGCTCGTGGGCGTTCGCGACCGTTTCGGCAAATCCGGCGAATTCAACGAGCTGTTGAAGTACTTCGGCCTTGACGCCGCGTCGCTTGTTGAAGCCGTGAAGACGGTCATGGCCCGAAAGCACGCCTGATATACTGAGTGCCGTCTCAGTAAACACCCTATGAATGGAGCATAACTGTGGCTAACGAGCAAAACACTGGCTCGTTGGGCAAGCACGCCCAACATCAGCAGTCGGTGAACCAGGCAGCTTCCCAGCTTTCGCAGTCGCTGCCTGTCGTCAATGTGGAAACTGCTCCCCAGTACACGGGAAACCCCGTTATCACGCTGGAGCACGTTACCAAGATCTACGAGGCCCAGCCCAACAATCCGGCGCTGAACGACGTCTCGCTGCATATCTTCCCTGGCGAGTTCGTGTTCTTGGTCGGTCATTCCGGTTCGGGCAAGTCCACGTTCATCAATCTGCTTATCCGCCAGATCAAGCCCACCAGCGGCCGTATCTACATTGCAGACGAAGACCTTACTAGCATGCGCAATTGGCGCGTGCCGTACCTGCGCCGCAACATCGGTTGCGTTTTCCAGGATTTCAAGCTGCTGCCAAACAAGACGGTTTTCGAGAACGTCGCGTTCGCGCTTGAGGTAATCGGCAAGTCGCGCCACGTCATCCGTACGCAGGTGCCCGAGGTGCTGCGCCTTGTCGGTTTGCAGGACAAGTTGAACAAGCGCCCCGACCAGCTTTCCGGCGGTGAGCAGCAGCGCGTTTCCATTGCACGTGCCATCGTGAACCGCCCGCCGCTGCTCATCTGCGACGAGCCTACGGGCAACCTTGACCCGCAGAATTCGCGCGGCATCATGGACCTGCTCGAGCGCATCAACCGCACGGGTACCACGGTTCTCGTTGCCACGCACGACCGCGAGATGGTAGACAACATGCGCCGTCGCGTCATCGCGCTCGACAAGGGCGTTCTGACCCGCGACCAGGATAGGGGAGTGTACGGTTTCGATGTCTAGTCTGTTCTATTTCTTCCGCGAGTCCCTTACTGGGTTCACGCGCAACCTTTCCACGACCCTGGGGTCTATCATCACGATCTTCCTCTCGTTGCTGATCATTGGCATCTTCTGTCTTGCGGGCGCAATTGTGAACAACGTGGTTGCTTCCGTCGAGAACCAGGTTTCCATCACGGCGTACGTGAAGGATGATGCCTCCGAGGCCGACATCGAGAAGGTCATGGACCAGGTGAAAACCTACGATGGCGTAGAGAGCGTTTCGTTCACCACGAAGGATCAGGCGCTTGAGAACTTCCGCAAGTCCACCTCCAACCCCGAGATCGTCGACCAGCTTGATGGTCAGAACCCGCTTCCGGCCTCCATCGATGTTCAGCTCGACGATGCCCAGAACGTTCAGTCCATCGCTTCGGAGATCTTGGCTAACCAGAACTTCGTTGATATCTGCGACAATGCAAGCGATCCGTCCGATTCGCTGCAGTACGGTCAGAAGACGGTCGATAAGCTCTTCAGCCTCACCAATGCCATCCGTACGGCAGGCATCGCTCTTATTGCGTTGCTGATCTTCATCGCGTTCATCTTCATCAACAACACCATTCGCCTTGCCATTTTGGCTCGCCGCAAGGAGATTGCCATCATGCGTTTGGTCGGCGCCTCGAATGGCTTCATCCGTGGCCCCTTCCTGGCTGAAGGCTCGTTGCACGCCATCATCGGCGCGCTGCTGGCCATCCTCATCTTGGAGCTTTCGCGTAACATGCTGCTTCCCTCGATGGCGGTTGCCCTTCCATGGCTGCCCATCAATATCGATCTGGGCCTGTTCGTGCTCATCTACATTGCGCTGCTCATTGCCGGCCTGATCATCGGTATGTTGGGCTCGCTGTTCGCAATGCGCCGCTACTTGAAGGTGTAATATAGGCTCGTTGTAAAGCCGAAACAGAAGGTTCGTTGGTGAAAGAACTCAAAAGGTCCACCAAGGTGGATTTCTCCAACAAAAGGAATGCAAGCATCGTGAAGTTTCTCGGTGCTTGCATTTTCATATGCTTGGTTTTTTGCGCGGGCTTCCTGGTTCGTGGTAATACCGTCCTGCTCAATGCCATGGGCTTCGACTCGTTCGATGCCGATACCAAGGTGAACCCTGGTCTTACCGTTTCGGGCGACACGTATGATTCCATTTCGGCCCGTGTGGCTGAAGTGGAGGGCGTACTGAAGAAGAGCAGCTTGGACGAGTACGACCTGAGCCAGGTCACCACCAAGGTGCTCAACGCCTATGTCGAGGCCGCCGATGATCCGTTCCTGCGCTACTACGATGAAACAAGCTATCGCGCCTATCTTGCCAGCACAAAGAACCCTGAGGCTGGTATCGGCGTGCTCTTCGGCGAGGCGGATGGCAAGTGCTTCGTATCCGACGTGTTCGAAGATTCCGCGGCGGGCGCTTCGGGAATCCAAGCGGGGGACTACGTTGTCTCGATCGATGGCGTTTCCAAGACTTCGTGGAGCACCCCTGAAGTTATCGATGCCCTTTCTCGCACCGAAGGCGAAGACGTCTATGTTACCTGGGCGCGGCCTGCCCAGAAATCCGGCGAAAGCGTAACCACCTTCGGAACGAACCTGACGTTTTCATCGAATTCCCAAGACAACGTTACCTGGAGCATTGCCGACGGCGTATGTACTATCGATCTGAAACAGATCACCTCCGACTGCGACACCTTGGTAGCGGCAGCAATCAACGACTCTGTCTCCCAAGGCGCCCAGGCCTTCGTGCTCGACCTTCGCGATGTTCCGGGCGGCTATCTTACGCAGGCTGTGGGCATCGCTTCTTTGTTCGTACCCAGCGGGGTTGTGGTTCAGATCGAAACCCAAAGCGGCACCACTTCACGAAGCGCCGATGGCGAAACCCTTACTACTGCTCCTTTGGCTGTTCTCGTGAACGGACGCACTGCCGGTTGTGCTGAAGTGCTGGCTGCTGCGTTGCAGGAGTCCGGTCGTGCACAGATCGTAGGCGAGCAAACCCAGGGCAAGGGTTCTATCCAGGCTATGCAGCCTCTTTCGTTTGGTGGTGCTGTTCGCTATACCGCCGCATACTACCTAACTTCCAGCGGACGTCAGATCGATGGCAACGGTATCACCCCCAACGTGGAAACCGCCAACGAAACCACGCAGGAATCGGTGGCTATCGATTCGGTGCGCTCTAAGATCTAGGTTTTTTTATGGTACGACGCAGCTCGAAGGCGCGCAGACGCCCTAAGTCCCGGCCTCAGGGAATCCTGGAGCTTAACGCCCAGGGTTTCGGCTTCGTGAAGACTGCGGAAGGCGAGTTCTTCGTTCCTGCCTCCAAGACGAACGGTGCGTTTCCGGGTGATCTTGTCGAAGTGGCGAAGATGAGCTCTTCGCGGCCGGATGGTTATTCCGCCCGGTCCCGCAAGCCTGCTGCCCGTGTTCTGCGTGTTATCATGCGCTCGCGGGAAACCCTTATCGGGCGCTATGAGGTGGCCGAGCCCTTCGGCGTCGTTATCCCCGAAGACCCAACCATCCCGTGCGACATCTTTACGCTCCGCTCTGATGCGCCCCACGTGCAAGATGGCGACATTGTTGAAGTGCGCATCGTGGAGTTCCCCTCTCGCAATTCCGCCGCCACCGGCACGGTGGTTCGCGTTGTGGGTTCGGAAGGCGATAGCGGGATCGATATCGAC
Organism: Bacteroidaceae bacterium; assembly: GCA_963626845.1. Classification (GTDB taxonomy): domain Bacteria; phylum Actinomycetota; class Coriobacteriia; order Coriobacteriales; family Eggerthellaceae; genus Anaerotardibacter. The sequence continues at coordinate 19,883 of CAVFYB010000007.1, read as the reverse complement.
CTGATAGTTGCCGAGCATCAGTTCGAAACCGAATTCTCGGAATCTAGCATTCAGCAGGCTGAAGAGTGCTCGCTTGATGTGCCCACACTTTTGACTCGTGGCTACCGCGATCTGCGGGAAGACCTCATCTTCACCGTCGACCCGGTTGATGCGCGCGATTTCGATGACGCGGTTTCCCTCGAGCGAAAAGGCGACGATTTCGTGCTGGGCGTGCATATCGCCGACGTTTCGCAGTTCGTCGGCTTCGATTCCTCCATCGACCTTGATGCGCGCCGCCGCGCCACTTCGGTATACCTGGTAGACCGTGTTATCCCCATGCTGCCGGAGCGTTTGAGCAATGGCCTGTGCTCTTTGGTTCCCGGCGAAGATCGCGCTGCGGTAAGCGTGCGGGCTGTTGTCTCGCCCGATGGCATTGTGCGCTCGTTCGAGGTGTTTCCCTCTGTCATCTGTTCCAAGGCCCGGCTCTCGTACGATCAGGCCCAGTGCCTTATAACGGCGACGGAAGGTTCGTCCGCCAGCGTGCCCGACCTTCTGAAGATCATTTCCGGCTGCGATGTCCCTTATGGCTCGCTGCCGTTGGACGCCGATACCGCACAGGCGGTACGGGCCAGGCTCGTAATGCTTAACGCCCTTGCGAAGGCGCTGCATGCTCGCCGTCAGAAGGACGGCTGCATGGACTTCGACAGGGTAGAGGCCAAGGCGGTTCTTGACGCGGACGGCCACCCTATCGACATTGCCTACCGTTGCCGAACCGACGCAACCTCCCTTATCGAAGAGTCGATGATCCTTGCCAACACCCTTGTTGCCCAATGGTTGGAATGCCAGGGCTTGCCGTGTGTCTACCGCGTTCACGATGAGCCGGATGGCGATGCTCTCCGGTCCCTCTACGAGGTGCTGCAGGAATGGCCTTTGTTCAACGACGTTGACAAGCGCTTGTTCTGTGCGGGTAATCCGCACGAGCTCCAGAAAACCCTTTCGCTTGTCGAGGGATTTCCGCAAAAAGAGTTGGTGAACACCCTTTTGCTGCGCTCCATGAAGCGTGCAGTATACCGAACTGCGCAAAGCTCCCATTATGGCTTGGCGCTGGAGTCGTACTGCCACTTCACCAGCCCTATCCGCCGCTATCCCGACTTGCTGGTGCATCACATGTGCAAGGAAGCGTTCTTCGGGCACAGCGCCACGTTCGAGGCTCAGAAGAACGGCATGTCTTGGATGGCCGAGCACTCGTCCCGTATGGAACGGGAGGCAGAAAAGGCCGCGCGCCAATCCCAGCTCACGAAGATCGTCGAGTACCTTCAGCAATTCATCGGCTCCACCTACAGTGGCATCGTTTCGCATGTTTCGAATTTCGGCCTGATGGTACGGTTGGAATGCACCGCTGCTGGCTCGCTTCCTGTGGAAGAGCTGGGCGATGAGTACTTCGCCTTCGACCCCGAACGACAGATGCTCGTGGGTTCTTTGACGGGCATTCGCTATCGGCTGGGACAGCGCCTTGACGTGGTTCTGGTTGCCGCCTATCCCCGTGAACGGCGGCTTATGTTCAAGCTGGCCGACATACGCAGCTAAGCCCGTGGGCGCATGCCGCTGATATAATGCAATTCGAACAAACCGCTTGCGCCTTTCGGCAGCAAGCTCGAGAGCAGAGGTGGCCGCTATGGCGAAAGTCGACAAGGCATTCTTGAAAGAGCTTTTGGAAACACCTTCCGTAACCGGCTACGAGGTGGGGGTTGCCGATCTGGTTCGCAACCGTCTTGCCGGTGTTGCGGACGAGATCGCAACCGACGTTATGGGATCGGTGCACGCAAAACTCGATGGAGATGGTGAAGCTCCCTCGGTGCTGATCTCTGCCCATATGGACGAAGTGGGCCTGATGGTGAAGACCATCGACGATAGCGGCTTTTTGCATGTGGCTGCTGTCGGCGGGGTAGATGCGGCCATCCTTCCCGGTTTGCGTGTTGACGTGCACACGAAGGAAGGGGTGTTCCGTGGCATTGTGGGCCGTAAGCCCATCCACCTTATCAAGGCCGATGAGCGCTCCAAGGTCACTCCCATCAACGAGCTGTTCATCGACTTGGGCATGTCCGCCCGTCGCGTCAAGAGCCTGGTGCGTATCGGAGACGTCATCACTTATGGCGTCGGCTTCGAGAAGTACGGCAAGGGCATGGCGGTTTCGCGCGCGTTCGACGACAAGGCCGGCGTGTACGTTGTCGCCCGAGTGATGGAAGAGCTGAAGAAGATCGGCGAAGTTCCTGCAGAATACATCTGCTGCGCCTCGGTTCAGGAAGAGATCGGCTCGCGCGGGGCGCTCACCTCGTCATTTGCGGTGAACCCTGATGTGGCAATCGCCCTGGACGCCACTCATGCAACCGATTACCCGGGCATGGATACCACTCGTTACGGCAACATCGAATGCGGCGGTGGCCCGGTTATCGCCCGCGGCCCGAACGTCAACCCGGTGGTATTCGAGCGTCTGTGCGCTGCCGCCAAGGCCGAGGGCATAAAGGTCCAGTTCGAAGCCGAGCCCGGCAATTCCGGCACCGACGCATCCGAGATGCAGGTGCAGCGCGGAGGCTGCGCTTCCGGCTTGGTGTCCATTCCCATCCGCTACATGCACACGCCTGCCGAAGTGCTGAAGCTTTCCGATGTCGAGGATACGGTTGCGCTGTTGAAGCGCTTCATCGTGGACTTGGACGCCGACGTCTCGTTCGTTCCGGGGATGTAGGCGTATGGCGAAAAAGGAAACCAAGGTGCTGGCGAAAAACCGCCGCGCCTTCCACGATTACGAGATCCTGCAAACCTACGAGGCCGGTGTGGTTCTCACCGGCACGGAAGTGTGCTCGCTGCGCGAGAACAACTGCCAGCTCACCGATTGCTTTGCGCTTATCCGCAAAGGGGAGGTGTGGGTGAACAACCTCCATATCTCTCCCTACAGCCACGGCAATCTTGCCAACCCCGATCCTGATAGGAAACGCAAGCTGCTGCTGCACCGCAAGGAAATCCGTGAGCTTGAGCGCAAAACCCAGGAAAAGGGCATGGCGCTGGTGCCGATCAAGATCTATTTCGACCAGAATTCCCGCGTGAAGATCGAATTGGCGGTTGCGCGTGGTAAAAAGCTCTTCGACAAGCGCGCCGCCATGGCAGAGCGCGATTCGAAGCGCGAAATCGAACGCGCCATGAAGCAGCGTTATCGCTAAGGAGCCTGAAGTGAACGAAGAAGTACTGAAGATGATCCGCACGCTGCATGCGCGCCTGGACGATGTCGAGGCCGCCGTGAAGGCATTGCCCTCCGAGCAGGTCCAATTCGCAAAGCAGTTGGATAAGGTGGACGACAAGCTCTATCTTATCCAGTGCGAGGTGGAGAAGCTTGTTCCTGCCTCTGCCGATGCGCCAGCATCGCAGCAGTCTGAAGGGGGCGCTGCTGAAGCATCGGCCTCTACCGAGCAAAGCGAACCTGCCGTTTCGGAAGCCGCCGACGGCGACTCTGTGGCATCGGCCGGAGCCGATGCCGCCCAGGTCGATGACGTCGAGACGGTCGGTGCATCTAAAGATGCCGATGGGGAAGGCGACGAAAAGCCCCTTATCTCCGACGAGATGAAAGACAACCTCAAGGATGCGGGCCGGGCGCTCGGCGGCATCCTGAAGGAAAGCAAAGATGTGGTCACCGAGCTTTCCGGAACAGTGAACGATCTGAAAAGCGTGTTCAAGTTCAAGTAAGCAAGGCTTATCGAATCAAGTTAAAAACGGGAGTGGCACACCATGCTGCTCCCGTTTCGCTTTTGGGCATGTGGGGGCATCGACGAGGTCGCCTTTCGATGAACCGCCTCACGGCCGGAATCGAGGCATAGCGAAACCTAAAGCGACCTCGTTTTAGAAGGTATTCCTCAAATAGAAAAAAGCCGCCTCGACGAGGCGGCTTAGAAAATACCGGAGCAAATGTCCTAGTTGAAGGTTGCGCTATGCGCGCTCTACCTTACCGGCCTTCATGCACTTGGTGCATACGTTGGCGCGCTTGACCTTACCGTTCACCTTGATGGTGATCTTCTGGATGTTAGGACGGAAGGTACGGTTGCTTACGCGGTGAGAGTGGCTGATGCTACGACCAGCAACGGGTGCCTTACCGCAGATCTCGCATACTTTGGACATTCTTGATCAACTCCATTTACTTCGTATTTTCGATACGGTTGAAACCGCTGATTTCCAATAGCCTGAACACTATAGCACAATGAAGCTCTTCCTTTGGGGAAAATCTCAAAGCCCTTGGCAATCGATCAGCAAGGATAGCATGGATTCGGCCGGCTTTGGTGAACTCATCTCGAAAACACATTGCCTGCAACAGTTGTCCAGGCAAGGTCGGGCCGATACTTAGCCAACCTAAGCAGTTGTGCGTTCCCTGCGTAGGAGGTGCACTGAACTTGGGCTGGTTTTCGCATCGGTTATACTAATTGACTGGTCATGAGTCATTGGGCGCCTGCCAAGTCGGGCTCCCGTGAAAGGATATGCACATGGGTAACGAAATCGCTGGAGACCTCATCGTTTCCGAAGACGTCATTGCCGACGTAGCCGGCCATGCAGCTCTTGAGTGCTATGGCGTTGTGGGAATGGCCGCTCCGAATGCGGTTGACGGCTTGGCGAAGATCCTTCCTCAGTCCCGTCTTCGCAGGGGCATCCTGGTTTCCACTGAAGAAGAGGGAACCAGCGTAAGCCTCTACGTCATCCTTGAGCACGGGGTGAACATCAATGTGGTTTCCACGAATCTTGTCGAACAGGTCAGCTTTGCCCTGAAGGAGTTCGTGCCGAACCTGGCGGGCGTGAACGTCCATGTCCAGGGCATCAAGGTCCGTTAATCCCGCGCACACGCATCTGCAGTATTTTTAGGAGCAATCCCTACTATGAGCACTTATACCTCCAACGACATCGTCAATGCCATTGCGGCTGCCGCCAAGGCATTGGGCGATCGTAAGGATGAGATCAATCGTCTGAACGTTTTCCCGGTTCCCGATGGCGATACCGGCACCAACATGTCCCTTACCCTGGCCATGGTGGTGGAAAACCTGGCGAACCTTCCCATAGGCGCTTCTGATGACGATCGTCGCCGTGCGGTAACCACGGGTGCTCTTATGGGCGCACGCGGCAATTCGGGCGTGATCACGTCCCAAATCATGCGCGGCCTGTGCGAGGGCATGGCCAACCACGAGTCGTTCGACCTGGTATCGGTAGACGATGCTTTCAATCGTGCCGTGGAAGTTGCCTTCAACGCCGTCCGCAAGCCGGTGGAGGGCACCATCCTCACCGTTCTGCGCGACACGGCGCAGGCAGCCCACAAGGCCCGCAAGAAGAAGATGGACTTGGACGAGGGCCTGCAGTTCATCGTGGGCGAATCCTACGCTTCGGTGCAGCGCACCCCGGAATTCCTTCCCGTGCTGAAGGAAAACGGCGTGGTTGATGCTGGTGGCTTCGGCATTGCCATCTTCTTCGATTCCTTTGTTGCCGCCCTTACCGGCCGTGCGGAAACCATGGGCGATGAACTGGCATTCGCCCGCACCGCTGCTCCCAAGGTCGAGATCGAGCAGATCAACGACTGGGAAGGCTCCAAGTACAAGTACTGCAACGAGTTCCTGGTGAACTCTGAAACGCTGAACCCCGAGGAAGCGCTCGATTTCCTTGCAACCATGGGCGACTGCGAGCTCTGCGTGGGCAGCACCCCCAAGTTCAAGGTCCACGTGCACTCCAACACCCCCGACAAGGTTCTTGCCTACTTCCTGGAGCGCGGCGAGATCTTCGAGGTGTTCATCCACAACATGAAGCTGCAAAGCGAAGAGCGCACCGAGAAACTCGAGGCCGAGCAGAAGAAGGAACGCAAGCAGATCGGCTTCGTTTCTGTCGCTGCTGGTTCCGGCAACGCCGCCATTCTGGAGAGCCTGGGTGTTGACTACGTTGTTTCCGGTGGTCAGACCATGAATCCTTCCACCAAGGAACTGCTTGATGCGGTTAACGCCGTTAACGCAGATTCCGTTATCATCCTGCCCAACAACAGCAATATCATCATGGCATCCCAGTCTTGCGCCGAAGTCTCCGAAAAGCCCTGCATGGTTGTTCCCACCAAGAGCGTGCCCGAGGCCTTCAGTGCGCTGTTCGCCTTCGACGAGGGCGCTTCTATCGAGGAAAACGTGCGGGCCATGACCGAGGCTCGCGAAGAGGTTAAGACGGGCGAGGTTACCACGGCCGTTAAGGATTCCAAGGACGTTCACGGCAATCCTATCCACGATGGCGATGTTATCGGCATCGCTGACGGCGAGCTGGAGGTTGTCTCCGATTCTATCGAGGACGCAGTAATGCGCATTCTTCAGGTGCTCGAGGCCGAGGACTGCGACACGCTTACTATCCTTGCTGGCGAGGATTATCCCGACAGCAAGCTCGAGGCGCTGTGCGCGCAGATCGAAGACGAATACGAGGATCTGGAAATCGATTCGCATCGTGGCGAACAGCCCTTGTATCCCATCATCCTTTCCGTTGAATAATTTTCCAGCTGCTTATCTTGAATAGCTCTGCTGAACACACGTTGGCGGATCGGGGCTGCGGCCTCGACCGCCTTCGTGCTTCTTTGACGCTGGATTCGCCCGTTTCCTCGGTGAAGCTGGTAAGCGCATCGCGTGCGCAAATCCTTTCCACCTCTATGGGCGTGGAAACGGTGCGCGATCTGCTGTCTAGCTACCCGCGTCGCTACGTTGATCTTTCGTGCGTGTGCACCATTCAGCACGCGGTTATCGGCTCGCAATGCACCCTTGCCGCTCGGGTTTACGAGGTGAAACGTAAGAACCCGCGCCCGCGCCTTTCCCTGGTTGAGGTTTCCCTTGTAGACGACACGGGAGTCATGATCGCAACCTGCTTCAACCAGCCATGGATGGTTGATCGTCTTAAGCCGGGGATGGACGTTACGGTTGCCGGTACGGTCGAGTTCAACTATGGCTTCAAAAGGATGACCAACCCCCTTATCGAGCCGCGTGAACAGGGCGATGCGGTGAAGGGCAAGGTCTTGCCTATCCACCCGGCGTGCGCGAAGCTCTCACGCAACCTGGTTGGGCGTATGGCCTCGAATGCCGTTGCCATCACTCGCGGATGCTACGACCCGCTTCCGCTTTCCCTTCGCAGAAAGTATCGCCTGTATTCCCGCTCTGAAGCGCTGCGCGGCGTGCATGAGCCCAAGAGCATGGACGATGCCGAGCAGGCACGGCGCCGTCTGCGCTACGAGGAGCTGTTCTTCTTGGAACTCGACCTGCTGCAGCGTGGACAGGAACGCTTGGCGGGCATGGCTCCCTATTGCCATACGGTCGATGGGACCCAGATCGAGGTATTGCGGGCAAGCTTGCCGTTCCAGCTCACCGAAGACCAGAATCAGGCAGTAGAGGGCATCCTTTCGCGCATGTCGCAGTCGGCGTGCATGAACCACCTGCTGTTGGGCGATGTGGGCACCGGAAAAACCATCGTTGCTTGCTTTGCCCTGGTCGCCTCCGCCCAAAGCGGTGCCCAAGCCATGCTTATGGGACCCACCGAGGTACTGGTTTGCCAGTATGGCAAGGCCCTGGGCGCGCTGCTGAGTGCTGTGGGCGTTACCTGGGCAACACTTATGGGATCTACGCCTTCCGCGGAAAGAGCGCAGATCGTTGAGGGGTTCCGTTCGGGGGCGATCCAGGTGCTCTTCGGCACCCATGCTCTTTTGAGTGATGATGTGGTGCCTCAACGTTGCTCATTGGTCTGCATCGACGAGCAGCAGCGTTTCGGCGTTGAGCAGCGCCAAGCCCTTATCGCCAAGGCTCCCGGCTGCGATGCCCTTTCGCTTACGGCAACCCCCATACCCCGGTCGCTCGCCTTGGCGCTCTACGGCGGGCTTTCCCTTTCCTACCTGCATCAGGCTCCCTCTGCGCAGAAGGGCCGCACCACGAAGGTGTGCCATTTCTCCGAAGAGGGCATTGCCTACGATGCCCTGCGCCAGGCCGTTGCCCGTGGCGAGCAAGCCTATGTCGTGTGCCCGCTCATCGGGCTGAAGCTCCCCGAGCCGGAAAAGGATCTGGCCGATGAGAGTTCTACGGAAAGCACGGTGGAGTATGCCATGGTCGAATGGGGCATCGAGCACGACGACCTGGGCGATACCCTTTCGGCGGCAACCACCCATATGGAAATCCTGCAGTCCCAGGTTGTGCCCGAAGCGAAGGTGGCGCTACTGCATGGCAAGATGCAGCCCGCCGAAAAAGAGCAGGTGATGAAGCGGTTTCGCGAAGGCGATATCGATGTGCTGGTTTCCACCACTGTTGTGGAGGTGGGCGTCGACGTTCCCAACGCAACGGTGATGATCGTAGAAGACGCCGATCGCTTCGGCCTGGCTCAGCTCCACCAGCTGCGCGGCAGGGTGGGGCGCGGCTCCAAGCCGGGCCAGGTGTTCCTGATTTCGCGGACCCGTGCACCCCAGGCGCTGGAGCGCTTGGGCGCCATGGAGAAAACAGAGGACGGCTTCGCCCTTTCCGAGCGCGACTTGTCAATGCGCCGCGAGGGCGATATCTTCGGAGACCGGCAGCATGGCCGCACCGCCCTGCGGTTAGTCAACGTGATTCGCGACAAGGCCGTGATCGAAGCGGCCTACCAGGACGCGCGCAGCCTGTTCGACCCTGCGCTCTTCAGCGACGATGAGCGCACGTTGGCGCTGCGGGAATTGCAGGTACTTCGGAAGGCGAGGAAGCATTGAGGATCATTTCCGGTGAATTCAGGGGCAGGCCCCTTAAGTCGCTGAAGGGCGATTCCACCCGTCCCACAACCGATAGGGTGCGCGAGGCCCTTATGAGCTCGCTCACCAGCGTGCGGGGAACGCTTGAAGGAGCCCGCGTGCTCGATGCGTTCGCCGGTTCTGGCGCCCTTGGCCTTGAAACCCTAAGCCGTGGTGCCAGCCACGTAACCTTCTGTGAGCAGGGCAGGGACGCCCAGCGCATCATCGAGGCCAACATCGCTTCGCTGGGCTTGCCGCGCAGCCGTTATGCGCTGCGCCGGAGCGATGCATTCACGCTGCCGCAGTTCGCAGGGGCTCCGTACGATCTGGTGTTCCTTGACCCGCCGTATGCCTACGAGGCGGATAAGGTCATAAACCTGGTCTGCCAGCTGGATGAGGCGGGCAGGCTGGCGCCCGGCGCCCTTGTTTGCTACGAGTTCGCCAAAAAGGACAAGCAGCAGGTAGAGGCCGCGTGCGATACGGTAGAATATGCGGTGGTTTCCGCGAAAGATTACGGGGCCACCTCGCTTATAACATTGAGGAAGGAAGTATAGATGAAACGAGCGGTTGTACCGGGTACGTTCGATCCCATTACCGCAGGGCACTTCGATGTTATCTCCCGTGCGGCGCAGATCTTCGATGAGGTTGTGGTCGCCGTTGCCAAGTCGGCGAAGAAGAGCCCCATCTTCAAGCTTGAAACACGTGTGCGTCTTGCAACGGAGGCGGTTGCCGACCTTCCCAATGTCCGCGTCATCAGTTTCGAGGGCCTTCTGGTCGATTGCGTTCATCAGCTCGACGCCCACGTTGTGGTAAAGGGCCTGCGGGCCATCACCGACTTCGAGTACGAGTTCCAGATGACGGCGCTCAACTACGAGCTTTCGAAGGACCTGGAAACGTTCTTCATCATGTCGCCGCCGAAGTTCATGTACCTGTCCTCTTCCATAATCCGCGAAATGGCTTCTATGGGAGGTGACGTGAAGGGCTTCGTCCCGCCGTGCGTGGAAGTTGCCCTGCACGAGTATTTCGCAGACGCATACGCTGCCAAGAAGTCATAGCGGCAGGGGCAGCGCGCTTAGCTGCGTGCAGGTTTTCCGCAAATCGTGGCTTTTTGCTACACTTATGCCTTGATGAATTAAACTGCTTAGCTATGCTTATATTCTCATGCGCAAATTCGCGCATGATTTGGAAGGATGTATATGGACGAAACAGGGGTATTGAATCTTATCGAAGAGCTCACCATGCTCATCGAGGATTCTAAGACTGCATTCGGCAAAGGCGGCAACTTCAGGGCCGTAGATGCCCAGGCCGCCTTCGAGATCCTGGACGAGATCCGCGATACGTTCCCGAGCGAGTTCGCCCAGGCTCGTCAGGTTATCCGCGAGCGCCAGGCCCTCTTGGACGAAGCTGAAGCCCAGGCCAGCCGTCTTATCGAGGATGCGCGCAGCCAGGCCATCACCATCGCCAGCGAGCAGGAGATCGTCCGCATCTCCCAGCAGCAGGCCGATACCATCCTGGCCGAGGCCCGCGAGCTCGAGCGCGAAACGCGCGCCGGTGCGGAAGACTTCGCCGACGAGGTGTTCAGCCACGTCGAGCAGAGCCTTGATACCGCGCTGAACAGCGTGCGTCGCTGCCGCGATCGCCTTAACGCCAACTCCCTTAACTCCGGTCGCTAATGGAACCTTTGAACATCGAGGTTCCTGCACAGCTCTTCGCTCCGGCGGAGAGCTTGTCTTTTTCCGGCGAGTACAACCTTGGCCAGCTTGATCAGGGTGTAGACACCTACACGTTCAGCAGTCCCCTTACGTGGGAAGTCTCTATCTCCAACACTGGTGGCGCGCTTCTGGTAACCGGCATCGTTTCCGGCGCTGCGCAAACCAACTGCGTTCGCTGCTTGGAGCCAGCCGAGTACTCCCTGGAAGGCGAAGTGGAGGGGTACTACCTCATCCCCGATTCCGACGTTCAGCTTTCTGAGGAAGAGAAAGAGGAGTACGAGCTGCTTGGCGAAGACCGCATCATCGACCTTTCGCCGTTGCTCGTGGCAGCGCTTTCGCTCGAGCTTCCGTACACCCCGTTGTGCGACGATGCCTGCAAGGGCCTTTGCGCCGGTTGCGGTGCCAACCTCAACGCAGAGGAATGCACGTGCGACAAGCCTGTGGAAGGCGAAGAGGAAGACGAGTTCCACCCGAATCCCTTTGCGGTGCTTCGCAACATCAAGTTCGATGATTAGTTTGCTGTTAATGGCAACTCGCCCTTGATTCGGGTCAGTACCTTTGCTAGGATATTTTTTCGCGTAATCGCATATTTGAGATCTTCAGGTTTACCTGCAGTATAGAAGGAGATTAATCATGGCAGTGCCAAAGCGTAAGACCGGTCGTGCAGTTACCCACGCACGCAGGAGCGAAAACGACAAGATCGCTTCGCCTTCTCGTTCCGTTTGCCCGCAGTGCGGCGAGGCTAAGCTTCCTCATCGCGTATGCCCCAACTGCGGCTTCTACCGCGACCGCGAGGTTATCCAAACCGCTTAGTGTTTGCCATAATCGGGTAGTAAGATCCCCCGGAATTTCCGGGGGATTTTTGTTGTATAGGGATTTCTGCGGGTACGCCGCGTTTCCAAGGGGGAGCTTCAGTGAGCAACCAAGTAACAATCGCAGTTGACGTTCTGGGTGGCGATTTCGGGCCCAAGGTAGTGCTGCCGGGCATCGAACATGCCCTCGAGGCCGATAACGAGCTTACGGTTATAGCGTGCGGCCCTGCCAGCGTCGTAGAACCCTTCGCTGCCAAGCACGAGCGAGTGGTTGCCCAGGTTACCACCGAAGAGATCGCTATGGACGAGCATCCTGCGAATGCAGTGCGTAAGAAGAAGGACTCCAGCCTGGTGGTTGGCAATCGCCTGGTGAAGGAGGGCGCCGCCCAGGGCTTCTTCTCTGCCGGTTCTACCGGTGCCTGCCTTGCGGCCGCCACGCTGGTGGTTGGGCGCATCAAGGGCGTTGCCCGTCCGGCGCTCTGCACCATAATCCCGTCTCCCGCTAAGCCTGTGGTGATGTGCGATGTGGGCGCCAACGCCGATTGCAAACCGGCCTACCTGGTTCAGTTCGCTCAGATGGCTTCCACGTATGCAGAGAAGGTTTTGGGAATGCCCAGCCCGAAGGTGGCGCTGCTCAACATTGGCAGCGAAGACACCAAGGGTTCCAAGATGGCGCAGGAATCCTTCGCGCTGATGAAAGAGCAGATCCCCTCCTTCATCGGCAACGCCGAGGGCTGTGACATCATGAACGGTGTCGCAGACGTGTACGTTACCGACGGTTTCACTGGCAACGTGTGCCTTAAAACCATCGAGGGTGTAAGCAAGCTCCTGTTCGGCGAAGTGAAGAAGATCATGATGTCCAACGCCCTGACCAAGCTCGGTGCGCTCACCATGAAGTCCGGCCTGAAAGAGCTGAAGGAATCCACTTCAGCCGATACCTACGGCGGTGCTCCCATCCTGGGCGTTAAAGGCGCATGCCTGGTTGGCCATGGCTCTTCGAATGAGGAAGCCATCAAGAACGGCATTCTGGTTGCCGCTCGCACGGTTCGTTTGGATGTTTCGGGAATAATCGAGCGCACCGTTAATCAGGCCGAACAGCACGAGTAAAATCAATCAAGATTAACTGATTGCAACCAACAGGAACCGCAGCACACGTGAACGAATTGCCAGAACATACCAAGCGTTTAGACAAGGCCGAGGAAATCCTGGGCCACAAGTTCAGCAATCGTTCGCTGCTGCAAACCGCCCTTACGCACCCTTCTGCCGTTGAGGGCCATTCCATCCATGATTCCTACGAGCGTCTGGAGTTTTTGGGCGACAGCATTTTGGGCGCCATCGTTTCCTATTGCGCCTATCATGCCTATCCCGACCTGGACGAAGGCGGCCTTACCCGTATCAAGGTTTCCCTGGTGTCGGGCGCGTCCCTTTCCGCGGTCGGCAAGGACCTGGGCCTTTCCGATGTCATCTTCTTCGGCTCCTCCGAACGCGGCACGGGCCGGCGCGGCTTGCACTCTGCGTTGGAAAACGTCTACGAGTCGCTTGTTGCGGCCCTGTACCTGGACGGCGGCATCGATTCGGCGGCTGCTTTCGTGAAGCGCACCCTTATCGTGCGTATGAGCGAAGACATGGCCAAAGAGCCTGAAAACCCCAAGAGCGTGCTGCAGGAACGCCTTCAGGAAGACGGCATTACCCCTACGTATCGCCTTGTTGAGACCCAGGGCCCGCCGCACGACCGCACCTTCGTAACGCAGGTGTTCGTGGGTATGAAGTCCATCGCGCGCGGTGTGGGCCGCACCAAGAAGGAATCCGAGAGCCAGGCTGCCAAGTCTGCGCTGGAGATATTGGGTTCGCTGTTCGAGGGCAAAAGCCCCGAAGACAAGAAACGCAAGGCCGAAGCCAAAGCGGCCATCAAGGCGGCCAAGGCCGAGGAAAAGGCCCGTAAGCAGGCAGAGCAGAAAGCCCGCAAGCAGAAAAAACAGCAGCAGTAAGGGGCTCAGGTGTACCTCAAGTCGTTGACCTTGAAGGGCTTCAAGTCCTTCGCTGATCGTACGGTCATGAGATTCGAGCCGGGCATTGCGGCTGTGGTCGGCCCCAACGGGTCGGGCAAATCGAACATCTCCGATGCCGTGCTGTGGGTGCTTGGCGAACGCAACGCGAAGAACCTGCGCGGCCAGTCCATGGAAGACGTCATCTTCGCGGGCTCTTCTGCCCGCAAACCCGTTTCCGTTGCCGAAGTGGAACTGCTGTTGGACAATTCCGACGGCACCCTGCCGGTCGACTTCGCAGAGGTTTCCATCGGCAGGCGCATGTACCGCAGCGGTGAAAGCGAATACCTCATCAACGGCAACGTCGTCCGTCGCATGGACGTGCTCGACATCTTGCACGATTCGGGCATGGGCACCGGCACCAACTCCATCATCAGCCAGGGCAACCTTGATTCGGTTCTCTCTTCACGCCCCGAAGACCGCCGCGCCCTTATCGAAGAGGCCGCCGGCATCCTGAAGCACAAGGAGCGCAAGGCGAAGAGCGAGCGCAAGCTTGCCCAGATGGACGCCCATCTTGCCCGCGTGAACGACATCACCGCCGAAGTCGAGCGCCAGCTGAAGCCGCTCGAGCGCAAGGCGAAGAAGGCGCGCCTGCACGAACAGCTCTCTTCCGAGCTTTCCGACCTGCGCCTTGGCCTGGCCGTGGACGACCTGCGCGTGCTACAGAAGCGTTGGGACGAAACGCTCGAGTCGGAAAAGGCCCTGGAAGCCCAGCAGGCAACGCTGAAGGAAGAGCTGGCCGCGTCCGAGGAAGTGCTCGACGGCCTGCAAGGCGAATTGCATAAGCGCAGCTCGCAGGAAAACGACCTGAACGGCAACTACCGTCGCGCCCAGGCCTCCTACGAGCGCCTGAACTCCACGGCCATCCTGTTGGAGGAAAAGCGCACCGGTTACCTTTCGGAAGCGGAGCGCCTTTCGCGCTACGTTGAAGAGGGTAGGGTGCGCCGCGCTGCCGCCCAGAGGGAGCTGGCCGATGCGCGCGAGGCGGCCGACGAGGCCCGTACCAAGTCCGAGCAGGCGGAAAAGCTCCGCGGCGACTTGGAGATCTCCTACACCAAGCGCGTGAACGAGCGCAACGACCTGCGCAAGCAGCTCGATACCCTCACCAGCGAGCAGCGCGGGCTGGCGCACCGCCGCGATACCATCCAGGCTACCCAGCAGGCCCTGAAGGAAAACCTCTCCGAAAAGCGCGCCCGCGCCCAGGTCATCGATGCCCATGTTGCCGATTCTGCCGAGCGCTTGGCTGCGGCCCGCGCGAAGTCGGCCGAGCTTTCGGCGACGGCCGAATCCCTCGAATCCGAGTTTGCTGCCCTTTCCCAGCGCGATTCCGAGGTGCGCTCCGGCTTGGGGCAGTTGGTTGTTTCCCGCGAAGCTGCCCGCAAAGGGCTCGATGCTGCTCGCAACGCCTTGTCCCAGGCATCAGGCGAGCGCACTGCCCTCGAAGAGTTGGAGCGCGCCAGCGAGGCGTCCAACTCGCTTCTGGCCCATGCCCTTTCCGTCAAGGATTCGGTTGCCTCCGGCTCCGCCCTGCTCTCGCATGCGATTTCCGCGCCGGAAGGCCTTGATTCTCTGGTGGAGGCTCTGTTGGGCAACGACCTGCACGCGGTGCTTGTTCCCGGCCAGCAGCAGGCGGTCCATCTGCTGCGTGAATCGCTCGGCTCCGATGCGGTGGGCACGGTTTCCGCCGTGTTCGCTCCTGGCGCTGCGGTCGCACCGGGTGCGCCCGCAGGCGAGCGCCTACTCGACCGCATCACCGTTGCCCCTGGCTTCGAAGCCCAGGTGGAAGCGCTGTTGGGCGATGTGGTGCTCACCGAATCGATCGACGAATCGCTCCGACAGGCAGCCGAGCAGAAGGGCGCGCAGGCGCGTTTCGCTTCCCTCGACGGGTGCGTGGTGGATGCTCACGGCAAGGTGTCCCTCTTCCGCACGTCCGATGCCGATAGGGAGAACAGCGCCCTCGCGCGTCGCCGTGCGCTCGGCGCCGCCAAGGAAGCCGAAGCGCGCTGTGAGCAGGCCTATGAACAGGCCAAGGAAGAAGACGCAGCGGTGGAAGCGCGCCTGCGCCAAGCCCAAACCGAATCCCTGAAGCTTTCCGAAGAGCTGGCCAGCGCCAAGGGCCGCAGCGAATCTGCGCGCCGCGATGCTGATTCAGCTGCGGCAGCTGTTCGCGAGCTTGAACAGGAAAACGAGCGCCTCTTGAAAGAGCAGGAGGAAAACCGTGCGTTCTTCGAAAAGGCCCAGCCCGATTCCGACCAGCTTGAAAGCGACCTTGCGCAGGTGCAGGCTCAGCTGGAACTGAACAAGGAAAGCGTTGCGGCCATCGAGCAGAAGATCTCGCCCCTGAAGCGCGACATCGTCTCGCTTTCGGAAAAGGTATCCGACGCACGCCTTGAAGCCGCCCGCCTATCCGAGCGCAAGGCCTACGCCGAGCGCATGGTTGCCACCCGCGAACAGGAAATCGCCTCCTCGAACCGGGAAGACGCCTCCTCAACGCATCGCATCGCCATTGCCCGCGGCGCTGCGAACCGCGCCTCCGACCTGCTCTCCACCCTTAGGTCGCTTTCTGACGCCGCGTCGCTTATCTCGGCTCGCTTGGAACGCGAATCGGCCAGCGAGCAGGAGTTCTCCCGCTCCTTGCACGAAAAGATAGCCCAGGCCACCAAGTCCTCACGCGAGGTCCGCGACCGCTTCGAGGCGCATTCTGCCCGCATCGCTGACGTGCGTATAGAGAAGGGGCGGCTGGAGGTCCAGGTGGAATCCAGCATCAACGCTATCACCCAGGATTGCGAAACCTCGCTGGAAACCGCGCTCGCCCTGGAGCCGCTTGAGAACCGCCTACAGGCCGAAGAGCAGGCTGCCTCGCTCGAGCGCCGCATCAAGAACATGGGCGCGGTAAGCCCCGACGCGGCAGAGGAATTCGAGCAGGTAAGCACTCGCTTCAACTACCTCAGCTCCCAGCTGGAGGACATGCGCCAGGCCCGCAAGTCGCTCGCACGCATCGTCGACGTCATCGACGAGCGCATGCGCGACGACTTCATCGCAACGTTCGAGCAGGTGAACGCCAACTTCTCGGAGATCTTCTCCACCTTGTTCCCCGGCGGCCAGGCGCACCTTTCTTTGGTGGATCCGGAGGATTTGGAGAACACGGGCGTGGATGTGAACGCGCAGCCGGTGGGCAAGCGCGTGAAGAAGATGTCGCTGCTTTCCGGCGGCGAGAAATCGATGACCGCCATGGCGCTCCTGTTCGCGGTGTACCGCATCCGCCAGACGCCCTTCTATATCCTGGACGAGGTGGAAGCCGCACTCGACGATACGAACCTGCGGCGCCTCATCGCCTACATCAATGTGGTGCGCAACGAAACGCAATTCATCATGATCACGCATCAGCGCCGCACCATGGAATCGGCCGACATATTGTATGGTGTATCGATGCAGGCAGACGGCATCACCAAGGTGCTCAGCCAGAAACTCGATAAAGCTACCCGCAAGGAGGGTTAAATGGGATTCTTCGACAAGATCAACGAAGGCCTTCATCGCTCCCGCGACAAGTTCAAGGAGCAGATGAACATCCTGCTCGACCGCGGCCCGGACGTCGACGAGGACTTCTGGGAAGAGCTGGAGGAAACCCTTATCCTGGCTGATATCGGTGCCTCTGCTGCTGATTCCATCATCGAGGAGCTGCGCGACCAGGCAAAACGCAAGGCCCTGCCCGATGCCTATGCCGTCTTCGACATGCTCACCGACCAGATGGCATCCACGTTCACGCCGGCGGAAACCGACGTGTTCGAGGAAAGCCCCTCGCTGGTGATGTTCGTGGGCATCAACGGCTCGGGCAAAACCACCACCGCAGGCAAGCTCGCCGCCGCCTACAAGGAAAAGGGCCGCAATGTGCTCTTGTGCGGAGCCGACACGTTCCGCGCTGCCGCCATAGAGCAGCTGCAGGTGTGGGCTCAGCGCAGCGGGGCTCCCATTGTCTCGCGCGACCGTGGCAGCGACCCGGCCAGCGTGTGCTTCGAGGCTATCGAGGTTGCCGAAAAGAACGGATCCGACCTAGTCATCATCGACACAGCGGGTCGCCTGCACACTTCCGATGACCTTATGCGAGAACTGCAGAAGGTGGTTAACGTGGTTCGCAAGCGCGCGAACATCCCCGTGTACACCGTGCTGGTGATCGACGCCACCACCGGCCAGAACGGCTTGCAGCAGGCGCGTGAGTTCAACAAGGCGCTCGAGCTGGACGGCGTCATCGTCACCAAGCTCGACGGCACCGCCAAGGGCGGCATCGCGCTCGCCGTTTCGCACGAGCTGGAACTGCCCATCTTCAAGATCGGTGTGGGCGAGGGGATAGACGACTTGCAGGATTTCGATGCCCACGACTTCGCGCGGGCACTGATTGGAGACATGGCCGATGTTCGATAACCTTTCCGAAAAGCTACAGTCCATCTTCACGGGCCTGCGCGGCAAGGGCCGCCTGACCGAGGAGGACATCGACGTTGCCATGCGCGAGATCCGCATGGCGCTGCTCGAGGCCGACGTGAACTTCAAGGTGGTGAAGTCCTTCGTGAAGAGCACGAAGGAGCGCTGCCTTACCGCCGAGGTGCTGGATTCGCTCACGCCGGGCCAGAACGTCATTAAGATCGTGCTCGAAGAGCTTACCGAGCTCTTGGGCAAGGAAAGCGCCCCGCTGCAGCTTTCCAGCCGCATCCCCAACGTCATCATGCTCGTGGGCCTTCAGGGCTCCGGTAAAACCACCGCCGCGGCGAAGCTTGCCTACCTGCTGAAGCAGCAGAACCACAACCCGCTGCTGTGCGCGTGCGACGTGTACCGTCCCGCTGCAGCCGACCAGCTGGAAACGCTCGGCAACGAGATCGGCGTGCGCGTGTACCGCGGCGAGGGCAAGGACCCGGTGAAGATCGCTAAGGAAGGCGTGCGTGACGCCATCGACTCCCTGCGCGATGTGGTCATCGTCGACACGGCGGGCCGCCTGCATGTCGACGAGGAGATGATGGCCGAAGCCGAGGCCATCAAGGCCGCGGTAGAGCCCGACCAGATCTACATGGTGGTAGACGCCATGACCGGCCAGGACGCCGTCAACGTTGCCAAGGCGTTCTCCGACCGCGTCGACTTCGACGGCGTGATCATGTCGAAGATGGACGGCGATGCCCGCGGCGGCGGCGCCCTTTCCATCAAGCAGGTAACCGGCAAGCCCATCATGTTCATCTCCTCGGGCGAAAAGCCCGATTCCCTGGAGCGCTTCCATCCCGACCGCATGGCCAAGCGCATCCTGGGCATGGGCGACGTGGTGAGCATCATCGAGTCCGCCTCCAAGCTTCGTGCCGAAGAGGTCGAGCAGGAAGAGGCCGAGCGCATGGCGCGCGGCAACCTTACCCTGAACGACTTCCTCATGATGAAGCAGCAGGTAAGCAAGATGGGCGGCGTGCAGAAGCTCATCAGCGCGCTCCCCGGCGGCGACAAGGCCATGCGCGAAGGCCAGGTGAACGAGCACGCGCTCGACGAGATGGCCGTCATCATCGGCTCCATGACCAAGGCCGAGCGCGAGCACCCCGAGATCCTGAACGGCTCGCGCAAGGCGCGCGTTGCCGCAGGCGCCGGCGTGAAGGTGTTCCAGGTGAACCAGCTGCTGAAGCAGTTCACCGAAACCAAGAAGATGATGCGCTCCATCATGAACGCCCAAGAGGCCCAGGCCAACCGCCGCGGCAAAGGCAAGGGCAAGAAGGGGAAGAAAGGCAAGAAGGGCAAGCAGCGCATGGGCATTCCCGGCATGGGCGGCATGCGCTTGTCCGATGTGAAGAAGATGCAGGACATGATGAGCGGGCTTGATGATTCCGTGTTCAAGAGGTAATATCTATAACCGCTGTTTTGCGACCCGCACGGCATTTCCCATCGGGTCGCTCAAATGTTTAGAAGGAGAACAACTCGATGGCAGTCAAGATTCGTCTCGCCCGTCACGGCGCTAAAAAGGCACCTTATTACCGCATTGTCGTAGCAGACTCCCGCGCTCGTCGCGACGGTCGCTATATCGAGCAGGTCGGTTCCTACAACCCCTGCACCACCCCTGCAGCTGTGAAGCTCGACCTCGCCAAGGTCGATGAGTGGGTTGCCAACGGCGCAAAGCCCACCGACACGGTTGCACGCCTCATCGAGGCAGAGCGCAAGAACGCCTAACCCATGGCGGATTCTCGCGAAGATATCTCAGGGCTTGTTGAATCGCTGGTACTGCCTTTGGTAGACAACCCCGATGCCGTCAGCATCGAGGCGTCCGATACCGAAGACGGCGCGGTTCTCATCGAGGTTCGCGTGGACGAAGCCGATGCCGGCAAGGTTATCGGCCGTCAGGGCCGTGTTATCAAGGCCATCCGCACGCTTTCCCGTGCCGCAGGCTCCCGTCACGGCTTCGACGTCGAAGTCGAGCTCGTTGACTAACAGGGCTTTTGCCGTACATGGATCCTTGGGTCAATATCGCTAGCCTTCTGAAGGCTAAGAACAATGAAGGAGGGCTTTCCGTCAAGCAGGCGGAAGGTCTTCCTTTTTTGCTGCA
>CAVFYB010000006.1:0-34933 GCA_963626845.1 Bacteroidaceae bacterium | reverse complement strand
GTCGCTTCGGCTTCGTGGTACTATGGCAGCACCCTGTGGGGGAGTAGTTGGCACGGCGAAGGCCGTGTGACCCGTCAACAATCCTGGCTGAAACGAGCCTGGCGTGTCTTAAACGATGAGACTCACGGTGTGGAAGCAAGCCCGCTTCCCGCCGTGGGTCTTTTTTATGGGCGGGTACGGAAGAAAGGCAAAGCACTCAATGGATCTCTCGATTTTCGCAACGCCCGAAGCGTGGATCAGCCTCGTAACCCTGATGTTCCTGGAGATCATCCTGGGTGTGGACAACTTGGTGTTCATCATCCTTACCACCGACCGTCTGCCCGCCGAAAAGCAGCATCTGGGCCGCAAGCTGGGCTTGCTCGCCGCGTTGGTTTCGCGCTGCATCTTCCTGTGCTTCGCCTCGTTCCTGGTGCATATGACCGACAAGCTGTTCTACGTTCCCGGTATCTTCATCGGTGGCGAGCAGTTGGGCTTTTCCGTTCGCGACCTGATATTGCTGCTGGGCGGCTTGTACCTTATCTACAAGGGTGTATCCGAGCTTCGCGACGTGCTGAACCTTACCGAGGAAAAGGAAAGCCAGGGCGATGCGGACGCCCCGCGCAAGACCATCGGCTTCGGCGGCGCCATCGCCACCATCATGGTCATGGACGTCGTGTTCTCCATCGACTCGGTTATCACGGCGGTCGGCCTGGCGAACCACCTCATCGTCATGATCATCGCGGTTATGGCGGCGGTCATCCTCATGATGGTGTTCATCGACGCCATATCCGATTTCATCAACGCCCACACCGAGATGACCATCTTGGCGCTGGTGTTCATCGCGGTCATCGGCGTTCTGCTGGTGCTCGATGGCCTGGGCATCAACTCCGGTATCGAGGTCATGGACATGCACGCCGAGAAGCTGATGGTGTACTTCGCCATGGTGTTCGCGGTGGTGCTGGAGCTTCTGCAGATGCGCTACAACTCCAACTACCGCGAATGGACCGCGCAGAAGAACCTGGAGATGATCCGCGCGAAGGGCTTCGAGCCGCAGAACGCCGACACGCTTCAGCTTGCCACCGCGCTCATGGAAGCGCAGCAGCTCAAGGAAGGCGCGTCGAAGGAAGTTGCGGAAAAGGCAGCGAAAGAATAGCGGCTTACTCTTCGGGTTGGAAGTGCTTCAGGCACTCGTCGGTTACCACGAAGCGCGTGGCCTTCGGAAGGCAACGGACGGTGATCGGCGTGGAAACCTGGGAAGGTTCGCCGTCGTACTCCACCAGCATGGCGGGGTCTGCGTCGATGCGCACCTCCCTGCCACGGTACAGCTTCAGGCCGCCCACCTTCTTCGCTAGGGCGCCAGTGTGGTCGAACACCTTTGCCAACACGGTGGGGATAAGCTGGATGGCGTTTTCCGTCTTCAGGATGATGATGTCAAGCAAGCCGTCGCGCGGAAGGTTCTGGTCGCTCACCATCAGGTCGAACTGCATCTTCGAGAAGTTCGCCAGCACCACGCCGATGCCCGATTCGTGCACTTCCTGCCCATCGATGGTAAGGGTGAAGTCGGAAACCTGGGGTGTGGGGTTGGAAAACGCCGCCTCGAAATAGGCCATGTCGCCCAGCAGGTGCTTGTGGCCGGTGGCGTTGCGCATGATCAGCTCGTCGTAGCCGCATCCGGCCATAACGGTGAAGCCGAAGGTCTTCCCGTCGGCGGATTCGATTTCGCCCATGTCGAAGTCGAGTGTGATGGCCTCGTCCACCACCTTGCACAGGGCATGGCTCTCATTCGGCTCGAAAAGGTTCAGCGCCAAGAGGTTCGCCGTGCCGGCGGGGAAGGGCAGGATGGGGATGCCCGTGTTGCGCAGCTCGTAGGCAACGCTTGCGATGGTGCCGTCGCCGCCGCTGGCGATGACGAAATCGAAGTCGGCGGCATCGGCCAGCAGCTTGGAAAGATCGGTATTGCTGCCCAGAATGCGCATGGTAACCGAATCGCCCTCTTCGGCGTAGCTTCGCACGAAGTCGTAGACGGCCCCGTTGCGCAGGCCGGAGCGTAGATTATGTATGACGAGAACTTTCAACGGCACCCCTTTTGTTACCCTGTCAATGGTACATGAAATGCCCGCTGTTGGAACGCGCCCATCGCTTGACCCGCGTCCCCGGCGCCGCTGTTCAATAAATTGACATGAAGGATCGTACATGCTCGTCGAAACCGACGCTAAGCTACGGGATTTCCTTGCGCGCTGCTCGGAAAGCCCCTATATGGCAATCGATACGGAGTTCCTGCGCGAGAAAACCTATTACGCCAAGCTCTGCCTGGTGCAGGTGGCCATAGAAGGCGAAGTGGCCATCATCGACCCGTTTGGCATCCGCGACCTTTCCGTGATGGCACCTGTGCTCACCGACGAGCACATAGTGAAGATCTTCCACGCCTCTTCGCAGGACATAGAGATCCTGTACCATGAAACCGGTGTGGTGCCCAAACCCGTGTTCGACACGCAGGTGGCTGCCGCTATCTTGGGGAAGAGCCAGCAGGCCTCCTACGCTTCGCTGGTGCAGTCGTTCTGCCACGTTACCCTGCCGAAGAAGGACTCGTTTACTGATTGGAGCCGGCGCCCGCTATCCGCTTCCCAGGTGGAATACGCTGCCGATGACGTGAACTACCTGCCCCGCATCTATTCCTCCATGATGCGCATGCTGGAGGAAAAGAACCGCCTGAGTTGGCTCGACGATGCGTTCGAAGAGATATCGAATCCCAAGAAGTACGAGGTTGACCCGCGCACGCGTTACCGCAAGCTCAAGCGCGTGAACCAGCTCACCGCCCGCCAGCTTTCCGCCGCACGCGAGTTCGCCGCCTGGCGCGAAGAGCGCGCGCAGCATGCCAACATCCCGCGCAAATGGGTGGTTTCCGACGAGCAGATCGTGGAGGCCTGCCGCCGCGAGGCCCGCTCGCTCGACGAGCTGTACATGGTGCGCGGTATGCGCGAGGCCCTTCGCCCGGCAGAGGCGCGCGTTGCCCTGAAGTGCATCAAGCGCGGCTTGGATTGCCCAGCCGAAGACCTTCCGGCAGTTCAGGGCCATGGCAAGAACGAAGCCAACGTCGATGTTGCGGTAGACCTGATGAACGCCATCGTGCACCTTCGCTCGAAGCAGAACGCCATTGCGGCGCAGACGCTTGCCCCGCAAAACGAGCTTATGAAGTTGGCGCGCGGTCATGTGGAAGACTGCGAGCTTCTGCAGGGTTGGCGCTACCGCGTGGTGGGCAAGGAGCTTTCCGAGCTTCTGGAAGGCCGCTACTCATTACGCCTTGATGACGGAAACCTGGTTATCCAGTGCCACGGGCAGAGCCAAGCATAGCTGCCTGTATGCTGTAGTCCAGCAAACGATTCCATAAGGAGAACAACCCCATGATGAGCTATATCCTCCTGATCGTCGTAACCATGGCTATCGGCGGCGGCGCCCAGTGGTACGTGAACCATCAGATAAAGAAGTACTCGCATGTTCCCAACACCAGCCGTATGACCGGCCAGCAGGTTGCCGAGGGCATGTTGCACTACTACGGCATCTACGACGTGCCGGTGCGCATGGGCGGCCACGACCAGAACTTCTTCAACCCGAAGGACAATTCCATCACGCTCGACCCCAGCTCGTTCAACGGCACTTCCATCACGGCAACGGCCACCGCTTGCCACGAGGTTGGCCATGCTTGCCAGCACGCGCAGGGCTACGTTCCCATGAAGGTCCGCGGAGCTATGGTGCCGGCGGTCAACTTCGTATCCAACGCCTGGATTTTCCTGCTGATGATCGGCATCTTCCTGAACCTTGCCGGTCTGGTGCAGCTCGCCATCATCTTCTATGCCGTTGCGGTTTTGTTCCAGATCGTCACGCTGCCTGTCGAGTTCGACGCCAGCCACCGGGCCATGACCTACATGGCCACCACCGGCATTCCCGGCGGCGAGCAGGCAGGTGCCTGGAACGTGCTTCGCGCCTGCGCCCTTACCTATGTGGCTGCCGCGCTCATCTCTGTGCTTCAGCTGCTGTACTTGCTTTCCAGCCATGAGGAATAGGCCGTGGCGCGCGATGATGCGCCCTATATGGGCGGCATGAGCCCGCTCGAAGCGCACGTTTCCCAAAGCGATGTGGTGGCCGCGGCCAAGGGCGCTGCTGCGCGTGCGGCGGGCTACCGCGAATCGCTTGCTTTCGGGGTGGATGCCCCAACGGGCCAGCGCCCTAAGAATGCCAACGGGCAGGATTTGCTCACGGTTACCGAGGTAACCAACATCGCCAACTCTGTTTTGGCCAAGCACACGTTCTGCGTGCTGGGCGAGGTGAGCGAGCTTTCCAACAAGCCCGGCTACAAGGCGGTGTACTTCACGGTGAAGGACGAAGGCGCCGTGATGGACTGCAAGATGTGGCGCAACCGCTACAACGCTAGCGCGGTAGAGCTCTTCATCGGCGCAAAGGTGCAGATCACCGGCCGCTTCAACGTGTATGCGCGCACGGGTCGCATGAGCTTCGACGTTACCAGCATCGCCCTGGAAGGCGAAGGCGTGCTCCGGCGCAGGGTTGCCCAGCTTGCCCAGAAGCTCAAGGCGGAAGGGCTTATGGACTCCTCGCGCAAGCGCCCGTTGCCCGCCATGCCGCTTACGGTGGGCATCATCACCTCGCCGCGTGGCGCGGTGGTGCACGACGCTTTGCGCACCTTCCGTCGGCGTTTTCCTTTGGCGCACATCGTGTTCGCCGGTGTTCCGGTTGAAGGCGCGAATGCTGCGCAGGATCTTATCCGGGCCTTGGACGTGGTAGGGCATTCGGGCGTTGAAGTGGTGCTGCTCATGCGTGGCGGCGGATCGTTCGAGAGCTTCATGCCCTTCAACGACGAGGGGCTGGCGCGTGCTATCGTGAACTGCCCGGTTCCTGTGGTTACGGGCATCGGGCACGAGCCTGACACCTCCATTGCCGACATGGTGGCCGACCATCGCGCTTCCACACCCACCGATGCGGCGCTTACCGTAAGCCCCGATTCCCAAGAGCTGGCCGAGCAGATTGACGTACTGTACGGCCGCATGACGCGAACGCTGACGAACCGCCTGAAGCGCTCGGTTTCCTATCTGGATCAGGTTTCCTCGCGCCCGCTGTTCAGCGACCCGGCCACGCTCTATGCCGCCGACGCCCAGAGCTTGGACGAGTACCAGGGCCGCTTAGAGCGCGTGGCGCAGACCCTGTTGCCTTCCCGCAGCGAAAAGCTCTCGAGCTGCGAAGAGCGCCTTGCCCGCGTGGGCAAGGGCATGGCGAAGGCGAACTGCGAAGGGTTGGATACGCTGGCGCAGCGCCTGCAGGTTGCGCTTCCGCGGTCGGTGGAGGTAACCCGTATCGAGGTTTCGCAGCTGGAAGCGCAATTGCGCACTGGTGGTGCGGCGATCCCGACGCGCCCTCTTCACGAGACGGCTCTTGCGAATGAGTCGCTGTTGCGGGTTGGAAAGGGGCTGCTGAACAGGTACTGCTCCGAGGCGGCCGTGGCTACTGCGCGCCTGCATGACCTTTCGCCCTTGGGCACGTTGGAGCGCGGCTGGTCTATTGCGCGTACCGAAGAGGGCACGGTGCTGAAGAGCGTTTCCCAGGTGCACGCAAGCGATTTGATACAGGTGCAGCTCAAAGACGGCGCCCTGAACTGCCGCGTTGAGGAAGAAGCGGAATCCGAACTAACCGAACTGCTTTCATTGGAGGATGGCAATGAGTGAAGAAGCGAAGATCGCCGAAGTAGAGGGCCTAACGTTTCGTCAGGCTATGACAGAGCTGAGCCAGATCGTGCAGGCGCTTGAGAGCAACACCCTGGAGCTCGAGGAAAGCCTGGTGAAGTACGAGCGCGGCATCGCTCTGCTGCGTTTCCTGAAGGCGAGCCTGAACAACGCCCAACAGAGGATCGATGTGCTTATGGGCGAGTTGGACACCCCGGTAGATGATGCCGTGGTGGACACCACGCTCCAAAAGGCTTAAACCCAAGTAAGCAAGGAAAGCGCAAGCCAAGCCCTGCGCCAGAGAAAGGAACCAATTATGGCCGACTGCCTGTTCTGCAACATCATCGAGGGAAGCATCCCTTCCACCAAGGTCTACGAAGACGATGTGTGCTATGCCTTCGACGACATTGCCCCCGAAGCTCCGGTACACACCCTCATCGTTCCCAAGAAACATTACGCATCGCTGGGCGATGACGTTCCCGCCGAGTTGCTGGGTCAGCTTATGGCACGCGTACCCAAGATCGCCGAGATAAAGGGTATTTCCGAAAGCGGCTACCGCACGGTAGTGAACACGGGCGCCGACGCCGGCCAGACCGTGTTCCATCTTCATGTCCATGTGCTTGGCGGAAAGAAACTGGGCGAGCACATCCTGTAGGAGGCGTGATCAACGCCGTTCATCGGTCGTAAGCGCCCTTTTGGGATGCCTATGCTGCCGTTCACCAGTCACCGCTTAAACGGCCTGCCCGCAACATGCGGACGGCTGTTTTTGCGTACAATGAATTGAGCGATTCTCATGCTCGAGGAGGGATTGACTTGAATATTCTTGTTGTTAACGCGGGGTCTTCGTCTTTGAAGTACCAGCTTGTTGACATTGCCGTCAACAAGGTGCTGGCAAAGGGCCTATGTGAGCGCGTTGGCACGGATCAGTCCCTTCACAAGCACGGCATCGACGACGATGAGTACGTATACAATCTGCCGCTGCCCGATCACACGGCAGCCATGCGCGTGGTGCTCGATGTCCTCTCCACCGGCCCGAAGGCTGTTATCAAGGACATGAGCGAGATCTCGGCGGTGGGCCACCGCATCGTGCACGGCGGCGAGTTCTTCAAGAAGTCGGCGCTTATCACCGAAGACGTTATCTCCAAGATCGATGACTTGGCAGAGCTGGCGCCCCTTCACAACAAGGCGGCACTGGCCGGCATCAACGCCTGCCGCGAGCTTATGCCCGAAACGCCGATGGTGGCTGTGTTCGACACCTCGTTCTTCCAGACGCTGCCGAAGTACTCCTACATGTACCCCATCCCGTACGAGTACTACGAGAAGTACGGCATCCGCAAGTACGGTTTCCATGGCACTTCGCACCGTTACCTGTGCGAGCGCGCGGCGGCCATCCTGGGCGAAGACTTAAGCGAGATCCGTCTTATCACCTGCCACCTGGGCAACGGTTGCTCCATCACGGCAGTAGACCATGGCGTTCCGGTGGATACCACGATGGGCTTCACGCCGCTCGATGGCCTTATGATGGGCACGCGCTCCGGCGCCATCGACCCGGCCATCGTCACGTTCCTTATGGAGCACGAGGGCTTCACGCCCGACGAGATGAGCGATGTGCTGAACAAGAAGTCGGGCTTGCTGGGCATTTCCGGCATCAGCAACGATCTGCGCAGCGTGCGGGAAGCCTCCGATGCGGGCGATAAGCGCGCTATCCTGGCCTATGAGATGTACTCCACGCGCGTGAAGAAGTTCATCGGCCAGTCGCTGGCCCTTATGTCGGGCACCGATGCCATTGTGCTCGCCGGCGGCGTGGGCGAGAACTGCGAGAAGATGCGCCGCATGATCTTCGCGGGCTGGCAGCCTTTGGGCATCGTGCTTGACCCGCAGCGCAACAAGCAGCGCGGCTTCGAGCGCATCATCTCTTCCGACAAGTCGAAGGTGCCCATCATCGTGGTTCCCACCGACGAGGAGTACATGATCGCGCGCGACACGTACGAGATCGTGCACTCCCGAAGCCAAATCGTTCCCGCTTCGCACTACGCGAAGAAGTTCGACTAGAGCTTCGGCTAATACAGAGACGAAAAGAAGCCCGCACATGCGGGCTTCTTTGTTGCTGGGGGTGTGTTGGCATGTGGGATTGCAGGCGACTCTCCGCTCAGTTTGTCTGCTGACACGGGCGCTTTGCTGCGCGCCCGTGTCAGACCACGCACCGTTCGCTCTGCTGCAGCCCGGTTCTGCTCATGCCCTCCATTTCCGAAGACAAGAACCGCCCGCGAATGGCGGGCGGTTCTCGATAGCCGTTTGCTTGTCAGCGTTTGTTACAGCGTCTGCGCCTGGACGCAGGTGATGGCAATAACGCCCACCACGTCTTCGGCAGTGCAGCCGCGGGAAAGGTCGTTCACCGGAGCGGCAAGGCCCTGAAGGATGGGGCCGTAGGCCTTGGCGTTGGCCAGGCGCTGAACCAGCTTGTAGCCGATGTTGCCAGCGTCCAGGTCGGGGAACACCAGCGTGTTCGCCTTGCCGGCAACGGGGGAGCCGGGAGCCTTGGAGGCGCCCACCTCGGGGATGATGGCGGCATCAAGCTGCAGTTCGCCGTCGGCGTTCAGCTCGGGGTAGTTCTCCTTGATGTAGGCCATGGCGTCGCGCACCTTCTGGGCGTCGTCGTTGTTGGCGCTGCCGTAGGAAGAATGGGAGAGCAGCGCGATGCGCGCCTCCTTGCCCAGAAGGCGGTTGAAGCCCTGGCTGGCCAGGCTTGCGATGTGCGCCAGCTTCTCTGCTGTGGGCTGGATCTCCAGCGCGCAGTCGGCGAAGGCGAACACGCCGTTTTCGCCCAGGTCGCAGTTGGGAACTTCCATCAGGAAGATGGAGCTTACCATAGGAGCGCCGGGAGCGGTTTTCAGCACCCTGAGTGCGGGCGAGAGGATCTTCACGGTTGCGCAGCTTGCGCCACCCACCAGGCCGTCGACCGCGCCGGTCTTGATCATCATGGTAGCGAAGTACACGTTGTCAGTGGTTACCAGCTCACGGGCTTTCTCTTCGGTCATACCCTTCTTCTTGCGAAGCTCGAACAGGAGGTTCGCGTACTCCTCGGCCTTTTCGGAGGTTGCGGGGTCGATGATCTGGGCGCCTTCCAGGTTGTAGCCCTTCGCGTTGATTTCCTCGGGCTTGCCCAGGATAACCAGGTTCGCGATGCCCTGCTTCAAGGTTTCCTCGGCAGCGGCAAGGATGCGGTCGTCGAAGCCTTCGGGAAGAACGATGGTCTTCTTGTCGGCTTTCGCGCGAGTGATCATCGAGTCGATGAGCGTGGTCATAAACATTCCTTTCGTGGGTGATGTTTGTCTCGTGCCCCATTCTACCGCTCGTATGCGCTGGCAGGTATAATGTGCCGCTGAGGTAGAACTCTAAGGGTGTGAACGGAAAGGGAAGGTGCAGCTGCACATGAAAACGATCTCCTTCGCGGTGCCGTGCTTCAATTCGGCCAACTATATGGAGAAGTGCGTTGACTCCCTGTTGCCCTGCGGGGAAGACATCGAGATCATCTTGGTTGACGATGGCTCCACGAAAGACAACACTGCAGAGATCTGCGACAGGCTGGAAGCCGAACATCCCGGGATCGTCCGCGCTATCCACAAGCCCAACGGAGGCCATGGCTCTGCGGTGAACGCCGGTTTGGCTGCGGCCGAAGGGCTGTACTACAAGGTGGTCGACTCCGACGACTGGATGGACCGCAAGGCCATGGAAACCTTGATGGACTACCTTCGCCAGCAGAAGGCCAAGGTGGAAGCCAGCGGCGCAAGTGAAGATGCCACCGACCTGGTTATCTCCAACTACGTGTACGAAAAGGTGTTCGAGGGTACGCATACCACCATCCGCTACACCAACGTGTTTCCCACCGACAGGGAATTCGGCTGGTCGGATTGTGGCCATTTCCGTTCCTCGCAGTACCTGCTTATGCACTCGGTGATCTACCGTACTAAGCTGCTGCGCGACATGGGGCTGAAGCTCCCCGAGCACTGCTTCTACGTGGACAACGTGTTCGTGTACGTTCCGCTGCCCAAGGTGCGCACTATCCGCTACTTTGACGTGGATGCGTACCGGTACTTCATCGGCCGCGAAGACCAGTCGGTGAACGAGAAAGTCATGCTTTCGCGCATCGACCAGCAGCTGCGCGTGACCAAGACCATGATCGACGCAGTTGACTTGAACACGGTGGAAAACGAGCGCCTGCGCAAGTACATGCACAACTACCTTTCCATGATGATGTGCATCTGCTCCATCTTCCTGCGTATGGAGAAGACGCCCGAAAACGAGGCCAAGCGCGCCGACATCTGGGCGTACCTGAAAGCCAAAGACGAAAAGCTCTACGGGCAGATCAAGCACACGCTCATCAACTCGTTCACCAATATCCCCTCGCCGGTTGGCAGGCAGTTGGGCCTGACGGGCTACCACCTGGCGCAAAAGATTTTCAAATTCAATTAAAAGAGCCTCTTCCCATCACGTTTTCCCAGGTCATTCGCCTATGGTCATCCGAATGGGCTTAGGAATGGAAGAATCTTGGAAGAATCGTTCTAGAGCAGCTTAGGCCATTAAGCTTCCGGGGCCGGCGAATAGCACGGGTTCGTGAGCAGCCCCGGCGGTTCAGTCCTTGTAATCCTCAGGGTTCTTGGCACTCGACCCGGTGGTGTCCTGGTAGGAGCGAACCTCGTGGCCGAAGCGCACGGCCCCCTCGCCGAAGCGCTGGGCTATGGCATCGCTTGCCTGCAGCAGGTTTTGGCTTTTCTGCGAATCGGCAACAAGCGGGTTCTGCTGCTGTGTGCCTTGTTCCGCAAACGGGTCGAAGAGCGCTTCCTGCACGGGCTCGTGCTCGAACCCGCTTACGCCTACGCCCACCAGGCGCAACTTCTCGCCCTCTTCCCATAGCTCGTCGAGCATCTGGTACAGAAGGGGAAGCCAGGACATCTCGTTGGTGCCCAGGTCGGTGCGCTTGCGCTGGCAGGTGCGAACCGAAAGGTCTTCCTTGCGCACCTTCAGATGCAGAACCGTGCCCTCCATTTCCTTGCGACGCAACCGGCGGCCCACCTTGTGCGCCATGGTGGCGATGCGCGCCTGTATCTCTTTGCGGTCGGTAAGGCTTTCGGCGAAGCTTATCTCGTTGGAAACGGACTTCGCCGGCTGGCGATCTTCGACAACCGGTGTGTCTATGCCGCGGCAGCGGTCGGCCATCAGCTGTGCGTTCTTGCCGAACACCTCGCGTAGAAGGTCTAGGCTGGCTGCGGCCACGTCGCCTAAGGTGCGCAGGTGGAAGGCGGCAAGGCGCCGCTGCGCCACCGGGCCGATGCCACTCATCTCCTTCACGGGAAGGGGTGCAAGGAACTCCGCCGAATGGCCGGGGTACACCACGGTAAGTCCGCGCGGCTTGTTCTGGTTGGAGGCGATCTTCGCCACGGCCTTCGATTCGCCCAAGCCGATGGAGCACGTGATGCCCAGCTCTGCCACGCGGCGCTGGATACGGCGCGCCACTTCCACGGGATGGGTGCGGTTGGTGCGGGTGGGGGAAACGTCCAGGAACGCCTCATCGATGCTCACCTGCATAAGGTGAGGGGATTCATCCAACAGGATTCCCATCACCCTTGCGGACATCTCGCGGTAGCGGTGGAAGTTGCCTCCGGTCCAGATTGCCTGCGGGCACAGCCGCGCCGCCATGGAAGAAGGCATGGCGGAATGCACGCCGAACTTCCGCGCCTCGTATGAGCAGGTGGAAACAACCCCGCGCCGTTTCGGGCTGCCGCCCACGATGACGGGCTTGCCGCGCCATTCGGGATGGTCCAACTGTTCCACCGAAGCGAAGAAGGCGTCCAAGTCCATAAGGATTATGGCGGTGCCGTTCCAGGGCGATAGTGCCTGGTTTTCAGGGGTTATACCATCGGTGGTATGTGCGGGAATCGATTTCACGCTAACAGTCTAACATCGCCATTGGGCGCCGTTCGTTGTGATAGGGTGGGTGTCCCAGGCGCAACGTTAGCCTGGGTTTTCTGTCTGCTAGAAGAATCGAAGCGTTCTGAAGTGAAGCCATTTGATGTCATAGCCAATGCGGTGAACGAGGCGCCGGTTGCATCGTCGCGCGAGGCAACGCTGCCCTACGACATCCGTGCCGAGATCGACTGGGTGGACTTCTCGTGCGTTGCCAACCCGCTTGGCACGCCGGAGCGCATCAAGGGCGCCATCGCCAAGGCCATCGCCGAGGGCGACCTATCGTTCTTGCCTGACGGCAAGGGCGAGCATCTTGCCCGCGTCATGGGCCGCTACTTCGAGATTCCCGAGGCTTGCTTCATGGCCGGCACCAGCGTAACCGCGCTGATTGGCGGCACGCCGGAGCGCATCAAGGGCGCCATCGCAAAGGCCATCGCCGAGGGCGATCTATCTTTTCTGCCCGACGGCGAGGGCGAGCACCTTGCTCGCGTCATGGGCCGCTACTTCGAGATTCCCGAGGCTTGCTTCATGGCTGGGACCAGCGTAACCGCGCTGATCGGTGCCATTGCCCAGGCGTACCGTCCTTGCAACGTGGGCGTTCCCACGCCGGCTCCAACCGGCTACTTCCTGGCGGTTGCCAACGTGGGGCATAACCCCATTCGGCTTATGAACCCGTACTCGCTTTCAGCGGTTGAGCCGCAGACGGCTTTCAACAACGGCTGCAGCTTCGACGCGGCGGTTCTGGCGAACCCCAGCTTTCCCTGTGCGCGCGTGCTTTCCGAGAAAACACTGAAGCGCTACCTCGAGGTATGCAATTGGGTTGTTGTGGACGAGTCGAACATCAGCCTTACCCTGGGTGGGGAAAGCTTCGTGAACCTGACGCAGAAGTACAAGAACCTGTTCGTGGTGCGCAGCATCTCCAATGAACTGGGCATGCCGGGCATCCCCATGAGCTATGTGGTGGGAAATGCCCAGGCCATCAAGCACATCAGGCAGTTCTCCGACGGCAGCGAGGTAACGCTGTTCAACGAGGTGGTTGCCCGCGAGTTCCCCCATATCGAAGAGTACCTGGAGGAAACGGAGCGCGTGCTGGAATCGGAGATTCCCTGGATGCAGTGCATGCTCAGCCTTACGCCGGGCATCAAGGTGTTCCCCTCGGAGGCCAACTTCGTTATGTGCTCGCTGGAAGAGCGTGCTGCGCGCGATTTAGGTATTGCGAGCGCATCGGACCTTATTTTGCGCCTGCAGAAGGCGGGCTTCACCCTGCGCGATCTTACTGGTGTTCCCGGCATCGAGGGAAAGCGCTACTTCTTGGTTGCCATCCGATCGCACGCGGAAAACGAGAAGCTGGTAAACGCCCTGCGCGACATCATCAACGAAGGGTAAGGCGATCGATAGGCGCCAGGCGCCGTAGTGGCGGGTTGCGCCTGAGCCTTGCTGCTGCGGGGCTTGTCGTTACCAACAGGTAAAAACATTTTTCGTTGCGCATCGGATTTGACTCGAGCGATATATTTATGCGGCTAATTTGATTTCATCGCGATAGAAGGAGCTGTTCCCATGGCGGAAGCGGGAATGAAGGGCCGGGATTATTTCAGCCTGGCGTTCGGTAGCATGATCGGTATCGGCTGGGTCGTTTCGGCTCCGCTGTGGATTTCGAACGCTGGCTCCATTGGTGCCATGATAGCCATGGTCGTTACGGCACTTATCGTGATCCCTGTGGGCTTCGCCTATGCCGAAATGAGCACCTCGGTCCGCATGAAGGGCGGGGAATTCGCCTTCGCGCATACGTTTATCGGGCGCAAGTCGGGCTTTGCGTGCGGTTGGTTCCTTATCTTGGGTTACCTCACCATCTTGCCATGGGTTGCGGTTTCGGTTGCGGCGATGATCGCCTACGTGTTCCCCCAGATAGAGGCCTTCCCCATGTACACCGTGCTCGGTAGCACCATCTATGCGCCGGAACTCCTTATCGGGCTTGTTATGGTGTGGGGCCTGGCGGCGCTGAACCTTCGCGGCGTAAAGGCATCGAAGGCGTTCCAGAATGTTGCCACGGCGCTTCTGCTTATTACTTTCGTGATCTTCTTCATCGGCTGCTTTGTTTGCGGCCGCTTCGAGAACCTGCAGCCCTATTTCGCCGAAGGTAATCCCGTGGCGGGCATTCTTGCGGGCGTTGCGAGCATGCTCTTCTTTATGAACGGCTTCGATACCATTCCCAAGGCTGCCGACGAGGCGGCTCCTGGCATCAACGCGAAGAACATGGCGAAGGCGCTTGTGGGCACTATCTTGTTGGGTAGCGCCATTTACCTGTTCGTGATCTTGTCCGCAAGCCTTGTGATGGTTCCGGGTGAAAGCGTGAACCTTGGCAGCTTGCCGCTGATCAAGGCCTACGAACTGTCTACGGGAACGAAGGTGCTTGCCTACATCATGATCTTCGGCACCATCATGGGCGTGACCACGACGTTCAACGGGTTCCTGCTGGCCGGCAGCAAGCTCGTTGCGTCGTTCGCCCAGGCTGGCTTTATGGGCCGCTCCCTTGGCGAAACCTCGGGCGATGGCATCCCGAAGCGTGCCATCGTCGCCTTGGCTATCCTCGCAACATGCGGCCTGTTCGCTGGCAAGGGGCTGCTCACTCCGCTTATCACCATGGGCGGCATCGCCTTCCTGGTGGCGTGGTTCTTCGTTGCCGTGGGCGTTTTGAGGTTCCGCGACAAGGAGCCTGCAACTGAGCGCCCCTTCAAGGTTCCCGGCGGCAAGCCCATGATCTGGGTGGCTATCGTGATCTGCGCCGCGCTTACCCTGATGATGGTTGTGCCCGGCACACTTATATCGCTTGGCGTCGTCGAGAACTCTTTGCTGGCGGCCTGGGTTGTCATTGGGCTTATAGTCTATTTGGTCTACCGCAAGCAGGAAATCGACATAGAGCGGCTGTAGACAGCTTCGGCATCGTATCGGCATAGAGAACAGGATTCACATCATGGCAGACAGCAAACCCACCCATTTCGGCGTTCTTGGCTTTCCTTGGGATGGGGGTGCGTCGCTCGGTAGGCCCGGTGCCCGCGATGCTCCGCGCGAAGTGCGCAATGCTTTTGGCTGGTTCAAGGGCCGCATTCAAGACGAGCAGGTCTACCATGTGGAATCCCGCAAGAACTATCGGGTGAGCGCCGATGCCATCGTCGACTACGGCGACATCGACATCGTGGCTTACGACGAGCAGCAAACTCTTGCCAACGCTACTGTCTCAACCGAGGAGATCATCAAGGCGGGTGGCTTTCCCTTCATCATCGGTGGCGACCATTCCATCTCGTACCCCATCATCCGAGCTCTTCACGACAGCTGCGAAGGTGAGGTTGGTATCATCCACTTCGATGCTCATTTGGATTTGGTGGACGAGAATCATCTGCAGGGGAAGTATTCTCAGTCGAGCGAGATCCGTCGTGCGCTCGAGCTTGAAAGGGTCAACCCCGAGCATGTGGTGCAGATCGGTCTACGTGGCTTCAACTACCCTTGGTACTGCGAATACTTGAAGAACCTGGGCGTCAAGCAGTACACCGCCTGGGATGTGCAGGAAGGCGACCCCCGCCAGATCGCGGCAGAAACGCTGGCGCAGCTTGCCGACTGCGACAAGATCTATCTGACCTTCGATATCGATGTTCTTGATCCGGCGTTCGCGCCGGGTACGGGCGCCGATGAGCCGTTCGGCCTTACGCCGTATCAATGCCAGGTGATGCTCAACGAGTTTTATTCCCACGTCGATTGCTTCGACATTGCCGAAGTGAACCCGACGTTCGATTTCCACGGCATCACGACGGCCATTGCGGCGCGCATCATGTTCGAATGCTTCATCCACAAGTTCGGAGCCTAGTTCCTGTGGGTTCGGTTATGGCGGAAGCTTCGCCTGTGAACGCCGTGGTTGGCTTCATGGGCGAGTACGCCGACGTGTTCGAAGAGCTTGTCAAATAGCAATGTAAAAGAGGAGCCGCGGCTCCTCTTTTTACGTCGATGTTCGCTAATCCCTGCTGGTTGCCAGGTAGAACAGGGCTAGGGTCCCGGGGCCGGAATGGGCGCCGATAACCGGGTCGACGTAGTTAACCAGGTACTTCGTTTCGCCGAAGCGCTCGGTGATCAGCTTCTGCAGGTACTCGACGTCTTCCGGGCAGTCGCCGTGCGAGATGCCTATCACCTGCTCGGTCACCGGCGGGTTGGCGGTCTTTTCCATATGGTCTACCAGCGCCTGGATGCTCTTCTTGCGGCCGCGCGCCTTTTCCATGGGGATAAGGTGCCCCTCGTTGTCCACATGCAGCACAGGCTTGATCTTCAGCAGCTGGCCGGCGAACGCCGCGGTGCGGGAAACGCGACCGCCGCGGTACAGGAACATCAGGTCGTCCACCGTGAACCAATGGGCAAGCTTCAAGCGGTTGCTGCGCACCCATTCGGCCACTTCCTGAAGGCTCTTGCCTTCCTGCTTCAGCTTGCAGGCATGGTAGATAAGAAGCCCTTCGCCAAGCGATGCCGCAAACGTGTCAATGCATTCGAAGGTGCGCTCGGGGAAGCGCTCGCGAAGGCCGGTTGCCAGCGTGGCCATGCCCTCGTAGGTTCCCGAAAGCCCGCTGGAAAAGCCCAGGTACAGCACATCGTTTCCGGCTTCGAGAATCTGTGTGAACAGCTCTTCGGAATCTGCCAGGTTGGGCAGGGAAGTGGTGATCACCTTGCCTTCGCGCATCATGGTGTAGAACTGCTTCAGGTCGGTGACCTGCCCTTTCAGGTAGCTTTGGCGCTGCTTGCCGTCCACCATGAAGGTAAGGGGCAGGATCTCAAGGCCGAACTCGTCGATAAGGGCCTCGGAAAGATTGCAGGAGGAATCGGTGACGATCTGGTAGGGCATCGGTTTCCTTCCTCGAGAAAAGATGATTTGATCGCCACAAGCGTAGCATACCGGGGGTTTAAGGAAATACGGTATCCACCTGCGGTTTGCGGTGAGCATTTGCGGGACGGTGCTAATCTTCGCTCTTTCGCATGTTTATATATTCGATCAACTCGCTTCGTTTATGGATGTTCACTTTGTCGTAGATGTGGCGGATGTGCGTGTTCACGGTATGGGGCGATATAACCAGCTTATTCGCGACATTGCTGGCGGTGTTGCCGCGGGCGATGAGCTTCAGGATCTCTCCTTCGCGCTCGGATAAGTTGAATTCCTCGATGATCTGGTTGCATACCACGTCCACCTGCGCGGGGGTTGCCGGCGCGCTGATCAGGTCCAGAACCACCCATTCGCGCTTGCTCATGGGGATGAGCGCGATTGCGAGCAGGCAAATAAGACCCAGGCACGTATAGGTTATGGTGTCAGCGGTGCCGAACGATGTCCTTTCGTAGAAGATTGCAAGGGCGTTGCCGCATGCTATGCCTATTCGGGCGCATCCGATGGAAAGGGCGAAAGAAACCACCGGAGGGAAGAAGCCTCGTTTTACCAGGATGCCGAAGTACACGATAAGGGAAATTTCCAATATGCAGGACACGCTCAAGCTGAGCAAGAAGGCAGCAACGTAACATGCCTCATTTGCCATAAACAGGCACAAGGCCAGAATGGTCAGTACCAAGAACCAGGGGAACAGCTTGAAGATGCCCGATTGCTGTTTCAAGTAATGTGTTGCAGCTGATGCCATGAAGAGGCAGGCGCCCATTGTAAGAACGCCAACCACGAACGAGGATTGCTCAAGGGGAAGGGCTTCCCAGGGGATGATCGCCGCCAGGAAGTAGCATGCGACGCCGGTAAGGAACCCTATGACGCACACGATAAGCGCGTTGTCCATGGCTGTTCGCGAGGCTTTCCTGGGTAGAAGGGTGGGGTAGGTCCGCTTTTCCTCTCGGTCGGCCGATATCAAGAGCGCGCCCGATGCAAGTACGAGCGTTGCGGTGAGCACGGGCGTAAGAGCGCCCGGCAGCACGATGGCCAGGGTCACAAAAAGCACAAGGCTTCCCGCAAAGGTCATGCCGAAATGCGGCATGGAGAACTGAGCGTGCATGCGAGTGAGGCATTCTCCCCACAGAATGAGCATCAGGCCCTCAAGGCTTCCCGCGATGCAGGCAAGAAGATAGATAGAAGCGTTCTCGGGCAAGATGCCCGGGAGGTATTGAAGGGAAATCGTGCAGAGACCCAGACCTATCGAGATACCGAAAGCAAGCCCTTTCTTGTCCGATAGGTGCGCTTTCCCTTTTATCAACAGTGCCGTTGCGAACATTGTGATTGCGGTTGCCACCATGCTCACCAGCCAGGCTTCGGTGATCTGGTCGTTCAGCAGTTCGGTGCTGAAGAAGGAGTCAGGAACAAACCAGAGCACGTAATGGTAGGTGAGCAAAAGCGAGATGCCCAGGTACTTAAATGATGAGTTCCTGAGTAGATTTCGTACGTAATTGCTGGTGTCTTTGACGTTCCCGCCCCGATTTGCTCCGTGCGTCCCCCCTTTGGCTTGCGTTGCTCCTACAAGGTCTTCGTCGACGGTTGGCATAGCCCCTCCAAAACACTCCATGTTGATATCCCCATATCAAACGGTGCATCAAGCATAGTGAATACCTCATCACCAGGTATCACTAGTTTCTTGGTATTCGGTTTCGAGGCACTTGATTGCCCCTCATTACTTTTTCTGCAATGAGCCAATCATATCGGTTTTGCGATGAACGTGTTCACGCTTCTTCTAATAATCCAGCTATCGGCAATCCGGTCAACGGTGTGAGCCGATAGCCCAACTGCAAGAACGCATGGGGATGCGATTTGGCTGGGCTGCTTGTTGGAGTTATTGCAAGGAGAAAGGAACCGCAATGGCACTCATGGCTAAAAGCATGGGCGAGGTGACATACAAAGACATCTCATCCGTGCATAAGTGGGCGCTGGTGATCTTGATCTCGATGGGGTCGTCTATCATCTATGCGCCGATGTACCTTAAGAACGTATTCTATGATCCACTGATGCAGGCGCTCGGATGCACCAATGTCGATTTGGGCATGATGGTTTCCGCCTACGGCTTGGCGGCGATGATCTGCTACCTGCCTTCGGGCATCGTTGCTGACAAGTTCCGTATGCGTGTTTTGGCGACCGCAGGTTTCCTTGCCACGGCAGTGCTGGTGTTTATCTACGCCACGCTTCCTTCCGTCGGCGTCTGCCTGGCGCTGTTCGTCGCGATGGGCGTAACCTCCATCTTGGTATGGTGGGGCACGCGCTTCAAGGTTGTGCGCCTGTGCTGCGAAGAAGAAGAGTACGCTTCCAAGATCGGCATCAGCTACTCCATCTATGGTGTTACCGGACTTGTGGTCGGCCTCATAAACGCCGCCATCATCGCCGCGCTCTCCAACAGCCTTGGCGTTGCAGTGGGCGTACAGGCCATGCTTGTCTTCTTGGGCGTTGCCATTGCCGTTCTGGGCATTGCCTCCTACTTCCTGATCCCCGATTTCAAGGGCGAGATCAACAAGGAGGCAAAACTCTTCAGCCTTTCCGAGGCGGTCGAGGCGTTCAAGCATCCCGGCGTCATCTGGGCATGCATCGCTTACTTCTGCGTGTACGCTGTGTACCAGGGCGCAACCTACACCACGCCGTACCTTACCCAGTGCTTTAGCGCAGACGGCAATCTGGTGAACATCGTGGGCCTTATCCGCACCTACGGAATCGGATTGCTGGCCGGCCCGGTGGTCGGCTTCATTGCCACGAAGATCAAGAGCCCCTCAAAGACCATCATCGGCGCATTCATCTTTTCGATGGCGGTTCTTATCGGCTTTATCCTGTTCCCGCAGTCTCCCGAGGGCGTAATCGTCGCTTCCATCCTGGTCGTGATCTTTGGATTCACTACCTATGGCGCCTTTTCCATCGGCTCCTCCCCTCTGTCCGAGGTGAAGATCCCGATGCGCATCTTCGGCACTGCGACGGGAATCCTTTCTGTAGTCGGTTTCATGCCCGACGTGTTCATCCATACCTGGTTCGGCTCCATGATCGATGCTCAGGGCATTGCGGCCTACTCCAGCATCTTCGGTGTTGAGATCGGTCTCGCCATCGTCGGCGTTCTCTGCCTGTTCATGCTCCTTCGCACCGTAAAGAAGCACATGGGCGAGTCCGAGGCTGAAGAAGCGGCCGAAACCGCTGAATAGGCAGTCTCGGCGACTCGTTTGCCCGGGCCGCAAATGACCCGGGCTTTAGGAAAGGGGAAGGCTATGAACAAACTCGACGTTTTGGGCCGTATCAGTCCGCAGATGAAGTCGGTGCTCGACGTTGAGAGCGGGCTTGCCGGCGACGCGAACGACACCAGCGTTGGATTCGAGCAGATGCGCGCCAACTATGTGGAAGGGCGCAGATTCTGGGTGGAAGGCGGCCCCGAGATGTCGGCAAAGGTGGACGCCGGCATCGAAGGTCCCTACGGAACCATCCCGGTTCGTTTCTACTATCCGTCTGCTGCTGCATTCCAGGGTTTTTCCCAGAGCATTCCGAAAACCCCTGCAATCGTTTATGTGCACGGTGGCGGATTCGTCCTGGGAAACCTTGAAACGCACGACCGCATGTGCCGTGTGCTTGCGGAAAAAACCGAGGCGATCGTTGTTGCTGTTGATTATCGTCTGTCACCTGAGGCGAAGTATCCCTCGGCAGTGCATGAGGTTGCAGCGGTGGCCGAACATCTGCATGCGAACGCGGCCCATTACGGGATCGATGGTGAGCGCATGGGTATGGCGGGTGATTCCGGCGGAGCCCATCTGAACCTTGCTGCAACCCTGTACCTTCGTCAGGAAAAGGGCGACGCTCACTATATATTGGCGCTGCTTCTTTATTACGGTTGGTTCGGGCTTAGCGATTCGGCGTCCATGCGCCTGCTTGGCGGTTCTTGGGACGGCCTTGCTGAAGAGGACTGGGAGTTCTACATGGGGCTGTATGCCGATGGAAGCGATTCGTTGAGGAAAGAGCCCTACGCAAATCTTTTCCTGAACGACATGACCCACGACATGCCGGCATGCTACATAGCGGCAGCGGAATACGACCCTCTCAAAGACGATTCGGCGACGCTTGCGGCCATATGCGGGCAGTACGGAACTCCTGTCAAATACGAGGTATTCGAGGGGATGGTCCATGGGTTCCTGCACTACACGAGGGTGCTCGACGAGGCAAACGATGCGCTCGAGCATGGGGCGACGTTCTTCCGTGAGGCTTGTGGGTTGGGCCTGAGGGGTATCGAATAGCGAATTGTCCCGGTATCGCGAACGCGACGGGAATTCGAATGGTCCAAGCGTGCTGGAGAGGATTGCGTGAAGGTGCGTTTGGGCTGGGCAAATTGGAGATCGACGGCAGAGGCCGTCGGAAAAAGGAGGACACAATGGATTTCAAGTTGAGCGACGACCAAGAGCTTATCGTTCAGGCCTACAAGGACTACATGGAAAGCGAACCATGGGACCAGTACTTCCTGGAGTGCGACGAGAAGCACGAGTACCCGCTTCGCTGGGTGAAGGGCCTGTGCGATCTTGGCTTCGACCAGATCATGCTTCCGGAAAGCCACGGCGGCGCAGGCCTTGAGCAGCCTTTGGTAACCCTGATGGCGGTCTACGAGGTCCTTGGCCGTTACGGCGGACCAACCTACGTTCTGTATCAGCTTCCCGGCTTCGAAACCATCATCCGCGAGGGCACGCCGGAGCAGATCGATGCCGTGATGGCTTACTTGGGCACAGGCGAGCAGATCTGGAACTCTGCCTGCACCGAGCCCGGCGCCGGTTCCGATGTTTCGAGCTTGACAACCAACTACAAGCGCCGTGACGGCAAGATCTACCTTAACGGCACCAAGACGTTCATCACCTCTTCCAAGGGCGTCAAGTGGCTGGTGATCATGGCGAAGAACGCCGACGACCCCTCTGTGTTCACCGAGTTCATGGTGGATATGTCCAAGCCCGGTATCGAGCTTGGCCCGCTGAATAAGCTTGGCCTTCGCATGGATAGCTGCTGTGAGGTGTACCTGAACGATGTCGAGCTGGATGAATCCGATATCTTCGGCATTGAGGGCAACGGGTTCAACCGCGGTATCGGCGACTTCAACTTCGAGCGTTGGCTGGTTGGCGCTTGCGATTACGGCACGGCTATATGCGCCTACGAAGATGCGCTCAAGCACGCGAACACCCGTGAGGCTTTCGGCAAGACAATCGGCCGCTTCCAGCTTAACCAGCTCAAGGTGACCGAGATGACCATCAAGCTGAACTCCATGAAGAACATGCTCTACGAAGCAGCGTGGAAGGCCGACATGAATGGCGGTCAGCTCGATGCCGGTGAGGCGGCGATGTGCAAGTACTACTGTGCAAACGCTTCCTTCCAGGTGGTTGACGACGCAATGCAGATCATGGGCGGCATCGCGGTTGCCTCCGAGCATCGCATCAACCGCATCTGGCGTGACCTGCGTGTCGATCGCGTATCAGGCGGCACCGACGAGATGATGATCCTCACCACCGCCAAGAATGCGTTGAAGAAGTACCGTCAGTAGTTTTCTCGCGCGAACGCCTTGATGGGGATCTTGGCGCTCGCAACGGATCTTTCGCTAAGAGGGGCTCCGTCAAGGAGCCCCGTATCAAGGAGGACAATCATGGCACTGCCAACGGATAAACCGAAATTCGGAACCCTCGACGGGGTCAAAGTCGTTTATGCGGCCGTCGAGCTTGCCTGCCCGAAGGCTTGCGATCTCATGGCCGACTGGGGAGCCGATGTTACTTGGCTGGAGAACACCGGCGCAGGCGATACCATTCGCGATACCGCCTACATCAAGCAGGCAGAGCGCCGCAACCAGCGCTCGGTAGCCCTTAACTACTTCTCAGATGAGGGCAAGGAGATTTTTCTCAAGATGATCAAGGATGCCGACATATTCCTGGAGGCATCGAAGGGCGGCACGTGGGCTCGCAAGGGCATCACGGATGAGGTGCTTTGGGAGATCAACCCCAAGCTGGTTATCGTCCATGTTTCCGGCTTCGGCCAAGAGGGCGACCCGAAGATGGTCAAGCGTGCCGCATACGACCTGACGGTGATGGCTTACTCCGGCATCATCATGCAGAACGGCACCCCCGAGCAGCCTATGCTTCCCGGACCTTACATGGGAGACTACCTGAACACGCTCATGATCGCCGCTTCGTCCCTTTCTGCGCTGTATCGCGCGGAAAAGACCGGCAAGGGCGAGTCCATCGACTTGGCCATGCACGAAACCCTGCTTTCAATCGGTCAGTACTACCTGGTCGATTACCTGAACGAGGGCATTAAGTGGCCTCGTCCCGGTGCGCGTAACCAGAACCTGTGCGGTATCGGCGAGTTCCAATGCAAGGACGGCTTCCTCGGTGTTTGCCTCTACGGTGTGGACCAGAACAAGTACTTCCTGGAGACCATTGGCCTGGGTCACCTTTGGGGTACCGATGATATTCCCGAGGACACTTCCGGCCTGTGGCTTTCCAATCCTCATGCCAATGAGATCCAGAAGGCATTTGAGGAATACTGCCTTGCCCATTCCAAGTATGAGATCGAAAAGGATTTCTCCGACCATCGCATCGCCGCTCAGGTTGTGAATGACATGGAGGATCTGGTCAAGGAAGAGCACCTTGCCCTGCGCAATACCTGGATTGACTGGGAAACCGCCGACGGCGAAACCTTCCACGGCTTGGGTGTGTTCCCGAAGTTCAAGAACAATCCTGGTGAGATTTGGCGCCCGATGCCCCATCAGGGCGAAGACACCGTAGACGTTCTCGCCAAGCTCGGTTACAGCCCTGAGCAGATCGATGGGCTTCTTGCCGCCGGTGTGGTGAAGGCGAGCTAAGACTATTTCGCGAAGCCGCCGATCGATTATCCCCCCTCCCTGGTCGGCTGGCTGTTTATTCCTGCGCCCCTCCTGGGTGTTTCCCAGGAGGGGTTCGAGGGGGTTCCTCGCAAAAGGGCGGATGGGTTACTGGGAGTTGTCCGTCCTTTTGCGAGGAAACGCCAGAGGGCTATCGGGGAGCTG
Source organism: Bacteroidaceae bacterium (assembly GCA_963626845.1). Classification (GTDB taxonomy): domain Bacteria; phylum Actinomycetota; class Coriobacteriia; order Coriobacteriales; family Eggerthellaceae; genus Anaerotardibacter. The sequence goes on along the minus strand of CAVFYB010000006.1, from coordinate 11,280 downwards.
TCTGGGAGATAGAGGGCGTAGGGCCTTCTTACCGTAGCAAGGGGGATGAAGGGCATGACCGATATCGTTGGGGATGAGACGCTTCGCAGCTTATGGCAGACCATGTCAGATCGCTGCGCCAACCGTGATTTCATGGTGTTCGAGAACCGCGAGGGAGGTGTTTTCGAGTACACCTACAAGAAGTTCGATGAAGACGTGAACCGGATTGCCAATGTGTTCCTGTCGCTCGAGGTCGAGAAAGGCGATCATGTTGCTCTCCATCTGCACAGCTCGCCCGAATTCCTTATGTGCCTGTTCGGATTGGCGAAGATCGGTGCTATAGCTGTGCCTATCAACGAGCAGTACCTTGCCGATGAGGCCGAGTATATCCTGGATAGCGCCAAGGTGGTTTGCGCGGTTGTGGAGCCTCTGTATCTTGGCACCTACCGGGAATTAGTGCACCGTGGCCGATTGTTCGACAAAGGCATCCTCGTTGCCCGCGCTGGGCAGGATTCGCCGGTGTGCAATGTTGAGTATCCAACGATGCTGCTTGGATCCACGAAGAAGCCCGAAGGCGGGCAGGCGTACTACGATTTCTGGGGCATGCGCTGCGCTGAGGAGCTCGTCCTGCGCGAGGAGCGTCCGCTCCATTCTTCCGACCCGGCGCAAATCATCTTCACTTCCGGTACCACTTCACGTCCCAAGGGGGTGGTGGTTACCCACGCGAACATGATCTTCTCTGGTCTGTACGGCGATTGGGAGGTTTCGCTTCGCGGGTCCGATCGCGTGCTTACCACAATGCCTGCATGCCATTCCAATTTTCAGCTGGCGGCGCTTATGCCCGTTATTACCGCCGGGGCAACGTTGATCATTGTGGAAAAGTTCTCGGCGCGCCGCTTCTGGAAACAGGTAAGGCGCTATCGCGCAACGGTTCTCCAGATGGTTGCGATGATGCTCCGCACGGTGATGCTGCAAGAGCGCGACCCAGAAGAGCTTGATCATTGTGTACGGGAGATCCTGTACTTCATCACGGTTTCCAATGAGGAGAAGGAGGCGTTCGAGGAGCGCTTCGGTGTGAGGATCATGAATACCTATGGCTCCACCGAGAGCATTGGCTGGGTTTTGACGGATCCGCCTGTTGGGGAGCGGATGTGGCCATCCGTGGGGCGCGCCGGCTTGGGCTATGAGGTACGCATCGCCGATGGAGACGATAGGGAGCTACCTCATGGGGAAACGGGCGAGATTCAGGTCAAGGGTGTTCGTGGCAGGAGTGTGATGCTCGGGTACTTGAACAATCCCAAGGCGACCGAAGAGGCGTTTACGGCGGATGGGTGGCTGAAGACGGGCGATCAGGGATATCAGGACGAAAGCGGATGGTTCTACTTCGTCGATCGCAAGGCGAACATGGTCAAACGGGCTGGTGAGAACATCTCTACTAGCGAAATCGAGAGGATCCTGGAAGAGCATCCACTTTGTTCGGAGGCTGCCGTTGTCGGTGTGCCGGATCCCATACGCGACATGGCGCTCAAGGCCTTTGTCCTTCCGGTTGCGGGTGCAAGCCTTTCCGAGGGCGAGCTCAGGGAGTATTGCAGCGGGCGTATGGCCTCGTTCAAAGTACCTACCTATTACGAAGTGGTGTCGGAATTCCCTCGAACCTGCAGCATGAAGATCGAGAAAAAGCTGTTGAAGTAGGTCCGTCCGAGGGGCGATCGCGCCCCTCGTCGTAAAGGGGATTGTTTCCCCGGAGGGAAGCGGTGCATCGAGGTTGTGCTGCTGAAGGGGTTGATGGTGATGGGCATGACGGTAAAAAGCCAGACGCAGGTGGTGAGCCCTCCTGCTGCTTCAATCGGTGATAGCTTGGGCGGGACCGCCAAAAGGGCGAAAAGCGCCGCGAAGCGCACAATCGACGATGCGGCTATGACGCCGTTTCTTCGCAAGATCGTGCTCTTCTCGAGCGGCGGGTCGTTCCTGGACGGATACGTGCTGGCGATTGTCGGGGTTGCTTTGAGCCAGATCACCCCTTTGTTTGCCCTGACGGAAGTGTGGTCGGCCCTTATTGGGGCATCGGTGTTCCTGGGTATCTTGATCGGTACCGTTTTGGGTGGCTACCTCGCTGACCGTTTGGGACGCAGGACCATGTTCATCGTCGATGTGATAGCGATTGCGGCGTTTTCCCTGTTCTCGGTTTTCGCAAACGGCCTGCTTGGGCTGGTTATTGCCCGCTTCTTCATAGGGGTGTTCGTTGGGGCGGATTACCCCATCGCAACGTCGATGATCGCGGAGTTCACCCCAACCCGCCACCGCTCGATCTCGATGGGAATGGTGTCAGCTGCTTGGTACTTAGGGGCGACGGTTGCGGCATTCGTCGGCTATGCGCTGTTCTCCTTCGAGGATGGTTGGCGCTGGATGCTGGGCAGCGCAGTCGTTCCCTGTGTGGTCCTTCTTGTCGGAAGAAGGAATATCCCCGAAAGCCCTCTTTGGCTTGAGCGGAATGGTCGATCGGAAGAGGCACGCGATGTGCTTTCGCAGATCTATGGCAACGACGTGGAGTTTGTTGAAGAAGAGGAAGCCAGCAAGATCTCGGTTCGCCAGCTGTTCAGCGGAGGCTACGGGAAGCGCATCGCGTTCTTGGGCGTGCTGACGCTTTGCCAGGTTGTTCCGATGTATGCGATCTACACGTTCGGCCCGCAGATCATGACCGAATTCGGCCTGGGCGCTGGCCAGGAGGCTATCCTGGGGGAAAGCGTTGTGAGCTTGTTTTTCCTGGTGGGCACCTTTCCGGCGATGTTCTGGCTTAACTCGTTCGGTAGGCGAAAGCTGCTGATTGCGTCTCTTGCCTTCATGACGTTGGGGTTGCTGGTCCTGGGTGTTTTCCCTGGCGCCCCTTCGATTGCGGTGATTGCGGCGTTCGGCCTGTACGCGTTTTTCAGCGGCGGGCCGGGAATACTGCAATGGCTGTATCCTAATGAGCTTTTTCCTACATCGGTCAGAGCTTCCGCTGTTGGGGTTTCCATTGCGATTTCCCGTATCGGCACCATCGTGGCAACCTATTGCCTGCCCCTGATGCTTGGCATGGTGGGCGTGGGCCCCACCATGCTTGCCGCGTCCTTTCTTCTTGCGGTCGGCTTGATTCTGTCGGTTCGCATGGCACCGGAAACCAAGGACAAGTCGCTATCCGAAACGGCGGGTCTCTAGCGGATGGAAGTCGTTCGCGCAGCGCTTCTGGATAGGCGTTGGCTACCATATTCTCTTCTCCAAAGGAAAGGCGCCCAAGATGGGCGCCTTTCCTTTGGAGGGTTATGGAGGGTGGTTAGGAAGGGTTTGGATTGGCTTCGGTGGCAAACACCTATCGCCCGATCCAGCGAGGTTCGCGCTTTTCGACGAAAGCAGCGGGACCTTCGATACCGTCTTCGGTCTTTTCCAGGAAGCGATAGGCCGCATCGCAATAGCGCATGGCGTCTTCCTCGGACATCTGGTCTGCAGCATGCACCAGGTACTTCGTCCACTTCAGGGCGAGAGGCGCATTCTTCAGGCACTGCTCGGCGAGCTCGATTGCCTTGTCCATGACCTCTTCGGCAGGAACCACGTAATTGACAAGGCCAAGCTTCTGGGCTTCGTTTGCCTTGATTTTCTTGCCGGTGAGCAGGAGCTCCATGCAGTCCTTGCGGTTGATGTCCCGTGCAAGACGGACAATGCCACCTGTAGAGGCGATGATGCCCAGGCCAACCTCGGTGCAGCCGAATTTTGCACGCTCGGAGGCCACCACCATGTCGCAGGATAGGGCAATTTCCATGCCACCGCCTGCGGCAGAGCCGTTGCATGCGGCGATGATGGGTTTGGAGCAGGTGCGCGCGGTAAGTCCGCCGAATCCATGCTCGGTGACGGTCTGGCATTCGCCGCCTTCGGAAAGTTCCGAGAGGTCTTCGCCCGCGCAGAATACCTTGCCTGTGCCGGTGACGATGATGGCTCGAACCGCCGGATCCGATTCGGCATTGTTCATGATGTCTTCCATTGCCTTGGAAGTTGCTCCGTTGAGGGCGTTTGCCATATCGGGGCGATTGATGCGGATGATCAGCAAACCATCTTCGCGCAGTTCCGATACCACGGTATCGGTGCCATAGTAATCAGCCATTGTTCCTCCTTCGTTGTATGGCTGCAACGCAAGGCCGATCCCCACTTGTTGCCAAGCTCTGAACCTTACGTCCTTGTCTTCATGGTATTTGCGGGGCTCCCCTAGGGCATCGCAAGGGTTCCATGAGGTGCTGGTTACCCATAATCGGTGTCCTCATTAGTTTTTAAGTAGGGTGTTGATTTGCTGAAACAGCTTGCTGCTTTGGCGAAGTGGTCAATCGGTTAGGAAGCAGGAAGCCCGCATCGGCGGGGACCGATGCGGGCTTCCTTGGGGAGTTTGCCTCTGGTGCGAGGCTTGTGTGAGAAAGCGGGAAGGGGTATCCGCTTCGTTTGGCTATTTCTCGGCTTCCTTCAGTTCGGTTGCCTGCTGCTGCTTCAGCTCGAACTTCTTGCCGCGGGAGCGGGCGCACATCGAAACGCCGCCGCCCAGGGCAATCAGCGCGATGACGTTGGGCAGAACCATCAGCTGGTTGAACATGTCGGCCAGCTCCCATACCAGGTCGTTGGAGAGCATGCAGCCGGTGAAGATGAAGCACAGGGCGATAACGCTGAACACGGGCACGGCCTTCTTGCCGAACAGGTAGTTCACGTTGATCTTCGCGAACAGGTTCCAGCTCAGGATGGTGCTGAAGGCGAAGAACAGCAGGCAGATGGCCACGAATGCGTTGCCGCCGAATTCGCCGAACACGCTGCCGAAGGCGATCTGGGCCATGTTGGTCTTGTCGATGCCGTCGTAGAGGCCCTGGGCCAGCTGGCCGTCGCCGGTGTAGAGCACCGTGATGGTAACCAGTGCGGTGATGGTAACCACTACGAAGGTGTCCACGAACACGGCGATGATTGCAAGAACGCCCTGCTCATGCGGGTTCTTCACGTTGGCCATAGCATGTGCGTGCGGGGTGGAGCCCATGCCTGCCTCGTTGGAGAACAGGCCGCGCTTGGCGCCCTGCGAAAGCGCTGCGATAAGGCCGAAGGTAACGCCGCCGACTTCAGCATTCGGGTTGAAGGCGAACTGGAAAATCATTGCGAAGGCATCGCCCACATGCGCGGCGTTAGCGATGAGCACGATGATGCCGCCGATGAGGTAGATGATGGCCATGAAGGGAACAACCTTCTCGGTTACGGCCGCCAAGCGGGAAACGCCGCCCAGGAAGATGAAGCCGGCGAACATCACGATAAGGATGCCGATTACCCAGGTGGGGATGCCGAATGCGGTGTTCATCGTAGAAGCGATGGAGTTGGACTGGACCATGCAGCCCATGAAACCGAGCGCCAGGATGATGGCCACGGCGAAGAAGCCGGCCAGGAAAGTGCCGAACTTGCCCTTGAACGCGGTCTTGATGTAGTACACCGGGCCGCCATGGACGGTGCCGTCCTCATCCACGGTGCGGGTCTTCTGCGCAAGCACGGCCTCGGCATAGTTGGTGGCCATGCCCAAGAAGGCGATAACCCACATCCAGAAGATGGCGCCTGGGCCGCCGATCAGGATAGCGCCGCAGGCGCCTACGATGTTGCCGGTTCCCACCTGCGCGGCGATAGCGGTGGCAACTGCCTGGAACGAGCTCATTCCGCTTTCGTGCTTCCCGCCGTGCAGCGAAAAGCCGCCGAACATGCGCTTCAGGCCTTCGCCGAAGCAGCGTATCTGCACGAAGCGCGTACGGAAGGAGAAGTAAAGGCCGCAGCCGATAAGCAGGATGATCAGCACGTAGTTGGAAAGGTACGTGTTGATGGTTTGGACGATGAGCAAAAGTTCATCCACGTCAGGTAACCTCCTAGGGTCGTTCTCCGAGAAAACCCTAGGGAACCTTCAAATGTGAAAACAAGGGGCGGGGGTACCCGTCTCTGTCCTTTTGCCTGAGAGATTGAGCGTCCATGTGCTCCTGGGAGGGAGCGACTTTGGAGCCTTGCACCGTCGGCATCTCATTTAAGAGATTCTCCAGAGTTTTCTCCACCCTCGGTTCCGCTGCGGGTTCCAAGGGCTTCATCGAATATGTAACGGCGGCTACTATACGCCCCATGTTGGGGTAGCGCAACAGGAAGTTTTCGAAATCGTGGATGAACGGTGTCGAATGTGTTTCGGTCTTGTTTCGGGAAGGCCGTTGTGACTCACGGGTTGGCGCTTCGGTGCCGGGTCTTGGCTCGGCGCTGCATGGCCTGGCGGCTCGGCATGGCCCGGCACTGAGTCTCGCCCCGGCGCTGCATGGCCCGTCGCTGCGGCACGGCCCGTCATTGCGGCCGGATGCATTCCGGGGGCTGCTTCCCCCGCTGTCCGAACGCTACAGCAGGCAGAACCCTATACCGCCCCAGGCCAGGGCGAACAGCGCTCCGGCAATCACGTCTTTGGGGAAGTGCACGCCCGAGACCACGCGAACCACGGCAAGGCATACGCCCAAGGCGAACACGGCCCATCCTGCCCACGGAAGCGGGCAGCAGAACAGAAACGCCGTCCCGATGACGAAGATGGAGAACACGTGCCTGCTGGGAAACGACTTTCCCGAAGTGTCCTTCGCGATGACGGGCGGGGTGTCGAACACCTCGTAGGGGCGCGGGGCGTTCACAGCCTTGCGCACAACGGTGAGTGCGGCGAAACCGGTGGCGGGAACCAGCAGCGCCTTGGCGAACAACGGGTCGATGGCTCCCGCGGCCAGCGCATCTGTGCCGTTGTGGAACAGCAGCCACGCCAGAAGCGCCGGGTAGGCGAGGTAGATGGCGTAGGTGATGGCCTTGTTCGCGGCGGCAACGCCCTTCGCCAGGGCGGGCTTGCTGCGCAGGGCGCCGGTCATTTTCAGGTACGTGGTTTTGTGCATGGGTTCCTTCAACTCGGGTGCCCCTATTGTACGGTAGCCGCCGCGCTGCTTGAGGGCGCGCGCGCCCATAGGCTACGATGTCCGCAACGAAGGAGGTGCCCGTGGCAAAAGCAGAGCAAAGCCAGCCGTTGGGGCTGTTGGAGAAGCTGGAACGCTGCCGTTCGCTCGAATTGGACGAATGGGAGCAGCTCATTGCGGGGCGCACTCCCGAACTCGTTCACGAAGCGGGCGCCCGCGCCCGCGCCCTTTGCGATGCGCGCTACGGCAAGGATGTCTTCACCCGCGGGCTTATCGAGTTCACCAACTACTGCAAGAACGACTGCCTGTACTGCGGCATCAGGCGCAGCAACGCTTGCGCGAACCGCTACCGGCTAAGTGGGCAGCAAGTGCTTGAATGCTGCGAGCAGGGCTACGACTTGGGGTTCCGCACGTTCGTGTTGCAGGGCGGGGAAGACCCGTACTTCAACGACGGGCGCATGGTGGGTATCGTTTCCGCCATTGCCGAGCGCTACCCCGATTGCGCCATAACCCTTTCCTTGGGCGAGCGCCCGCGGGAATCGTACCAGCGCCTGTTTGAGGCGGGTGCCACGCGCTACCTTCTGCGGCATGAAACGGCCAACGCCGCCCATTACGCAACGCTTCACCCTGAGGGGATGGAGCTGGAGTCGCGCAAGCGCTGCCTGTATGCCCTGCGCGAGATCGGCTTCCAGGTGGGTGCCGGGTTCATGGTTGGCTCGCCCGGCCAAACGGCGCGCTGCCTGGCGGAGGACATGGTGTTCTTGGAGGGGCTGCAGCCGCACATGGTGGGCATCGGCCCGTTCGTCCCGCATAGGGAAACGCCCTTCGCCCAGATGCCGCAGGGTTCCTTGGAGCTTTCCCTGTTCATGCTCTCGTGCTTGCGCCTGATGCTTCCCGATACGCTGCTGCCGGCCACCACGGCCTTGGGCACCATTGCGCCCGACGGCCGTGAGCAGGGGATACTTGCCGGGGCGAACGTGGTTATGCCGAACCTTTCGCCGGTGGAGCATCGTAAGGACTACAGCCTGTACGACAACAAGATCTGCACGGGCGAAGAAGCCGCCGAGTGCCGGTGGTGCCTGCATGCCCGCATGGAATCCATCGGCTACCGCATCGTGGAAAGCCGCGGCGATTCGCTGGTTCCGGTGGCGGGAGCGTAAGCCCGGGTTCCGTAGGCTGGTCCAGGGCGTCGGGCGCGGCGGCGCGCCTCGGGTGCTCGCTCGGACCCGCGGGCAGCCTTATTCCTGCAGCCGCTCCACGGCGCAGTCGATGAAATGGCGTGTTGCCGGTGCGCAGGTTTTCAGCGACGGCACGGATATGCCGAACAGGATGCTCTCCGCCGGTTCGACGGGGACCAAGGCTACATCGAAGGCGTACTTCTGCACGGCAAGGCTGTTGATGATGGTCATGCCCATGCCCGCCTCGATCATCCCCAAGGTCGCCACGGTTTCGATGGTCTCGTAGGCGATGCTGGGGTTCAGCTTGTGGCGCGCCAGAACGCCCAGGGTGTCCACGTCTTGGCCTTTGCCGGGCATGATGAACGCCTCGCCGCTGCAGTTCTCGATGGGGTAGCTCTTCCGCTTCGCGAAGGGGTGGCTCTTCGGCAGCGCGGCAACCATAGGATCGCGCGCCAGGGGGATCCAATCGTAGGAAAGCGAAGGCTCGTAGCTCATGAAGCCCAGGTCGACTTCCTTGGTGCCCATCCACTCGTTGATCTCCTGGTGGATGCCCTCCATGATGCGCACCTCGATGGCGGGGTACTCCTCGTGGAACGCCTTGATCACGCCGGGCAGCCAGTGCGCGGCCACGCTGGGGTACGACCCGATGGTTACCTGGCCGGTGGAAAGCCCCTTTATCTCGGAGCCCATCTGAAGCAGGCGGTCTTCCTCCTGCACCGCGGCGCGGGCAACGGGAAGGATGCGCGCGCCCTCCTTGGTGGGGGCAACGCCGTGCGATCCGCGTTCCAGCACGGGGAACCCCAGGTCGCGCTCGAGCGCGCTGATAAGCTGGCTCACGCCCGAGGGGGTGTAGTCCAGCGCTTTGGCGGCGCGGGAAAGGCTTCCCTGGTCGGCGGCCTGGATGAATGCGCGGTAACGTGAGGTGTCCATCGGTCTCCTTTAAGCAATACTTAACACCGCTATAATAGATTAGTGTTTTACTGATTGGAACCGGGGCGGTATAAATATCCCAACACGTTATCGGGAACGGCCGTGGGGCAACACGGGGCTTTCGTGCATGGCCAGCCCGAATAAGGATGATACAGGGTAAGAGCTACGTCATCTGGTTGCGTATCCCCGTCGCTCACGTCAGCGGCGGGGATTTTTGTTTCCCAAGGGCGCGCGCTTCTTTCTTGGGTCTGCCGCGCAAGCTATACTGAAGAGCACTGTATCAACCGCTGATTCGACTGCTTTCATAGTAAGGAAGTGTTCCATGGACTGCCGTTCCCTGTACAACCTTTGGTGTGAGAAGGTTTCCGACCCCGAGCTTCAGGCCGATTTGCGCGCAATGGGCGAGCCGGGCAACGAAGAGGCCCTGGAAGACGCCTTCTATCGCGGCCTTGAGTTCGGAACGGCGGGCCTGCGCGGTGTGCTGGGTGCGGGCACCAACCGCATGAACATCCATACGGTGGGGCAGGCCACCCAGGGCGTTGCCGACTACATCAACTCGCAGAAGGGCGAAGGCGAGCCGGGCACCGTTGCCATCTGCTACGATTCGCGCATCAATTCCGAGCTGTTCGCCCACACCGCGGCAAGCGTGCTGGCCGCAAACGGCATCAAGTCCTACGTGTACCCGCGCCTTCAGCCCACGCCGGCGCTTTCCTTCGCAACGCGCTACCTGGGCTGCGCCATCGGCATCAACGTCACGGCAAGCCACAACCCGGCCAAGTACAACGGCTACAAGGTGTACGGCCCCGACGGCTGCCAGATCGCATCGAGCATCGCCGATGCCATCACCGAGGCCATTTCCCAGGTGGATATGTTCGACGACGTGAAAACCATGCCGTTTGAACAGGCCGAAGAGGCCGGCCTTGCCAACTTCATCGGCGAAGACGTGCTGGACGCCTTCCTGGATGCCGTGTACGAGCAGCATATCGAGCAGGAAGAATCCGACTTCCGTGTGGTGTACACCCCGCTGAACGGCACGGGCCTGGAATGCGTCACGCGCATCTTGGAGCGCATCGGCGTGACCGACGTCCATGTGGTGCCCGAACAGGAAAAGCCCGACGGCAATTTCCCCACCTGCCCGTATCCCAACCCCGAGATCCGCGAGGCGCTGGAATGCGGCATCGCCCTGTGCGAGCAGGTGCACCCCGACCTGCTGCTTGCCACCGACCCCGACTGCGACCGCGTGGGCACTGCGGTGAAGAACGGCGACGACTACCAGCTGCTTTCCGGCAATGAGGTTGGCGTTCTGCTGCTCGACTTCATCTGCCGCATGCGCAAGGAAAACGGCACGCTGCCGCAGGCCCCGGTTGCCGTTACCACCATCGTTTCCACCAGCTTGGCCGATGCGGTTGCCGCCAAGTACGGCGTCGAGATGCGCCGCGTGCTCACCGGCTTCAAGTACATCGGCGGCGTTATCGCCGAGCTTGAGCAGGCAGGTGCACCCGAGCGCTTCGTGTTCGGCTTCGAGGAAAGCTACGGCTACCTTGCCGGCACCCACGCACGCGACAAGGACGCCGTGGTGGCTTCCATGCTCATCTGCCAGATGGCGCGCTACTACCGCACGCAGGGCAAGAACCTGTACCAGGCCATGCAGGATATCTACCGCGAGTTCGGCTTCCACCACAACCGCACGCTCTCCTTCGCGTTCGAGGGCGCGGCGGGCGCCCAGGCCATGGCGAACATCATGGCCGGCTTCCGCGAAAGCCAGCCTGCGGAAATCGCCGGGCTGAAGGTCTCTGCCTTCCTCGATTACCAGCAGGGGGTCGGCGGCTTGCCTTCCGCCAATGTCCTGCAGTTCGACCTGGAAAACGGCAACAAGGTTATCGTGCGCCCCAGCGGCACCGAGCCGAAGGTGAAGGTGTACCTGTTCACCGTGGGCGCCAGCGCCGAAGAGGCGGTTTCCATCGGCGATGCGCTTGCCAAGCAGATGTCCGGCTACATGGAGTAGGGAGTGCCTGCGTGCCTGAAGAAAAGAAATACTCCCTGATCAGCGTAGACGTGGCACCTGAAGAAGAGGTGCTGCGCGTCGACGCATCGGGCGTGCACGAGCAATCCGCCTCTCGGGGCGAGGGTACGACATCCGCTGGCTCTGCCCAGGTCGCGGGCGATTCTGCTGAAGCCGGGGACCGCTTGCAGGGCGCGGCTGCGCCTTCCGGACAGCAGGCCGATGGCTCGGCTGCTGG
>CAVFYB010000005.1:0-36296 GCA_963626845.1 Bacteroidaceae bacterium | reverse complement strand
CACGGGAGAACTCTTCCTGAACCTGCAGGATTTCCTTCTCGGAGAGGCCCCATCCACCGTACTCTACAGGGAGAGAGTAACGATAGATGTCGTTGTCGATGTTGGACTGGTAGAACTTCTCGGGGAACGTGTTGGTTACCTCGATCTCCTTCTGCCATTCGGTGTAAGGACCTTCGACCATTTCGCGAACCTTCTTGAGGTACGCCTTGAACTGCTCGTCGGTGATGGTTGCATTCGGATTCATAAACCCTCCTAATCGGTTTGTGAGTGGAACCCTGTGGTTCCTGTTAACCCTTATGCGGCAGATTCCGGATATTCCGCTGTGGATCAGTTTAGCATTTTCGCGCTTACGAGTGTCCAATAGGATATAGCCGATCTATAAATCATCTTTCATAGGGTTGTTCTATCATTCCGATAAAGCCTGATTATGACATTTCGGTAACCTATTCATCTCAATGCGCCATTCATTCCGGATCGGAAGATCGTCGCAGGTGCCGCTTCCTTTCCGAGTACTGCTCGGGAAGGCCCTTGATCAAGGCAAAACCAACACATTTATATATTAGTTAAGAGACGGATCAACCAATAGACTGCACCTATGGTTTTTGCATATATGAATCGGTTTTTTCTTTCTCCGCCCGTCTTTTTCTCTATTGGACAGCATGGAGTTTCAGCCTAAACTAAACGAAGCGAAAGTCCGTTTTCTGGTACCCGTGTGCCAGAACAAGTTCGTCCGGCACATAGATGTGGTGGGCGAGAGAAGGAGAAGATTATGGATTATGCTCTCACCGACGAGCAGGAACTTCTTGTAGAGTCCCTCAAGGAGTACGCTGACCGCTACTTTGACGACGAGTCCGTTCGCCAGATGTACGAGAACCATCAGGTAAACGCTGAGGCTCAGGACGCATACCGCGACGCTGGCTTCCCCTTCATGGGCCTTCCCGAAGAGGTTGGCGGCATCCCCACGGATCACGTCACCCTGGGTCTTATGACCGAGAAGCTCTATGAGTTCACCGGTGCCATGACTCCCTTCATGACCGGCATGCTCGCTTGCGCCGACCTTGCTGAGTTCGGTACCCCCGAGCAGTCTTCCGTCATCATGGAAGAGTACGAGAAGTCCGGCCAGTCCGTTGCAGCGCTCTGCCTTTCCGAGCCTGCTGCCGGCTCCGACAACATGGGCATGACCATGACCTCCAAGAAGCAGGCCGACGGCACCTACGTCCTCAACGGTCAGAAGACTTGGGTTACCAACGGTGCAGACGTTCCTTACTACATCGTCATCTGCAAGGATGAGGATCCTGCCCGCGAGAACAACAAGATGTCCCTGTGGCTCGTAAAGCGCGAGACCGAGGGTGTTTCCACCGCTCACCTCACCAAGATCGGTCAGCACACCGTTCCCTTCGTAGACGTGTTCTTCGACAACGTCGTCGTTGAGGAGTCCGCTCGCATCGGCGAGGCTGGCGCTGGCTGGCTGCTGCTCATGAAGAACTTCGAGTTCGAGCGCTGCCTGGTTGTTGCCCAGGGTCTCGGCCTTGCTCAGGCTGCTCAGAACGATGCCATCGCTTACGCCAAGGAGCGCATCGCATTCAACAAGCCGATCATCACCAACCCCCGTGTTCAGGGCCTCATCGAGCAGAACGAGATCATCCTGCAGCAGACCCGTCATTGGCTGTACTACTGCCTCTGGAAGCTCGATCAGGGTCAGTCCATCAACGCTGACATCGCAATGCTGAAGTCCTGGGGCACCCGCGCTCACCTTCAGGTTGCCGACAACGCCATCGAGGTTTATGGCGGCCTTGGTTACACCGAGGAAGTTCGCGTTGGTCGCATTTGGCGTGACCTTCGTGGTAACATGCTTGCTGGCGGTACGTGCGAGGTTATGGACTACATCGCTGGTCGCGCAATCCCGAAGCAGTACAAGTAACCCACGCGCATTGCTGCACGTAACTCCCATTTGTATAGGAATACAAGGAGAATAGGAGCAAGAAAGTTATGAAAATTGTTGTCGCAGTAAAGGTAGTTGCTGACGACCAGGACATCTTCGTCGCTGGCGATCGCACGCTCGACTACTCCAAGGCCCACCAGGTCATCAGCTCTTACGACAAGAATGCTATCGAGGCTGCTGCTCAGCTCGCTGCTGCCAACGACGGCACCGTTACCGTAATCAGCGCTGCAACCTCCAAGGCCACCGACGCAAAGCTGAAGAAGGACATCCTGTCCCGCGGCGTTGACGAGCTCATCATGGTTACCGACGACGCTCTGGCAACCGCCGACTCTTACGCAACCGCTCAGGTTCTTAAGGGCATCGTTGACGAGAAGGTCTCCGACTACGACCTGATCATCACCGGCGACGGTTCTGCAGACTTCTATGCTGGCCAGGTTAACGTCCAGCTCGCAGCTGCACTCGACGTTCCCACCATCAACGAGGTTACCTCCATCGCTCTTGAGGGCGACAAGGTTGTCGTTGAGCGCACCCTCGAGGAAGAGGTTGAGGAAATCGAGGTTCCGCTTCCCGCCGTTGTTGCTGTGTCTCCCTCCATCGGTGAGCCCCGCATCCCCGGCATGCGTGAGATCCTCGCAGCTGGCAAGAAGCCTTCCACCGTTGACGAGCTCGCTGGTGGCGTAGACGCCAAGATCGAGATCGAGGAGACCAAGGCTCCCGAGCTCGCTCCCCGTAAGCAGCAGATCTTCGAAGAGGGCGACATCGACGCATTTGCGGCAGCTGTTGCTGAGGCACTTAAGTAAAGAGAAGGCGGTACTAAAACATGAAGGCATTTGTTCTTGCTGAATCCACCGACGCACAGCGCGCTCTTTGCGCTGGTGCTCGCACCATCGCTGACGAGGTAGTACTCGCAGTTGTAAAGGGTGCACCTGCTACGGGTGTTGCCGACAAGGCTTACGACGTTGAGCTCCCTGAGGGCCAGCCCGTTGAGAACGCTGCTGCTGGCGTTCAGGCTGCCTACGATGCTGCTCAGCCCGACGTGGTTCTCGTTGAGCCCACCCCCCGCAACAAGATCCTTGCTGGTCTTCTTGCTGCCAAGCTCGGCACCGCTGTTGTTTCCGACGTTACCGCTTTCGACGGCGACTCCGTAACCAACATGTACTTCGGCGGCCTCGCTGCTTCCAAGCAGAAGGCAACCGGCGCTAAGGTTTACACCGTTGCTGCCACCGCTTTCGCTGACGCTGAGGCAACCGGCACCGACGAGGTAGAGACCATCGCCTACGCTGCTCCTGCCAAGGCTCTGGTTCTCCGCGGCACCAAGGCTGTTCCCCGCGAGGGCGCAGACCTCACCAAGTGCGACGTTGTCGTTGGCGCTGGCCGCGGCTTCGCCGAGGAAGCTGACCTCCAGATGGCTCGCGACCTTGCTGCCAAGGCTGGCGGCGAGCTCGGTTGCTCCCGTCCTCTGGCTGAGAACGTTGATTGGCTGCCCCGCAACCTCTACATCGGCGTTTCCGGTCTGCAGCTTGCTCCCAAGGCTTACATCGCTCTGGGCATCTCCGGTCAGATGCAGCACATGGTAGGCGTTCAGGGTGCTGACACCATCATCGCTGTGAACAAGGACCAGAACGCACCGATCTTCAAGCAGTGCGACTACGGTATCGTTGGCGATATCTACAAGGTTCTTCCTGCCTTGATCGAAAAGCTGTAAAAGCTTATCATTGCAGGGCGCAGGTAACTGCGCCCTGTTTTTTTGTTCACCCTCTGAAAGGAAAAGCATGTCCGATTTTGACGCGATCGTCGTCGGTGCAGGCTGCGCAGGTTCTGTTGCTGCTTACACCCTGGCGTCCGCCGGCAAGTCGGTTCTTGTCGTTGAGCGTGGTCAGTACGCTGGCGCAAAGAACATGACCGGTGGTCGTATCTACACGCATTCGCTCGCTAAGGTGTTCCCTAACTACCAGGAAGCCCCCCTGCAGCGCAAGGTCACGCATGAGCGCATCTCCCTCATGTCGCCTGACTCCAACTTCACCATTGACTATGCCGCCCGCGAGCTCGAAGAGGCCGGCAAGGAGTCTTACACCGTCCTTCGTGGACCCTTCGACCAGTGGCTCGCCGAGCAGGCCGAGAACGCTGGCGCTGAGTTTATCTACGGCATCGCTGTAGAGGACCTCATCATCGAAGACGGCAAGGTAAAGGGCATCAACGCGTTCGGCGACGAGATCACCTCCGATGTCGTTATCCTCGCTGATGGCGTTAATTCCCTGCTCACCTCCAAGGCCGGTCTTTCCAAGAAGGCCCCCGCAATTCATCAGGTTGCTGTCGGCGCCAAGGAAACCATCGAGCTTCCTGCTGACGTGGTTGAGTCTCGCTTCCTGTGCAACCCTGGCGAGGGCGCATCTTGGCTCTTCGCTGGCGACTGCTCCAACGGCATCATCGGTGGCGCATTCGTCTATGCTAACCAGGAATCCGTTTCGGTTGGTATTGTTGCTACCATGAGCGAAGTTCTGAAGCAGGATATCCCTGTTTACCAGATGCTCGAGAACTTCAAGAACCGTCCTGAGATCAAGCCTCTTATTGCTGGTGGCAAGACCGTTGAATACTCCGGTCATGTTGTTCCCGAGGGTGGCCTCAAGATGATGCCCGAGATCGTTGGCGACGGCGTAATCGTTGCTGGCGACGCTGCCATGCTCTGCATGAATCTCGGCTATACCGTCCGCGGCATGGACCTTGCTGTTGCCTCTGGTGAAATCGCCGGTAAGGCTGTTATCAAGGCTCTCGATGCTGGCGACACCTCCAAGGCTGGCTTGTCTGACTACAAGACCATGCTCGACAGCTCCTTCATCATGCGTGACATGAAGATGTATGCTGATGCTCCTGAGTTCCTGGAGAACTGCCCTGGCATGTTCCGCGGTTATCCTGAGATGATCCGCGACATCATGACTCCGCTGTTCAAGGTTGACGGCGAGCCCCGTCAGCATGTTATGAAGCTTGCGCTTCCTCCTGTGAAGAAGCAGGGTCTGTTCAAGCTTGCTAAGGTTGCTATGAAGGGAGTGAAGGCGCTGTGAGCGAACTTAACATCACCGTTAACGTCGACGAGAAGCTTTCTCTCAACAAGTTTGAGGTCGACGAGGAAAACGCACACATCAAGATCAAGGAAGGCGTTAAGGCTTCCGATCCTGAGTTCCACAAGCTCGTTATGTGCTGCCCTGCCGCTCTTTACAAGATGCCGGCAGAGGGCGACGATCCCATCTTCGACTACGCTGGTTGCCTTGAGTGCGGCACTTGCCGCATGATCTGTGGCGAAACCATCCTGGAGAAGTGGGAGTACCCTCAGCCTACCATGGGCGTTCAGTATCGCTTCGGCTAGGATTTATCGCAGCCGCGAACATAGCTACTTGTTGTGTTGAAAAGAACCCGTTTTTGCGGGTTCTTTTTCTGTTTCTGGATGCTCTTTGTTGAGTTCAGATCCCGCTATAGCAGTCGCAATTTCTCCTCTCTGTGGGGGGGTGTTTGCCTTCGGGTTGCGGTCTCTGTGCATTTAGCTGCCTGGTCAAACACGACTGGTGCTTAATTTGCCATTTTCAATTACCTGCAGTCTCCCTACTCGGTTGCCTTCATTTATCTATGCTCCTTATTTCTCATAAGCGGTAGTTATCTTTCTTTAATTTCTTATCAGCTGTTTGAATTAGTAGGTTTGTTCTTGGAAGGCTAGTATGAACACGTTTTAGAGCGAACGTGTTCATATTGGGGATCACTGATCGCTTTGAGGCGAAGTGGAGAGTTCGAGCGAAAGGGGGCATGGTGAGCGCAGCAAAGCAGGCTACCAAGTATCTATTTGCTATTGCAACGGTTTACATGTGCTATTTGACGCATGGCGTGCAGGCGATCATCTTCAGCCAAAATCAAGTTAACTTCTATACCCAGTGGGGATTCACTGATTCTGCTGCCGGTGCAGCTGCTGTTTCGATGGCAATTACCTGGGTTGGTATCGGTAAGTTCATCAGCGTATGGATTGGTGGCGAGGTTTCTGATCGCATCGGCCGTAAAGTGATGGCTGTAGGAGGTGGTGTTCTTTACATCATCTCGTTCGTGGTTATGTTGCTTACGGACAATGCTACCGTTGCTTGCGTTGCCGGTTTCCTTTCTGGGGTTGCGACCTCTGGCTTCTGGGATGGCTCGTTGTATCCCGCCGTCGCTGAGGCAAGCCCGAAGTACTCCGCATCTACCACTATCGGTATCAAGCTCGTGATCTCGATCTCCGGCATCGTCTATCCGCTTTTCGTCGCCATGAACAGCGGGGATAATTGGCATATCAACATCATGATTCCTATTGCGATGTCGGTTGTGGCTACGGTAATGGCTATCTTCACCCCGTTTATATACGACGATGAGCGCAAGATCTCTACCGACGCCGGAGATGCTGAGGGCGCGAAGAACAAGGCTCAGGCCGAGATCCAGGAGGCCAAGGATGCCATGCTGGAGCAGCCGAGTGGTTTGGTGAACTTCGTTACGTTGTTCTTCGGCTTTGTGATCATGTTCATCATGTACGGTGCGCAGCAATACACCAAGCAGTTCGGCCTTACGAACCTTGGGCTTGATGCAACCGCCGCTGCCGGTTTGACTTCTATCTATACCGTTGGCTCTGTTTGCGCCGTTCTGTTCTGGGCTTGGATGATGGGCAAGCTCCGCTGGACTCCCATCAAGGTTATCCTTATCGACTCCATCCTGGCTGCGTTGGCCCTTGCCTTGGTGATTATCGCTCTGCCGCTTAATCTTGGTGCTGGCGTGGTGTATGTCGCGATTGCTGTTCTGGGCTTTTCGGCTGCGGGCGGAATGCTGCAGACCGGCGTTACGCTTCGCCAGATGATGTGCCCTGGCCCCCGCGGTCGCAACGTCGGAATGTACTACACCTTCATGGGTGTTGCTGCGGTGTTCCTGCCCTTCATTGTTAGCGGAATGACTAGTTCCGCTGGTGAGGCGAGCGCTGTTTGGATCATGATGATCATGCTTCTGGTTGCAGCTTGCGTAAGCATCCTTATGTCGCTCTACGTCGTTTCCCGCTTCAAGAGGCAGTTCGGCTACAGCGCCATGGAGCGGATGAAGGATTAACCTGGGTTCTCTGTTGACTGCCAACGGGTTACCAGCAGCATTTTGCATAGCGCATTTTCAGGAGGGGCTTCGGCCCCTCCTTTTGTAAGCGATCGCATTCGAGGGCGGGGAGGTGGTTGGCTTTCTGACTTTGTTTGGTTGCTGCTGCGTCTTGCTCCGTGCTGTTTGCCGGAATGATGTGCGATCGGGTATGTTTCGTCCGTTTTGCAATTGTTGGGCAAACAGATAGATTTAGCGTTATCTATCGGTTTTCCGCTATACTTATTCCCGTTTTCCATCGATGACGTTGTAGGTACATGAGCGCATGAATCTTTCTCAGCTGTATTACTTTCGCAAGCTTGCCGAACTGCAGCACTACACCAAGGCTGCCAAGGAGCTGTTCATCACCCAACCGACCCTTTCCGGGTCCATCGCTTCGCTAGAGCAGGAATTGGGCGTTTCCTTGTTCCAGAAGGCCGGCAGAAACGTCGAGCTCACCAAATACGGCTCCGAGTTCCTTACCTACGTCAACGCTTCCCTTGAGCAGTTGGACAAGGGCATTGCCATCATGAAGGGCTACTCGGGCGAAGGCGATGGCGGCGTGATCGATCTTGGCTGCATCATCACCCTGCAGACCGATTATCTTCCTCGGCTGTTGAAGGGGTACTCTGCGGTCAACGACCATAAAACCGAGTTCAACATCAACCAAAAGCCTTCCCAAGAACTGCTTTCGGGGATTATCGGCGGGAAGCACGATGTGGCGTTTTGCGCATTCGAGGAAGTGGATTCCAGCCTGCAGCAGATCCCTATCGTTGAGCAACAGCTGGTTGTTTCCATGAGCCCGAGCAACCCTTTGGCGAAGAGGGAATACCTTACCCCCGACGACCTGAGGTCCGAATCCATCATTACGTATCGCGACGAGGTGCCGCTTGGCAAGTCCGTGAAGCGCCTGCTCGATGATTTCGGCGTCGAGGACGTTCGCTATGCCTATGAAGACGAATCGATCTTGGCTGGCTTCGCCGCCAACGGCCAGGATGTTGCCTTGATGTTGGACACCTTCTTCCCGCATTCGCTGGACGACATTGTCATGAAGCCGCTCTACAACAACGAGTTGGAGAAACGGCGTTACTGCCACACCATTTACCTGGTATACAGCGAAAAGAACTATCGGCCGTATTGCGTAGAGCATTTCATCGAATACGTCCGCGAGCATCAGCTGGACCGCTCCAATTCCCCCAGCATCTACATCGATTGATCGCCGGTTCTGTGCGCCTTCGAGGCACCTGGACCTTTCTCACTTTTTTGTTAGGAACACCCTGCTTCTGTGGGGTGTTTTAGGCTTTGCGATAGAATGAGTCGCTATGATCCTACAGCTTGAACACATCACCAAATCGTTTGGCTCAAGAGTGCTTTTCTCGGACGTTTCCTTCCGCTTGGAGGAATACGATCGCCTTGCCCTGGTCGGCCCCAACGGTGCCGGCAAAACCACCATGCTCAACATCATCACCGGCAAGGAAGATGCCGACGAGGGCCGCATCGTGCTGGCGAAGGGCGCCAAGATCGGCTACCTGGAGCAGGAGGCCATCGAGATGGGGGAGCGAACCATCTTCGAGGAGGTTCTTTCCGCCCAAACCGAGATCCTGAACCAGGAAAAGCGTATGCGCGAGCTTGAAGGCTCGTTGGGCGACAACCCCGACGAGAAGCAGCTTTCCGCCTACGGCCGTGCGCGCGACCAGTACGAGGCCATGGGCGGGTACCTGCTGGAAAGCCGCGTGCGCTCGGTGCTGTTCGGCCTGGGGTTCGGCGAAGACGACATGACGCGTATGACCACCGATTTTTCCGGCGGTTGGCAGATGCGCATCGCGTTGGCCAAGCTGCTGACCCGCAACCCCGAGGTTCTGCTCCTTGACGAGCCAACCAACCACCTTGACCTCGAGAGCGTCAAGTGGCTGGAAGGGTTTTTGCGCAGCTATTCCGGCAGCGTGATCGTGGTCAGCCACGACCGCGAGTTCCTGGACAACATGGTGGACCGCGTTGCCGAGATCGACCTGGGCATGGTGCAAACCTACAAGGGCAACTATTCCGCGTACCTGAAGCAGCGCGAGGAGCGGATCCAGCTGCTGCGCGAGCAGGCGGAAAAGCAGGCGGAGGAAATCGCCCATATGGAGGCGTTCATCGAGCGCTTCCGCTATAAGGCCACCAAGGCCAAGCAAGTGCAGGACCGCGTCCGCAAGCTCGAGAAGATGGAGCGCATCCAGGTTCCCCCCGAGCGCAAGCGTGTGCATTTCAATTTCCAGCAGCCGCCCCGTACGGGAGACCTGGTGGTTGAATGCAAGGGCCTGTGCAAGAGCTTCGGCACTAAAACGGTATACAACGGCCTGGACCTTTCGCTGTACCGCGGCCAGAAGATCGCCCTGGTGGGCCCCAACGGCGCCGGCAAGTCCACCTTGCTCAAGATGATCGCCGGTGCACTCGACCCCGATTCGGGCAGCATCAGGTACGGCGCCCACGTGAGCAAGACCTACTTCGCCCAGCACCAGTTGGAGGAACTGCATCCGGGCAATACGGTGTTCGAAGAACTTGACGGGGCGGCTCCCGGGTGGAGCATCTCGCAGGTCCGCACGCTTCTGGGCGCGTTCCTGTTCCAGGCAGATGCGGTAGACAAGAAGGTATCGGTTCTTTCCGGTGGCGAGAAGTGCCGATTGGCATTGGCGAAGATGCTGGTGGCTCCCCGTCCGCTCCTGTGCTTGGACGAGCCAACCAACCACCTTGATATCGCCAGCGCGGACATCCTCGAGCAGGCATTGAAGCAGTTCGAGGGAACGATACTGCTCATCACCCATGACAGGCACCTGATCCGCTCGGTGGCGAATCGCATCATCGAGATCAAGCCCGGTCAGGTTACCTCGTTCGATGGCGATTACGACTACTACCTGTACAAAACCGGCCAGGAAGACAGCCGCAGTGCGGTCGATGGCACGGTCTCGCCCAAGGCCGCTCCCGCCGCAGCGTCTTCCGCTGCGTTCGCGAAGGCGTTTTCGGGGGATGCCAAGAAGGATTCGCTTACCGCCCCGCGTGGCTCTGCCCCCAAGACCAAGGAGCAGAAGCGCGCCGAGGCTGAAGCGCGCAACCGTGCGTACGCTGCCCTGAAGAACCAGCGCAAGCGCGTGAAGGAACTGGACAAGATCATCGAGCGTGAAACCGCCCGCATGGACGAGATCATGGCGCTCTTGGCCGACCCGGAGTTCTACACCAACGAAGACTCTTCGAGCGATGTCATAGCCGAGCACGCGAAGCTCAAGCAGTCCCTTTCCGCCCATGAAGAGGAATGGATCATGCTCTCCGAAGAGATCGAGGCGGAGATGAGCAAGGGGGCTCAGGCGTAATGGCGCTTGATCTTCACGTGGTGCTCTTCGAGCCGGAGATTCCCCAGAACGCTGGCAACATAGCGCGTACCTGTGCCTGCATCGGGGCTACGCTGCATCTTGTGGAGCCTATGGGGTTCCGCTATACGCAGCGCAACCTTGCGCGTGCGGGGTTGGACTACTGGGACAAGGTCAGCATCGTGCGGCATGCCAGCGTGGGCCAATTCCTTGAAGAGCACGTGGGTAAGCGGATGCTGTTCTTCACCGGGCGAACGGACCGCTCGTTCTTCGACGAGCCCTTGCAGGATGCGGGGGAGCTCTACCTTGTGTTCGGGCGCGAGAGCCGGGGCATAGACCCGGAGGTTCTGGACAAAAACCCGGATTCTTGCGTTCGCATTCCCATGTGCGATGGACTGCGCTCGCTGAACCTTTCCAATGCGGTTGCCATCGGTGCCTACGAGGTGCTTCGGCAGAATATGTTCCCGGGTTTGGGCTAGCCCATGTCGTACCGGGTTCGCATAGAGAGCTTCGAGGGGCCCTTCGACCTGCTTTTGTACTTGGTTGGACGGCAGAAGGTGAGCATCGGCTCCATTTCCCTGGCTCAGATCACCGATCAGTACTTGGCGGAGGTCCAGCGCATGCGCAACGTCGACCTCGATGTTGCAAGCGACTTCCTTCTGGTGGCGTCCACCTTGCTCGAGATAAAGGCCGCAAGCCTGATCCCGCAGGAGGAGCCCGAGGGCCTTCCCGAGGAATACGAGGAGATGTCGCCGAGCCAGATGCGCGATTCGCTGGTGGAGCATCTTCTTGAGTACAAGAAGTTCAAGAACGCCGCGGCCGCCCTTTCTTCCCGGTTCGAGGCGGAGGGCAGGGTGCACACGCGTCCCTTCGGCCCGGACAAGTCGTTCTTGAACCTGGTTCCCGACTACCTGCAAGGCGTTCGGATAGAGCGTTTGGGCGAGCTGTGCGCAGGCTGTATTGCCCGCCGCGATGTGTTCTTGTTGGAATCGGAGCATATCGCTGCCCGCGTCATCCCGGTGGAATCGCAGGTGCGCACGGTGTTCGATAGGGTTTGCGCCCACGGCAGTGCCCGCTTCTCCGACTTCATCAAGGAAGACGACAGCCCCCACTACATCGTCGTCACGTTTCTTGCGATGCTCGAGTTGTTCAAGCGGAACATGGTGAGCCTTTGCCAAGACGAGCTGTTCGGCGACATCGACATCACCTATGTGAAGGGCAGCAGCGAGGACCAGCTGCTCAACGACGATTTCGATTCGGCGCAGGAGGTACGCTGATGCATGAGGACGATATCTTGGAGCCTTCGTCGGCAGGCTTTGATGGGGCCATTGCAGGGGAAGGAGACGCCTTTGATGCTGCAGACGCCTCGCCTGTAGAGGAAGGCTCGGATAGCTTTTCGCTCGAGTCTGAGAGCGATGGATCCTCTGTCCCAGCCAGTGAATCCCCGGCGGAAGTCGGGGTTCCTGGCTTTACGGACAGGCAGTGGCTTTCCGGCGCCATCGAGTCGATGCTGTTCGTCACCGACGAGCCGATCGGCGTGCTGACCTTCGCCGATATGCTCGACGTGGATCCGGCCCAGGTGCAAGAGGCGCTTGTTCGCCTGCAGCAGGAATTGGAACAGGCCGAGCGGGGCATCCAACTTCGCGAGGTGGCGGGCGGATGGCGTCTGTACACGCACCCGCGCTACCACGAGCTGATAGAGCGCTACGTGCTTTCGTGGGACACGCGCAAGCTTTCGCAAGCTGCGTTGGAGACGCTGGCGGTGGTTGCCTATTGCCAGCCCATCACGCGAAACGGCGTAGCCTCGGTGCGTGGTGTAAGCTCCGACAGCTCCATCAATTCCTTGGTCGAAAAGGGCTTGCTTCGCGAGGCGGGCACGCAGGATTCCCCGGGCAACCCTGTGCTCTACGCAACTACACGTACGTTCTTGGAGAAATTCGGTCTGCGTTCGGTACGGGATTTGCCGCCGCTGGAGTCGTTCGCCCCCGACGAGGACACGCGCGCGTTCATCGCTGAGCGTTTGAACGTGGTGCGCCCTGAAGAGGAGGCCTATCTTCTGGGTGACGAATCGCTCGAGGAAGAGCTCCCTGCTGCAGAGAACATGCAGGAGGCCATGCAGCAGATGCTTTCCGAGGCGCTGGCCCAGGGTGCCGGTGCTGTAGAGAAGATCAACTTCGACGAGCTCGTTTTCGACGAGGACGAGTAGGTGCACTGTGGCTGAACCTGATCTGGGCGGGGCAGTGCGCCTGCAGAAGTTCCTTGCAAGGGCCGGCGTGGCAAGCCGTCGTAGCAGCGAGAAGCTGATCTCTTCCGGGCGCATAGCGGTTAACGGGGCGGTGGTCTGCGAGCTGGGCACCAAGGTGGACCCCATCCATGACGAGGTGCTTCTGGACGGGGTGCCTGTGCTGCTGCCCGACGCGAAGCACACCATCATGCTGAACAAGCCCGCGGGCTTCCTTACCACCATGAGCGACCCGCAGGGCCGGCCTTGCGTGGCCGATCTTGTTCCCGTGGCCGACTACCCGGGGCTTTACCCTATCGGACGCCTCGACTTCGACACCACCGGGCTGCTGCTCTTTTCCACCGATGGCGCCCTGGGGCATGCCCTGCTGCACCCCTCGCATCACGTGAACAAAACGTACCGAGCCAAGGTGAAGGGCGTTCCCTGCAAAGGGGATCTGGCGCGCCTGCAGAAGGGCATCATGCTGGAAGACGGCATGACCGCTCCCGCCAAGGTTCGGCTTGTCGACGGCAAGGGGCCAGGCGCCACCATCGAGCTGACCATCCATGAGGGAAGGAAACGCCAGGTGAAGCGCATGTGCGAGGCAATCGGCCACCCGGTGCTGAAGCTGCATCGGCTGTCGTTCGGCCCGCTGGGCCTGGGATCCCTGAAGCAGGGGCAGTGGCGCGAGCTTTCCTCGGAAGAGGTGGCCGCCCTTTCGGCTGGCTCCAAGTAGGCTGCCGCCTGGGAGGGGCATGGTAGAATCGATCTGATTCTGTTCGACGAGGCAATGGAAGGAATAGGCAATCGTCATCATGAAAACGCATTTCACCAAAGTGGCCGTAATCGGCCTGGGACTCATCGGATCATCATTTGCGGCCGCGTACCGCAATGCGTATTCCGATGCGTATTTGGTGGGCGTTGACTCTTCCGCCGAAGCGCTCGACGAAGCGAAGAAGCGCGGTTGGATCAACGAGGGGCACCTTTCCGAGGAAGACCTGGGCACGGTTCTTCCCGGGTGCGAGCTGGTGATGATCGCCACGCCGGTGCCCGTTGCGCACGTCTATTTCCAGGCCATTTCCGACTGCGATTTCGAGGGCGTGGTGTCCGACACCTGCTCCACGAAGAAGATCGTCAGCCAGCAGGCGCAGCAGATCTTGAAGCGCCCCGAGAAGTACATTCCCGGTCATCCCATGGCGGGATCCGAGAAGAGCGGTATCCAGGGTGCGCGCGAGGACATGTTCCAGGGTGCGCATTGGGTGCTGTGCCCCGACGGCTCCACTTCGCCCGATGATTACGCCAGCCTGCACGAGGCTCTGGCGGGAATGGGTGCCCGTGTGGTTTCCCTGCCGCGCGAACGCCATGACGAAGCGGTTGCTATCGTGAGCCACGTGCCTCATTTCGTTGCGTCTTCGCTGGTGGAGCTTGCCGTTCGCCATGCCGATGGGGAAGAGGCGCTGTTCAGGCTCGCCGCCGGCGGCTTCAAGGACTCCACGCGCATCGCAGCGGGCTCGCCCGCGCTTTGGACGGGCATCGCCTTCGACAACCGGGAGGCCATCGTGGAGGGGCTCGACGAGGTCCGCTCCATCATCGGTGGCTTTTCCGATGCGCTGCGCGAAGGGGACAAGGAGCGCTTCACCGTTCTGCTCGACCGCGCCGCAGAGGCGCGTCGCGCCATTCCCGCGAAATGGGTGCCCGCCACCGAGGACCTGCTCGAGGTCCGCATCCCGCTGGCCAACCATCCGGGCGCCATCGCCGAGGTTACCTCCATCGCCAGCAAGGTTGGCTGCAACGTGCAGTCCATCAACATCGATCACATAACGTCTTCGAGCGCGGTTCTGGACATGGTCCTTACCGACGAAGGCGATATCGGAAAACTGTCCACCCAGCTTATCAAGGCTGGTTTCAGCATCTCGTTCAACCCGCTGAGCAAGGAGTAGATACCCTATGAGTACTTCAAACATCACGCGCATAGAGCCCCTTTCCGGTCCGTTGAAGGGCGCTTCCCGTGTTCCCGGCGATAAGTCGATCTCTCATCGCGCGGTGCTCTTTGCCGCTA
This sequence comes from Bacteroidaceae bacterium, assembly GCA_963626845.1. Lineage (GTDB taxonomy): Bacteria > Actinomycetota > Coriobacteriia > Coriobacteriales > Eggerthellaceae > Anaerotardibacter. The sequence goes on along the minus strand of CAVFYB010000005.1, from coordinate 21,609 downwards.
TGGCCGAAGGCACCTCGCGCCTTACCGGCGTGCTCGATTCTGCCGACGTGCGCTCGACCATCGGCGCTGTTTCCTCCCTTGGTGCCCAGGTATCCCTTGAGCGTCAGGTAGACGGCACGCTTGCCGGCGGCGTTACCGGTTGGGGCGAAAAGGGCCCCACGCAGCCCGACCACGCCATCGACTGCGGAAACTCCGGCACCACCTCGCGTTTGTTGATGGGCGTTCTGGCGCCCTGGGACATCCGCGTGGAGATCACCGGCGACGATTCCCTGCGCAAGCGCCCCATGCGTCGCATCATCGCGCCCCTTATGAAGATGGGTGCCCGTTTCGAGCCTGAGGCATGCGAGACCCTCCCCGTTGTGGAGGTGGGCAATCCTGCGCTGAAGGCCATCACTTACGATTCCCCTATGGCATCCGCCCAGCTGAAGACCTCGGTTCTGTTGGCAGGTTTGGGCGCCGAAGGCACTACCACTATCAACGAGCCGGCGGTATCGCGCAACCATACCGAGCTGATGCTTCCCGAGTTCGGTGTGAAGGTGGACCATGCCTTCCGCAGGGCTTCCGTGGAAGGCCCCGTAAAGCTGCACGCTTCCGAGGTTGATGTTCCTGGCGATCCCTCTTCTGCGGCCTTCCTTATCTGCGCTGCGCTGCTGAAGAAGGGCAGTTCTGTACAGATCGAGAACGTGAGCCTGAATCCGGGCCGCGTGGGCTTCATTCGAACCCTTGAGCGCATGGGCGCCTCCATCGAGGTGCGCTACCTTACCGCAGAGGGCAAGGAACCCATCGGCGTGGTGGAGGCCGCTTATACGGACCGCCTGGTAGGCTGCGAGGTTCCTTCCCAGCACATAGCATCCGAGATCGACGAGATTCCTGTGCTTGCCTTGGTTGCTGCGCATGCCTCCGGTATCACAGTGTTCCGCGGCGTCAGCGAGCTTACCAAGAAGGAATCCAACCGCCTTACCGCCATCATCGAGGGCTTGGAGCAGTTGGGCGTGAGCGCCTGGGCGGAAAACGACGACCTGTACATCGAGGGCCAGCCCGAGCTGCAGGTTCCCCAGGGGCTGGTGTTCGATTCCCGCAAGGACCATCGCCTTGCCATGACCTGGTCGTTGGTGGGCCTTTGCTCCGATACCCCGGTCGACATCATCGACTTCGACTGCGTTTCGGTGAGCTTCCCCACGTTCCTTGAGAACCTTAAGGGGCTGGTGTAGTTGATCATCGCCATCGATGGGCCTTCAGGCGCCGGCAAGTCTACCGTTGCGAAGGCCATCGCCAAGGAACTGGGCTTCTCCTGTTTGGACACGGGTGCGATGTACCGTGCGGTAGCCTGGTATGCCCTGCAGCAGGGTATCTCGCTCGATGATGCCGAAGCGCTTGGCGCCATTGCCAACGACCGCAAGATCAGCTTCGGCCACGTTGAGGGCGACCCTGTTCCGCGTCGGGTGTTCAGCGGCGATGTGGACGTTACCGATGCCATCCGCACTGCCGAGATCGACCGTTCGGTTTCCAAGGTTTCTGCCGTTCCCGCAGTGCGCACCGCCCTGGTCGAGCAGCAGCGCCGAATCGGCTCGGAGGGCAATTTCGTGGTCGAGGGTCGTGACATCGGAACCGTGGTGTTCCCCCAAGCCGAGGTGAAGGTGTTCCTTACCGCTTCGGCTGAGGAACGCGCCCATCGCCGTGTGCGTCAGAACGCCGACCGTGGCGTGGGGTCTATCTGCTACGAAGAGGTGCTTTCCGACATCATCCGCCGTGACCAGCTCGATTCCAGCCGCGACACGGCGCCTCTGCGTCCCGCTGAAGATGCGGTGCCCGTCGATTCTTCCAGTATGCATATCGAAGAGGTAATCGGCTCTATCTGCGCGCTTGCGCGGGCAAGGATGAACCTGTAATGGCTTTCAATGTTCATGAGGAGTACTGGGACCGTCCGTTTTCCGGCAACGACCAGGCCGACCGCGTGCCGCATGGTCTGGCCCTTTTCGTTACCGGCGTGGTGGCGTTTCTGGTGCAGATCTGCTTCCGCCTGCGCAAAGAGGGTAGGGAAGTGGTAGATGCCTTCAAGGGGAAGAAGTGCGGCGCTATACTCGTTGCCCCGCATTACTCGTACCTCGATGTGGTGATCATGTTCCTTTCAGTGCGCCCCAAGGGGTGGGTGCGCCTTATTGCCCGCGACTCGCTGTTCTATGCGGGCAACGGATTGCTGGGGCTGATCATCTCCAGCGTGGGGGCGTTCCCCATTAAGCGCAACACGGCTGACCGAACCGCCATGAAGCGTGCTGCCCGCATGCTGAAGAACGGTGAATGGGTAGGGATGTTCCCCGAGGGCACCCGCCGTGGCAAGGGTAGCGCCAAGCCGGCGCTGCATGGCGGGGCGGCGCTCATCGCACGCATGGGCAAGGCGCCCATCATCCCCTTGGGCCTTGAGAACGTCGGCAAGGTGAAGCGCAAGGGCGAACGGGTGCGTTTCCCTCGTATCACCGCCCGCTTTGGGAAGCCTGTATCGGTTTCGTCGTTCGACTTCCTTCCCAAGGAAGAGCGCATGGATGCCTGCTCGTGGTACGTGATGCGCGAAGCCTATGCGCTTACCTACAACTGCCCTGCAATCGAAGTCGATATGAACGAGCTTTTTCCCAACTCCAAGGATTACGCTGCCGTCTTCGCCGAGCATCCTATTGAACCGGTGGACCCGGCCTCCTTGCCCGACTACGAACCTAAGGAGGGGTAATGGGCAGGCTTGAAGTGGTTAAGGCTGCCCATGCCGGCGCCTGTTATGGGGTTCAGCGCGCCCTCGACATGACGCTGAAGGCCGCCCAGGAAAGTGGATCGGTGTGCACGCTTGGCCCCTTGATCCATAATCCCCGGGTCGTCGCCGAGCTTGAGTCGAAGGGCATCCAGGTGGCCGATGGGGTGCAAGACGTCAGCTGCGACGGGGTGGTGATCCGCTCCCACGGCGTGGTTCCCCAGGTCATTTCCCGGCTTGAGCAAAACGGCTTCAAGGTGATCGACGCAACGTGTCCCCACGTGATGCGCGCCCAGCGGGCTGCTGCCAAGCTTGCGGCCTCGGGGCGCCATGTCCTTGTTGTGGGCGAGGCCGGCCATCCGGAAGTGGAGGGCATTTCAGCCCACGCCGTTGAGGCGGGCGGCGAATGCACTATCGTCGGCTGCGCCGAGGATATCCCCGAAGGCCTTTGCGGCCCCGTGGGCGTGGTGGTTCAAACCACTCAGAGCCGCGAGCGCTTCGAAGAGGTGCTTGCCGCCCTAGAGCAGCGCAACCTGGATTTAGAGGTGAAGGACACCATCTGCTTCGCCACGACGCAGCGCCAGCATTCTGCGGTAGAGCTGGCCGAGCGCGTCGATGCGATGGTGGTTATCGGTGGGCGGAACTCCTCGAACACCACCCGCCTTTTCGAGATCTGCGCCCAGCATTGCCGCAAGGTTTTCCATATCGAAAGCGCCGACGAGATCGATCCTTCCTGGTTCGATGATTGCCGGATTGTCGGGGTGAGCGCCGGTGCTTCCACTCCCGACGATCAGATCGAGAGCGTCGTCTCGTTCTTGGCTGAGCTGTAGTCCAATCGTTTTACTCGGAGCATTCCATGCGCACAACCCGTTCACGTTTGAACAAGGGCTTTTCCCTTGACGATCGCCTTGCCGCCGCTTCCGGTGCGGTTGAGATGAACCCGGCCTCACGAAGGGGCTCCTGGGCCAATTGGGCACCAGACGGGCAAGAAAGCCCGATTGCCTTCAAGCGCGTTGTCCTTGACTTGGGCTGCGGCAAGGGGGAGTACACGGTGGAGTGCGCTCAGCAGCGCCCCGATGTGCTGTTCGTCGGGGTGGAAGTGGACGGCGTATGCGTGGTCCGTGCCGCCGATCGTGCCCTCGCCGCCGGGGTGTCGAACGCCGTCTTCGTGCTGCACGACGATTCCGATCTGCACAGTTTGTTCGCGCCTGGCGAGCTGGATGGCATATTGTTGAATTTCCCCACGCCCTTCCCGAAGAAGAAGAAAGCACCACTGCGCCTTACCTATGTAACGCGGCTTATGGCGTATCGGGACCTGCTGGCGCCGGGGGCCGCGCTTCGACTCCGTACCGACAGCATTCCCCTGCGTGATTTCTCGCTTACCCAGCTCGAGCTTGCGGGCTATGAGCTGCAGTGGTGCACCGATGACGTCCGTTCGCTTTTCCCCGACGAGCCTTGGAGCGGCTACGAGCGCAAGCTGGTTGCCCAGGGGGCTCCCGTGTGCGGATTCTCCGCGGTTTGCGGCCCGGCGCCCGAGAGCATTGACCAGACGGCGCCGCTTTCGTTGGTGAGCTATCTTCCCGAAGACCTCGAAGAGCTTGACTACGTTCCCTATGGGATGCAGGGCTGCGTTGCCAACATGCGCGGACGCATAAGGAACAGGAAGCAAAAGGGCCTGCCCGAATGGGAGCGCCCGGTTATCTAGCCGGGATGTTCGACGTCCAGACGCCCCTGCTTCTTCGCCGTGACATGCTGCGGGCCAGCCGTGTTCTTCCCGTGCCCCTGTCGGCGTGCGGTAAAGGCACCGCGATGCCCCGTGGTATTCTGAACCCTTGAAGAACTTACGAAAGCGAATCTGAGGAGTTGGCATGAGCTTGCCTATCGTGGCCATCGTCGGCCGCCCTAACGTGGGCAAATCCACCTTGGTAAACCGCCTTGCGGAAAACAACGAGGCCATTGTGCACGAGATGCGCGGCGTCACGCGCGACCGTTCGTACCACGAGGCCGATTGGAACGGCCACGCGTTCAAGATCATCGACACCGGCGGCATCGAGATCGGCGGCGACGACGCTTTTCAGGGCTCCATCACCGCCCAGGCTCTCGCTGCCGCCGACGAGGCCGACGTCATCGTGTTCCTGGTAGACGGCCAGACCGGCATCAACGCCGACGACCAGGCGGTTGCCAATATCCTGCGCCGTGCCAAGAAGCCGGTTCTGCTTACCGTGAACAAACTCGAGAATGTGGCTGACGAAGCCGGCATGTGGGAATTCATGCAGCTGGGTCTAGGCGAGCCGCGTCCGGTTTCGGCGCTCCACGGCACCGGCACCGGTGACCTTCTTGATGAGGTTGTTTCACTTTTCCCCGACGATAAGGGCGAAGAAGAGCAGCTCGACGCCGTGAACGTGGCCATCATCGGACGTCCGAACGCCGGCAAGAGCTCGCTTACCAACAAGCTCACCAATAACGACCGCTCCATCGTCTCCGACGTGGCAGGAACCACGCGCGATGCCATCGACACCACCATCGAGCACGACGGCAAGTACTACACCATCGTCGATACGGCGGGCCTGCGTAAGAAGAGCGTGATCGACGAAGACGTCGAGTACTACGGATTTGTGCGCGCCATGCGCGCCATCGACCGCGCCGAAGTGGTTCTGCTGGTCATCGATTCCACCATCGGACTTACCGACCAGGACCAGCGCGTTGCCGGTATGGCCGCCGAGCGTGGCTGCGCTATGGTCATCGTTCTGAACAAATGGGACCTCGTGGAAGGCCCCGAGGCTAAGGCTGATGTGCGCGAGCGCATCGAAGACCGTCTCATGTTTGTCGGCTATGCCCCGGTGGTTGCCATTTCCGCCCTTTCTGGCAAGAATGTGCAGCGCATCTGGAAGGCCGTGGACGAGGCGTATGAGAACTACTCCAAGACCGTTTCCACCAGCCGCCTGAACAACTGGCTGCAGGACATCCGAGACTTCGGTCATACGGTTTCGAAGGGCAAGCGTATCCTGAAGCTCAAGTACGTGACGCAGACCGGCTCGGAGCCCCCCTTCTTCACCTTCTTCTGCAACCATCCCGACTTGGTGGAGCCTTCGTTCGAGCGTTATCTGGAGAACCGTTTGCGCTCCACCTTCGATTTCACTGGCACCCCTATCCGTCTGAAGTTCAAGAAGAAAGACTGATCTGTATGTTGATAACTGTGGGCCAGTTGCTGTTGCTGCTGGTTATCGCCTTCCTGTTGGGCTCCATCCCCTGGGGCGTCATCATCTCCCGCGTGTTCTTCCATACTGATGTCCGCGAGCATGGCTCCGGCAACATCGGCACTACTAACGCCATCCGAACCATGGGTAAGGTCGGCGGCTATGCGGTGTTCGTGCTTGATTTTGGCAAGGGTATCGCCGCAGGTGCCATTGCATCGGCGTTCGGGCTTTCTCTCCTGCCCGGCAACGTGTTGGGGGTTGTGGCCTTCGTGCAGGCCTTTGGCGGGTCCGACAATCCTTTCGCCTACATTTACCAGGTGTGCCTGGCGGTTGCCTTCCTTGGCTGCGTAATGGGCCACATCTTCTGCCCGTGGCTGGGATTCAAGGGCGGCAAGGGAATTGCAGTCGCTGTGGGTTGCCTATTCTGCACGTTCGGTGTCGTCGGAGCTGTGCTTGAGCTTGTGATCTTCGCCGTTGTGGTTGTTGCCACCAAGTACGTTTCTGCTGGCTCCATCGTTGCAGCAGTGGCATGCCCGTTCTTCTCGCTGTATTTCTTCTGGGGTAACCCGGTTGCATTCGTCCTTTGCACGTTGGTGGCGCTCACGGTTGTCTGGGCGCACCGCGAGAACATAGCGCGTTTGCGAGCGGGAACCGAAAGCCGTATCGGGTCGAAGAAGAATGCCTAGTCCGGACTTTTCCGGGGCTCATCTGGTTACGTCGTTGGCTTTGGCTGGCCGCTTGCTGCTTGGATTTTCGGACGTTGTGGCACCCTCGGTGCGCGTGGGACATGTTCCCATCAGTTTGGATAGGAGTCTAAATGGGTAAGATCGCGGTAATCGGCGCAGGCTCTTGGGGCACGGCGCTGGCCCAGACGTTTGCTTCTGGTGGCAACGAGGTGGTTATGTGGGCCCGCAAGCCCGAGGTTGCCGAGTCGATCACGTTGCAACATCGAAACCCCCGCTACCTGAGCGGCGTGATCCTTTCCGACTCCATCTCCGCCACCAGCAACCTGGCCGAATGCGTTGAAGGGGCCAAGGCCCTGGTTATCGTCACGCCCTCGCGCCTTATGCGTCGGTTTGCCGAAGACCTGAAGCTCCTTGTATCGGACAGCACGCCCATCGTTATTTGCTCGAAGGGTGTGGAAGAGGGGACCGGCCTTCTGCCTGTGCAGGTGTTCGAGGAGGTTCTTGGCGGGCTTCCCCGTTTGGCTGCGCTTTCCGGCCCGAACCATGCCGAAGAAGTGATCCTCGGCGTGCCGGCGGGCACGGTGATAGCCTCGTCTTCCCCCGAAACGGCGCGCTTCTTCCGAGACCTGATAAGCACCCCGTTCTTCCGCTGCTACACCTCTTCCGACTACGTCGGCGTAGAGCTTTGCGCCGCGTTCAAGAACGTCATCGCCATCGCGGTGGGTGCCGCGTATGGCGTGGGCTACGGCGACAACACCGCGGCGATGATCATGACGCGCGGCATGGCGGAGATGAGCCGCCTGGTCAAGGCGTGCGGCGGCGAGGCCATCACCGTTATGGGGCTTGCGGGCGCGGGTGACCTTATCGCCACCTGCACTTCCGAGCATTCCCGCAACCGCACCTTCGGGAAGGCGCTGGCCCAGGGCGGCACGCTCGATGGGTACGAGAAGAGCACGCACATGGTGGTCGAGGGTGCGCTTGCCTGCAAGACCATCTGCCCGCTGGCGCAGCGCTACGGCGTCGAGCTGCCCATCACCGCGGCGGTGCGTTCGGTGGTTTGGGAGGGCGCTTCGCTGGAGCCCATCGCCTCCGAGCTGTTCAAGCGCCCGCTTACCACCGAGTTCTGGGGCCTGACCGAAGCGGGGGGCGCGCAGTGACGGGGCCCACGTACTTCGTGTACCGAACCCCCCTGGGCCGCGTTGCCATCGAATCGGACGGAGCGGCCATAACCCGCTTCGCCTTCGGTCCTGCAAAGCTGGGCGGAATCGAGCGGTCGACCGCCCTTACGAACCGGGCTTCCAGCCAAGTGCTCGAGTATCTGGCGGGAAAACGCGAGGCCTTCGATGTCCCCCTTCGCGCTGAGGGCACCCCGTTCCAGAAAGAGGTTTGGGGCGCCATTTCCCGTATTCCCTATGGCCAGACGCGCACGTATGCCCAGATCGCCCAGGCGATTGGCAGGCCCAAGGCGCTGCAGGCGGTGGGGCAGGCCTGCGGGCACAATCCACTGCCCCTGTTCGTTCCCTGCCATCGCGTTGTGGGCACCGCGGGCAAGCTGGGCGGCTACGCGTTCGGGCCGGCGATAAAGCGCTTCCTGCTCGACCTCGAATCGAAGAGCCGCTAGTTCGATACGTGTAGAATAGGCTCGTCTACCTATTCGAAAGAAAGGGGTATCGCCGTGTTCGGTGATGTCAAAATCTCTCCCTCCATCCTTTCCGCCGACTTCATGAACCTCGGGCGCGATATCCGCATGCTCGAGCAGGGCGGCACCGACTTCATCCACGTTGACGTGATGGACGGCCACTTCGTACCCAACCTCACCATGGGCGTGCCGGTTGTCAGCCAGCTGAGGAAGATCACCGATATCCCGCTTGATGTGCACCTGATGATCTCGAACCCGCTCGAGCAGCTTGATTGGTATTTGGATGCCGGCGCGGATATCGTCACTGTGCACATGGAGGCCCTGGAAGGGGAGGCCCAGGTGCGCGAATTCATTGCCCGCACCCGTGCTGCAGGCGCACGCCCGGCCCTCACTTTGAAGCCCGACTATCCGGTCGAAGAGCTCGAGCCCTTCGTCGCCGACATCGACATGGTGCTGGTCATGAGCGTGTTTCCCGGGTTCTCCGGCCAGTCGTACATCGAGGGCAGCGAAGACCGCGTGGGAATGGTCGCGGAAATGGCCAAGCGCCTGAATCCGAACCTGCTTATCGAGGTCGACGGCGGCGTGAGCGCCGAGCGCACGGCTGGCCTGGTGTGCGCCCAGGGTGCCGATGTCCTGGTTGCCGGTTCCGGCGTGTTCAAGGCGGCAGACCCGCAGGCCGCCATCGGCATACTTCGCCGTGCGGGAGAGGAGGCTCGTCGATGAGCGATCTTGTTTACCTTGACTGGGCGGCCACCGCTCCGCTTTCCCAGGCTGCAGCCGACGCTATGCGCCCCTTCATGGAACCAGGCGTAAAGGGGCTTGAATCGGGCGCTTCAAACGCCAATTCCCTGTACTCCGTTGGGCGAACCGCGTTTCGCGCTTTGGAGGAATCGCGCGAGACGGTTGCCCGTTGCCTTGGCGCCCGCCCCGACGAGATCGTGTTCACTTCGGGTGCTACCGAGGCTGACAATGCCGCGCTGTTCGGCATGGTGGATGCCCTGATGATGCGCGCCGAGCAGGAGGGCGATCACGAATGCGTTCCGCAGGTGGTTGTCTCTGCTATCGAGCACGATGCGGTACTCAAAGCTGCCGACACCTTGGGCCATTGGGGCGCAGAGGTGACGGTTGTCCCTGCGGATTCATCTGGCCATATCGCCCCCGAGGCCTTGAAGGAGGCCCTGAACGGCCGGGCCCTTCTTGTTTCCATCATGGCGGTGAACAACGAGATCGGCAGCGTGATGGACATTCCCGCGCTTGCCAAGGTTGCCCACGATGCCGGTGCCCTGTTCCACGTGGATGCCACCCAGGCGTTCGGCAAGGTTCCCATCTCGGTTCGCGAATGGGGGGTGGATGCCCTCTCGGTTTCCTCGCACAAGATCGGCGGGCCTAAGGGCGTCGGTGCGTTGTACCTGAAGGCCCGCACCCCGTTCACGGCCCAGCTGGTGGGCGGCGGCCAGGAATCGGGCAGGCGAAGCGGTACGCAGAACGTCATGGGCGCCGTGGGCTTCGCCGCCGCAGCGCGTGAGGTAACGGAATCCTTGGAAGAAAACGCCCGTCGCCTTACCGAGCTGCGCGACTACCTTTACCAGGCGCTGACCCAGCACCCCAACGTGCGCCCCGCGGTTCAGGTGGAAGAGGGGAGCAGCCGCTATTCCTGCCATATCATCAACGTCTTGGTGCGCGGCATCGAAAGCGAAACGCTGATCCTGCAGCTTGATCGCCGGGGCTTCTGCGTTTCGGGCGGTTCGGCCTGCTCTTCCCATTCGCTGGACCCCTCGCACGTGCTCAGCGCAATCGGCGTAAGCCGCGACGATGCCTTGGGTTCGATGCGCGTTTCCCTGGGAAATACCACCACCCGCGAAGAGGTGGAGGCGTTCGTCCGCGCGTTCGCCGAAGTGGTGGGCTAAGCTGTTCGCGAACGAGCCGCCGCAGGCAATTGCATGGTTTCAAAAGGGCGCCGCGTGCGTCCTTTTCCTTTAAGGAGCAAGTATGCAGATAGAACGGGTAACCCAGCACAACCATACCGATATGACCAACCATGGGCATGCCCCTATCGAGGAGTTGATCGCGCACGCCCATGAGGTAGGCATAACCAACATCGCGGTTACCGAGCACTATCCCCTTACTGCGGCGGTGGACCCGCGGGACTACGTTTCCATGCACGCCGACAGGCTGGACGAGTACGTTCGGCGCATCTTGGCACAGCGGCAGGCCTTTCCCGATATGGAGATCCTTGTGGGCTGCGAGCTTGACTGGCTGGGTGCGGGAGAGGACCGTCAGTTCGCCCCCGATGCCTTTGACTGCTTCGACATCGTGTTGGGCTCGGTCCATTTCGTCGACCTGTGGCCCTTCGATGACCCGGCTCAGGCGGGGCATTGGGATGAAGTGGGGCCCGACAGCATCTGGAAGCGCTACTTCGAGGTGTGGTGCGAGGCGGTTTCGTCGAAGGTTCCCTACATGCCCTTCGATGTGATGGCCCATCCCGACCTGGTGAAGAAGTTCGGCAGGCGCCCCAGCTTCGACCCGCATTCCCTGTACCGCCAGGCTGCAGAGGCGGCAGCAGCGGGCGGGCGCATGGTGGAGGTGAACACCTCGGGTGTGACCTACGCCTGCGAGGAGATGTTCCCTCACGTGGACCTGCTTCGCGAGTTCTGCCGTGCGGGCGTTCCCTGCACGTTGGGTACGGATGCCCATACGGTTACGGATGTGGATCGCGGCATCGAAGCGGGGTATCGTTTGATGTACGAGGCTGGGTATCGCGAGCTCACCGTCGTCGTTCCCGGCGGGGACAGGCGCACCATCGCGCTTGCCTAGGATTGCTACAAAGGGGGACCTATGGAAGAAGAATCCGTAACGCTTACCAAGATCGATGCGGGAGATCTGGCATCGAACGATCGCGCCCTTTCGGTAGGGGAGCTGGAGCGGGCGCTTTTGGAGAAGATCCCCGCCGAAGACGCCTGCTCGTGGGACCGCACGGGCATGCTGGTGGGCAACCCCATGGATGTGGTACGCGGGGTAGCCGTGGCGCTCGACCCCACTATCGCTGCCCTTGAGGAAGCCGCCCTTCGCGGCGCGAACGTCCTTATCACCCACCACCCGGTGTTCCTGGACGCGCCTACGTCGTTTCTGCCCTATTCGGCGCAGGGTCATACGCCGGGATCGGTGGTTAGGCAGGCTGTTGAGCTTGGTATTTCCATCATGTCGTTCCATACTGCGCTTGACGTTTCCGCTGCAGGCCTGAACGCCTTGCCCGCATTGCTCCGCTTGGTTCCCGCGGGGATCTTGGAGTCGCTTCCGGGATCCGATGGCAAGGGCTTCGGCCGCATCTGCCTGCCGGCGCACGACGAGGCTCCTTTGACGCTTCGGAACCTGAGTGCCCGCTGTGTATCCGTGTTCGGTGCCATGCCTCGCGTATGGGGATCGCCCGACCTTTCGCTTTCCCGCATCGTGACGAGCGGCGGCAGTGCCGGATCGTTCGCCCACACCTGCCTTGAGCAGGGCATCGACTGCTTGGTGTGCGGAGAGATCAAGTACCACGACGCGCTCGACGCGGCCTGCTCGGGGTTGACCATCATCGAGCTTGGGCATGACATTTCCGAGTTCCCCTTGTGCGCTTTGCTTGCAAACTATGCTGCTGAAGCGGGGGTTTGCGAATCTTGCATTACCATGATCGACCAGAGGAACAATTGGTACACGCCGGAATCGTCCCGCCGCTGACCCGCATCCCATCTTTAAGCGAACGAAGAAGAAAGGCCCTGCGCCCATGAACGCAACCGAACACGACATCGCCATCCTGCGCAAGCTGCAGGAGGTAGACCGAAAAGTAGTCTCGGCGAAGAAGGAGTTCAAGGAGCTTCCCCACCGCAAGGCCATCCTCGAGGTTCGCACGAAGAAGGACGAGGTGCTCAAGCGCAAGGTCCAGGTTCAAGACCTGCTCGACAATGCGGAGGGCAGCCTGGCTGGTCTTGTCCAAGAGGACGAGCAGCTTTCCCTGAAGCAGGACGAGATCACCGAAACGCTTTCGGAGGTGCAGGGCGACTACCGTGCGGTAACCGCCCATACGCGCGACCTGGACGGTGTGCGCAAGCGCCGCGAGAAGATCTCGGTCGAGCTTGAGCGCGTAGAGGCCGAGGTGAACAAGATCAATCCGGTGATGAAGCAGATCATGGCTGCGCTGAACGAGCTCGATGCCAAGGAGCAGGAGCTTATCGCATCGTTCCAGAAAACGGGCGGTGCCCTTCGCGCTTCCATCGAAGAGGGTGACAAAGCCCGCGCGGAGCTTGCCGAACAGGTTTCGCCCGAGCTGTTGGGCGTGTACGAGAAGACGCGCACCCAATGCGGCGGCGTTGCCTTGGCCGATCTTAAGGACGGGGCATGCAGCGCGTGCCGCAACACGTTCGATTCCAGCCGCTTGAGCAAGATCCGCTCGCAGGCGCCGTTGGCAACGTGCCCATCGTGCCGCCGCCTGCTGGTTGTCGAAGGGGAGTAACCGCCATGAAGCTGGTAACCAGGGACGAGCAGGTAAACCAGGAGCACGTGCGCCTTTCCGAAGACGCCTCGTTTTCCGACGAGACCGAAGGCCGTGCCCGTTCGGGAGAAACCGACCTGTACCGCACCGAGTACCAGCGTGACCGCGACAAGATCCTGCATACCAAGGCGTTCCGCCGCCTTTCCCACAAAACGCAGGTCTTTCTTGCCCCGGTAGGCGACCATTACCGTACGCGCCTTACCCACACACTCGAAGTTGCCCAGATAGCACGCACCATCGCGCGCGCCTTGGGGCTGAACGAAGACCTTACCGAAGCGATTGCTTTAGGGCACGACCTGGGGCACACTCCCTTTGGTCATGTGGGTGAACAGGCTCTTTCCTCCAGCTTGGCCCGTCATTTGGGGCTGGACCCTGAATTGCCCGAGAACCAGCACCTGTACCGCCACAACGTGCAGAGCCTGCGTGTGGTCGATGTTATCGAGAACGGCGGCAAGGGCCTGAACCTTACCGCCGAGGTACGCGACGGTATTGTCTGTCACACCGGCAGCCAGCGTGCTGAAACGCTCGAAGGGCGTATTGTTGCCACCGCCGACCGCATCGCATACGTCAACCACGATATCGACGATGCCATTCGCGCCGGCGCGCTTTGCGAGGCCGATTTGCCCCGCAGCACCCATTCTGTTCTGGGCGAGAATCACTCCGAGCGCATTCAGACCCTGGTGCATGACATGATCGAGGCCTCTGCTGAAGTAGGTGACATCCAGATGAGCGCTTCCATTTGGGATGCCATGATGGAGCTGCGTTCGTTCCTGTTCGACAACGTGTACACCTCTGAGCCGGTGATGCACGAGGTACGCAAGGCAAAGCACCTGGTGGAAGACCTGTTCGATTATTTTGTGCGCCATTATGAAGAGGTTCCGCAGGAATTGCGCGACATCAGCGGCGGCGACCCGCTCCGTGCCGTTACCGACTATGTGGCCGGCATGACCGATCGCTATGCCCAGAACTTCTACAAGGATATGTTCATCCCGCACAGCTGGAACATCTAGCTGATCCGTTCGAGCGCACTGTTGCCTATGGGGACTGCAGTCGGCCACGGGTGACTACCTGCAATCGATGCCGCCTTTCCTTGGCGGCTGCAACGTATCTTCGCCCTAGTGCTATGATGCTAGGCTATGTGCGAAACAGAATCGAAACATACCGGCATCGCCTGGCTCAAGGAGCCTCTTTCGGCGGCGCTCCCCGTTATGGTGGGCTATGTGTTCCTGGGCGTTCCCTGCGGCATCCTTGCCCAGCAGGTGGGGCTGGACGTGCTCCAGACGTTCCTTCTTTCCATGCTGTTCTACTCGGGTGCGGGCCAGTATATGATCCCGAACATGTGGCTTGCCGGCTCCCCGATGCTGGCGATCGTGGCCTCGGTCACGTTGGTCAACACCCGCCAGCTGCTCTACGGCGCCTCGCTTTCGCGCTTCTGCCATGAAACGCCGAAGCGGCTTTCGTTCCTGTTCGGCGCAACGGTGACCGACGAATCCTTCGCGGTGAACCTCGGGCGCTTCGGCAAGGGAAACTGGAAGGTGTCGCAGGCCACGGCGGTGAACATCTTCTGCCAAACCACGTGGGCGTTGGCAAATGTGCTGGGCGTTGTCCTGGGCTCTTTGCTCACGGTGCCCACGGCGTTGGCCTCGTTTGCCATGACCAGCATCTTCCTGTGCCTTTTGTTCTCGCAGAGCCGCACTGCTGCCAATGTGGCTGCGGCCCTTGCTGCGGTACTTGGCGTGTTCCTGTGCAAGTGCCTCGGGTTAACCGGTCCTGCTATCTTGATCGGCGCCCTTGTCGGGGTCGCTGCCGGCATGCTTGTTGCCAAGAGGGGAGGCTCCCGTGTCGTGGACTGAGTTCGCGCTCATCGGCCTTGCCTGTGCGGCCACCATCCTCATCTGCCGTGTGGTGCCGGTGTTCGTCCTTCGCGGGCGCGACCTGCCCGGATGGCTTTCCCAGGCGCTCACCTTCATCCCCCCTGCAGCTTTTGCGGCGCTTATCGCCAACGACCTGCTTTCGCCGGGGATGTTTGATGCGGGGCTCTGGCCTGCGGCGATCCCGCTGATTTCGGCCCTTGCCGTTATCGTGGTTGCGCTGAAGACGAAGTCACTGGTGTGGTGCATCATCGTCGGCGTCGGCTGCTACGGCCTGCTGCTTCTTGTTTGATCTCCCTATAGCTTTTCGCTGAATGGTTCGTCCTGATCCATTTATACTCGGTTGTGCAATTTAACTGTCTTGTCAGTTGCATTGTCAGCTGTAAACACCGGTGCTAGACTACCGCCAATACCGCTGCGCGAAGAAGAGACGCAGCTTTTCAGGGAGGGGCGCGTAGTACATGAGCACCGTATCGGCATCCGAAAGGGAGCAATCCAGCAATGAGCGCACGTGCGGGGGAGGCGAGGCTGCCCGGTTCGGCGTTCCCCGTGGGCGCAGCGACTGTCCCGAATGCGAAGCGCCCTTGAACTCGTTTGCCGCGCAGGTTCCCAACCCAGACTTGGTTGAGCGCATCGCACGGCTGAAGGAAGAGCGCGATGCGGTGATCCTGGCCCACTACTACGTGCAACCCGAGGTGCAGGCGGTGGCTGACTACATCGGGGACTCGTTCTACTTGGCCAAGCTTGCCGTCGACCTTTCCGCGAAGACCATTGTGCTTGCCGGCGTCGAGTTCATGGGCGAAAGCGCCAAGCTGCTGAACCCCGACAAGGTGGTTCTTCTGCCCGAGCCCACAGCCGATTGCCCCATGGCGCATATGGTGGCGAAGAAGACCGTCGAAGACGCCCGCGCCGAATACGGCGACGACTTGGCGGTGGTCTGCTACGTGAACTCCACGGCCGAGATGAAAACCTGGAGCGACGTGTGCGTCACCTCGTCAAACGCGATCAAAATCTGCCGTGAGATTCCCCAGCAGCACATCCTTTTCATTCCCGATGTGAACCTGGGCCGCTTCGTTGCCAAGCAGCTGCCGGAAAAGCATGTGATCCTGAACAAGGGCTTCTGCCCCCGCCACCAGCGCATCGTCCCCGAAGAGGTGATTGCCCTTGAGGACGAGTACCCTGAGGCGTTGGTGCTGGCGCATCCGGAGTGCACCGAAGAGGTGCTGGCAGAAGCGGACTACATCGGCTCCACCAAGGGCATCATCGAGTTCACCGAGAAAAGCGATGCGCAGGATTTCATCATCGTCACCATGGTGGGCGTGCTCAGGGAAATGGAGCTGCGCAACGCAGGCTCCGGGAAGCGCTTTCACTTCGCGCGCCGCCTGCCCATATGCGAGAACATGACCACGGTAACCCTGCAGAAGGTGGCCGACTGCCTGGAAAACGACCAGGTTGGCGTTCAAGTGCCCGAAGAGTACCAGGAGCCGGCGAAGAAGACGCTCGAGCTGATGCTCGAGTACGCAGCACGATAGGGAGCAACCAATGGAAACCAACGAGATAACCTGCGATGTGGTAATAGCCGGCTGCGGGGTGTCGGGGCTGTACGCCGCGCTGAACCTTCCGGCAACGGCGAATATAGTGATGCTCACGAAGACGGTGGTCGAGGAATGCGACTCCATGCTTGCCCAGGGCGGCATCTGTGTGCTGCACGATAAGGACGACTACGATGCGTTCTTCGAGGACACCATGCGTGCCGGCCACTACGAGAACCGCGCCGAGAGCGTCGACATCATGATCCGTTCCAGCCGTGCGGTCATCGACGACCTGGTTGCGCGCGGCGTCGACTTCGAGCGTGAAGCGAACGGCGAGCTTGCCTACACGCGCGAGGGCGCCCATTCGCGGCCACGCATCTGCTTCCACGGCGACATCACCGGCGAAGAAATAACCACGAAGCTCTTGGCCAACGTGCGCAAGCTTCCCAACGTTCGCATCCTGGAGCACGTGGAAGTGGTGGACATCATCGAGTCGGCGAACCGCGAGCGCTGCATCGGGGTCGAATGCATCGACCGTCGCAGGGCCGCCGCAGATTCCGGCGAAGGGGACCGCCTGATTATCCGGGCGCCCTATACGATGCTCGCCACCGGCGGCATCGGCGGCACCTACGAGCGCTCCACCAACTACCCCAGCTTGACGGGCGATGCCTGCCGCATTGCGGGGGAGCACGGCATCGAGCTCGAGCACATGGACTACGTGCAGATCCATCCCACCAGCCTGTATGTGAAGCACCCCGGCAGGGCGTTCCTTATCTCGGAATCGTGCCGCGGGGAAGGGGCCATCCTGCTGGACAAGAACGGCCAGCGGTTCACCGACGAACTGCAGCCGCGCGACGTTGTTTCCGCGGCGATCTACCGCCAGATGGAAAAGGACGGCACCGACTGCGTGCTGCTTTCCTTCGAGCGCATGGCACCTGAAGAGATAACCGGGCATTTCTCGCACATCTACGAACATTGCCTGAGCGAAGGGTTCGACCTTTTGAAGGAACCCATCCCCGTGGTGCCCGCCCAGCACTATTTCATGGGCGGCGTGCACGTTGACAGCAATTCGCAGACCACCTTGCCCAACCTGTTCGCCTTGGGGGAAACCGCCTGCAACGGCGTGCACGGGAAGAACCGCTTGGCCTCGAATTCCCTGCTCGAGTCGCTGGTGTTCGCCCAGCGCGCGGCGCGCCTGGTGTCCGGCCGCATGGCGAAGGCCTCCCGTGTGCGCGCGGCTGCGGCAAGCGCGGGCGCTTCCGCTGCGGCTGTGGCCAAGAGCATGGCTCAGGCTGCCGATTCCAAGGCTCAGGCAAAGACAGCAACTGCTCCGGTACAGTACGCCGTCCCGGTGGGCTCTAGTGCAGCAGTCGCTGAAAAGGCGAAGGCAAAGGAGGCGAGGTAGATGGACTTGGCGGCTCTTTCCCTGGTGGCAGACGAGCACATCCGCCTGGCGCTCAAGGAAGACATCACGAGTGAAGATGTTTCCACGGCCGCGGTGATGCCCGAACCGCGTCGCGGCTCGGTGGAGCTCATCGCCAAGCAGGAAGGCATCATCGCGGGTTTGGATGTGTTCGAGCACGCGTTCGCCGTTCTCGACCCATCGGTTTCGTTTGAGCGGAAGGTGAAAGACGGTGATCGCATACAGCCAGGTCAGCTACTCGGCGTGGTTCAGGCCGATGTGCGTGCGCTCCTTTCGGCCGAAAGGGTGGCGCTGAACTACCTGCAGCGCATGAGCGGCATCGCCACCAAAACCCGTAGCGCAGTCGACCTGCTCAAGAGCGCAGGATCGAAGACCACTATCGTTGACACACGCAAGACCACGCCGGGCATGCGCATCTTCGAGAAGGAAGCGGTGCGCATCGGCGGTGGCGGGAACCATCGTTTCAACCTTTCCGACGGCGTCATGCTTAAGGACAACCACCTCGATGCGGCCGGCGGTGTTGCCCGTGCCGTTTCCCTTGCGCGGGAGCATGCTCCGTTCGTTCGGAAGATCGAGGTGGAGTGCGAGACACTGCAACAGGTTGCCGAAGCCGTTTCGGCAGGCGCCGACATCATCATGCTCGACAACATGGACGCGGACACGTGCCAAGAGGCCCTTTCGCTGATAGACGGCCGCGCCCAAACCGAGGTATCGGGTAATATCGACATGGCCCGATTGGGGGAAATCGCCCGGCTCGGCGTCGATTTCGTGTCTTCGGGCGCGCTCACGCATTCGGCCGGCATCCTGGATCTGAGCCTGAAGCATCTGCGTGTATTCGAGTAAGAGGTTGTTATGCAGGAAAAAGGCACGGTGGCGGTAAGCGCCGACGAGCGCCGCAGCCGCATAGTGGAAGAGCTGTCTGCCTCGCAGGCCCCTGTTTCCGGCGGCGCGCTTGCCGATTCCCTGAAGGTGAGCCGCCAGGTCATCGTGCAGGACATAGCGCTTCTGCGCGCCAACGGTCATGTCATCACGGCAACCAACCGCGGGTACGTCATGGAGCGTGCGAAGGGGCTTGGCGCGTGCGAGCGCCGTTTCAAAGTTCACCACGATGCGGAACAGACCGAAGACGAGCTCACCTGCATCGTCGACTTGGGCGGCACGGTGGAAGACGTGATGGTGAACCACCGGGTGTACGGCAAGGTGACTGCGCCCTTGGGCATCAAGAGCCGGCGGGACATCGCCCGCTTCTCGGAGGACATGCGCACCGGGCGCTCGTCGCTGTTGATGACGGTCACCTCCGGCTACCATTTCCACCTGGTGTCCGCACAGAGCGAAGAGGTTCTTGACGAGATCGAGCAGGCCCTTCTGGAAAAGGGATATTTGGCCGACTATCTTCCCCATGAGCGCGAGTAACTGGTATTATGGCGTTTGGCTTTTCGTAGTCCAGGCGAATATGGCCGGCAAGATGTGGTGCTCGTGCAAGGGTGGTAACTAATACCGGAAAACCCCTTGCGTGTGCATGCGGCAGACGGTATAATTCTCTGCTGTGTCAAAAGGCACCCTATTAGTGAAACTAAATGTTGAGCATATAGAAGGAACGGAAACCATGGATATTATCCGCGCAATCGAGCAGCAGCAGATCAACCCCGAGGTCGCAGACTTCAACGTTGGCGACAACGTGAAGGTCCACTACCGCATCAAGGAAGGCAACCGTGAGCGCATCCAGGTCTTCCAGGGCGATGTTATCCGTCGTCATGGCGCTTCCTCCCGCGAAACCTTCACCGTCCGCAAGATCAGCTTCTCTGTTGGCGTAGAGCGTACCTTCCCGGTTCACTCTCCCAAGATCGAGAAGATCGAGGTAACCCGCCGCGGCGATGTTAACCGCGCAAAGCTCTACTACCTGCGCGACAAGGTTGGCAAGGCTGCCAAGATCAAGGAAAAGGCTTTCAACTAGTCTTATCGAGCCCCGCATTTGCGGGGCTTTTTCGTTTTCGATGCAATGAAACTGCGCAAGGCTTCGGCTGCATAGCGAGGGGATCAAGCGGCTTGGGCGTGTTTGGCGCGCCTGCCGCTTGCTTTCCCTTGGCTGTGCCGTCGGGGCCTTGTTTCTGTGTTGGGCGGCTGTGCTGGTTCGCTGCCGTCTTCGGGTATTGCGACCTGTTTGCGCCATTCTGCTTTGGGATAGAATTGAAGGCTGTTTGGAAGGATGGGTCATGCAAACAGTCAGCGATATCAAGAAACGCCTTTCAGGGGCCTCTGCGCAGGAGTTCTCGGTTTTGGAGCGCTCCCTTGTTGCCGACACGCGCAAAGGGGTACAGGCTGCACTTGAGGTTGCTCGCAGGCGCCTTGCAGCCGAAGAGGCTGAACGGCAACGGGTCGCGTTGATGTACGAGTATCAAGAGGATCTCGCGGGCGGCAAGCTGGTTGTTGGGCTTGACGAAGTGGGGCGCGGCCCTTTGGCTGGCCCGCTCACGGTAGGGGCGGTGGTGCTACGTGCCGACGCTCCGCAGATCGCGGGTCTAAATGACTCCAAGCAGGTTCCCGAGCATCGCCGCGCCGGCCTTGCCCAAACGGTTAAGGAATGCGCTCTCGCCTGGGCTGTTGTGGATATCCCTCCTTCCGAGATAGACGAAAACGGCATGTCTTTCTGCCTGCGGAATGCGTTTGGCCAGGCGATTGCCGAGGTGGAAGGCCAAGGGGTGCACCCGGAAGTGGTGCTGCTCGATGGCAATCCGCTTCACCTTGACCCCCGGGAAATCAATGTGGTGCATGGGGACGCCCGCTGCGCTTCTATCGCGGCGGCTTCGCTGATTGCCAAAGTTTCCCGTGATGCCCTTATGGTTTCCTATGACGAGGCGTATCCTGGCTACGATTTTGCCTCTTCGAAAGGCTACGGCAGCGCTCGTCACCGTGAGGCCATCGCGCAAAAGGGGCTGACTCCCATCCATCGGGCTTCCTTCTGTCGGGGCCTGCTTCAGGAGTCGCTGTTCTGATTTCCCCTTTTGCTCCAGGCGCCTTTATCTGCTTTCGGCAATTTTTCGCAATAGTTTAGCTTTGGTTTGCGATCCCCTTCGCATTGCCTTCTCAACTAAATTAGATCGACTTCGTACCGTATGCCTTGAACAAAAGGAGGGCATTATGGTTGAAACCGATGAACTTACGCTTGCAGAGGCAGAGCCCATCGGGCTGGACGAAGATGGTCGACCAGCCGATGGAAAGGGCTCCAAGAATTCTCGAGGCCATCTTGATCTGGGTAAAAGAGGCGAAGAAGCCGCTATCCGCTACCTTAAACGACGCGGCTACGATGTTCTGGTGCAGGGGTTCAGGTGCAAGGCGGGTGAAGCGGACATCATCGCCCGCACCGAGGACTGCCTTTGCTTTATCGAGGTGAAAACACGCAGGGGCACGTCGAAGGGATTCCCGGAGGAAGCGGTCGATGCACGCAAGCGGGACCGCTACGAGCGTATAGCCGCCTACTACCTGAAAGACCATGTGCAGGAAGAGCTGCGCGTGCGGTTCGATGTCATCTCGATCATCGTGCTCTCCGAGAACCACGCGTTCCTTCGCTTCCATAAGAACGCCTACGGGGTTGATTGGTGATGCAGTACCGATCGGCCTCCGTCCAAAGCGCAACCTTGCGCGGCGTTGAGGCCATTCCCGTATCGGTGGAAGTGGTGGTCTCCAACGGGCTGCCGTCCTTTGCCATTGTGGGCATGGCCGATGCCGCAATCCAGGAATCCAGGGAGCGGGTGAAGGCTGCCTTCAAAGCATGTGGCTTCATAATGCCCAACGACAAGGTTGTGGTGAACTTGGCACCTGGCGGCCTGCGCAAGGCTGGCTCGGGGTTCGACCTGCCCATTGCCCTTGCCCTGCTTGCCGCTACGGGTCAGATGGACCCCGCAATCCTGGAAGGCAGGCTTGCGGTGGGCGAACTTTCGCTTGATGGGAGCGTGCGCTGCGTTCCGGGGCTGCTTGCCCACCAGAAGTGCGCGGTGG
>CAVFYB010000004.1:35584-36809 GCA_963626845.1 Bacteroidaceae bacterium | reverse complement strand
CGGCCCAGCAGCAGCACGCCGAACACGGGGGCAAGGGCTGCGCACAGCGAGCCGATGGCGAACAGCGAAAGGCCGAAGATGAACAGCCTACGCGTGGGGAAGCGGCCTACCAGGTAGGCGGAAAGGGGGATGATGATGGCTTCGACCAGGGAGTATGCCGAGGTGAGCCACTGCACGGTGGAGGCGTCTACGGCAAGGTCGGCCATGATGGAAGGGAATGCGGGGGAAAGTAGCGTCTGATTCAGCACGGCGATGGTGGCGCCGGCAATCAGAACCACAACGATGACCAGCTGTTTTCGGGTAATGCCCATGTAGGTTCCTTTCTTCTAGGGTTCTTGCTCCGGGTGCGCGAGAATAAGAAAGCGCCCCCTTCCAGGAGCGCTTCCTCTACTATGTGCACTGCATATAGTAATGAAATATAATTATCTTGTAGAACGAATATTCGCCTTTTACACAATGCGACCATATTTCAACGCCGTGTTTGGTTTAGCAGGTGCGGCTTTTTTGCTGCGCCTCCTTTGAGTTTGTGTTCCGGCTAAGTGGCCAGGTTTGTTTAGAGCCTGCTTATCAGGGTGCGTTTGATGTTTCGTTTGCGCAGGATGCGTTGGGCTCCTACGGCGGCGATGCAGGTGGCGGCCAGGAACGCCGTCAGGTTGAGTGCGGTGCGCGGGTTGGCAAGGTCTTCCGTTTTGGGAAGGTTGCTTGCGATGGCTTCGCTTATGGCCTCGCTGATGGTTTGCACCTTGTTGGTGGATTGAACCACCGAATCTTTATCTTCGTCGTGAAGCTCCAGGTTGCGGTGCGTGTCTATTTCGGCATCGTTCCAAAGCTCAACATCGCCAGGGTCCAGCGCCTTCTCGGTGGCCTGCATGGTAAGCACGGCCGGGGCGTAGGAAACCTCGTGCGAGCTTTCGGTATGGGTAAGGCCGGTGGCGTCTTGCAGGTTGAAGGCTTCGCGGGCCTGCTCCAGCTCGGTAAGGTCGTGTGAATCGTAGCGGTTGGAGCGTTTCCAATCCAGGGAGTCCGGCGCGTTGGTGCCGAACCCTTCCTCAACGCGGCCATGCTCGAAGGCGAAGGCGGTGATGTACTCGCCTTCCTGAAGGTTCAGGTCGGCCACCTTGAGCTCGTCGGGCTGCAGGGTGGAAACGTTCGTTTTCCAAACCTGCCATCCGCTGAAGTCGTGGATGCGCTTGTTGGTGGGGTTCGCCTCGCTGTACGGGTTGGT
>CAVFYB010000004.1:0-35462 GCA_963626845.1 Bacteroidaceae bacterium | reverse complement strand
CCTGCGAATCCGCCGCCGCGCCGCTGCCACCAGAAGCCCCCTCGCCATCTGCCTTGCCGGACTCGTTGGCGGCGCCGGAGCCGGAGCCGGCCTCGGCCCTCGCCTTCTCATCGCGTTCGTCATCGAGGTTGGTGCGGTACCACGCGTTCATCTTGCCGTCGTAGTCCTCGAAGCTCACCGGGGTGGTAAGGCTTACCAGGTGGGCAAGGCCTTCCTTGGCGCAGGTGAGCGTGTCGGTCATGGTGAACTCGTCTACCCACGTGTTCGAGGTGGAGCGGTAGTCGATGGTGTAGGAATAGCTGCCGTCTTCGTCGAGCAGCGTTTCGCGCTTGTCCACGTCGCCGGAAATCTCCAGCTTCTTGAAGCTGTTGTCTACCGTTCCCACATCAAGCGTGGTGCTGTTCCGGCTGATGGTAACCGTGAAATGGGCAAGCTCCTCAACGCCTTCGTTGGCCTTGCAGGGCTGCTCGTCTACATCGTAGGTGTCGTAGGGCAGGGCTCCCAGGGCGTCGTTCACCTTCGCCAGCGACCCCTTGGCGTCCTTCTCGAACCAGATGCCGTCCGCGGAGCTTTCGCCGGCGTTGGTGCGCTGCGAATGGGGCGTCCAGCTTGCGGCGGTGCTGGCCATGCCGTTCTCGTCGGTTACCAGCGTGTGCGATTCCCCGGTTGTGCGCGACGTGATGGTGAAGGGCACGTTGGCCAGGCGCTCCATGCTGCCGTCCTTCGCCTTGGTGAAGGAAAGGTCGCCGCGGATCACCTGCTCGCTTAGGGAAACCGCTTCCCAATCCTGGATGTGCTCCGCGGTGCCCGAAGCGCTCAGGCCCACCACAACGGGGGTCTCGTTCAGCAGGTAGCCCGTCGGGGCCTGAACCTCTTCGATCACCACGCAGCCCAGGGGCAGCACGATCTTGCCCTGCGTGTCGCGGTAGAACTCGTCGCCTTCAACCAGGTGCTCCTGGTCCAGCTTCACGTTGCCGTCGGAATCGCTCTTCAGCAGCCAGGTGCGCTTGGGCGTTCCCAGCGAAGCGGCAACGCTCTTTGCCTGTTGGCTGTCCCCTGCGCCCAGAAGCCCAAGGACGCTGCCGGCAGCCCCAGCTTCGGCGGGGTTCTTGTCGTAGTAGCTCAGCTTGTACTGCGCGCCTTCCAGGGTTGCGGCGCCCATGGGGTAGGACGTTGCCGTTTCGGCATCCTTCTTCTGGCCGGCAATGGTTATAAGCGAGCATTGCGGCGCATCGGCTGCATTGGCAGTTACAGTCTTGCCCGATTCGACGATTGCGCTGATGTCCTGGGCAAGGGCATAGCCCTTGGGTGCCTTTTCCTCGTGGATGGTGTAGATCCCCACGGGCAGAAGCGGGCTCTTGGCGGTTTTGCCGCTGGCATCGGTGGAAAGCTCGGCCACGCGCGCGCCTTCCTGGTTGTACACGCCGAACACGCCGCCCTCAAGGCTGTAGCAGTTGTTGCCATCGCTGATGCCGGGGTTGAGGGTGCTCTTGCTTATCTCCATGTAGCCGCCGAAGCTCTTCTTCACCACAGCCTGCATATACACCGTTTGGTAGCCGATGAGCCCCAGGTTGTTGCGCGGGCCGTCGGGCGTGGCGGCATCCGGCGGCGTGATGTTCACGTCGTAGACAACCTCGCCGGCCTCCATGTTCACTTCCTTCAGCGTTGCCACGTAATCGGCCCATACATAGGAAGGCGCGGCGGCGCTGGGAAGCGAGCACGATCCGGTGCCCGAATAGCCTTCCAGCCCGCCGGTGAACCCGGAAACGCTGAACTGGGCAGGGTGCACGCTCCACGTTGCGCCGATGTAGCAGCGCCCCGAGAAACTCTTCTCTATGCCCTCGGTGGGGTCGGTAGGCTCCACCTTCGAAGGGTCGGAAACGCGGAACTGGGCACATACGCTGGTAGAGCTCTTAACAGGAGCCTGGAAATCGAAGACATCGTTGGTTGTGGCATCAACCCAGCGAACGAATTCCCATCCTTCCTTGGAGGGGGTTGCCGGCTCGCTGCCGTATGCCTGCGCGAACGATTTCCCTTTCGGAACGCTCACGGAAAGGTCCTTCGTCTTGCCGTCGTTGAACGAAACGGCAACCTGGTAGTCGGCGGCGACGAAGGCGCCCGTTACTGTGATGCTTTTGGTTACCGGCGTGGCAAGCCAGTCGAACTCCTTGCCGTCTTCGGTATGCCAAGCGATCTTCAGGCCTTCTGCTTGCTTTTGCTCTATCAATGCTGCCAGGGGCTGCTTTCCGCTGGCGTCGGTCATGAAGCACGGGTCGGCCTTGACGGGTTGCCCCAGGGTGAAGTCGGTCCCGGAAGTGAGCGTTGGCAGTGTGCCGCTGCAGCCTTCCACCTGGATGGTTATCAGCGCTGGCTCAGTTGCCCCGTCTTGCGCCTGGGCGAAGCGGGGCAGGGTGCTGGCCACCAGAAAAGCCATTGCTACAAACAGGGCGAAAGCCAGGCTCAGGGCTGCTCGGGCGCTTGGCGGGTTGGCTGCCGCTTCGCTCCCGGTGTGCCCCAGGGTGCGCATCCGCACGCTTTTCCTTAGGCTTCTCCTCCCCCGAAATCCCTGCCTGTTTCCTTTCGTTCCCGTTGCGCCTTCCCTGCAGGTTGGCGTCCCCCACTTTGACCATCTGGCCATGACTGCCTCCTTTTCCAAAGTCCTATTCCCCGCAAGCGTGACAGGTGTTCCTTAAGCGGAAGGGAGGGGATTGCGAAGGAAAGCGCAAAGCAATGCGAAAAACCTCTCAAAGCAATGCGAACCCGCAATTCTTGTAACTTGCTGGGAGTTGGGAGCGAGAGCGAACGACAACTCGCTTCCTGTGCAAACACCCTATCTACCAGGTAGGATGTTGAACCAGCGGGCCAATTCCCGAAATCTTGGAGCATTTTCAGAATTAATTGTTGACAACACCTACAGACTTAGTAGGATTTGAGTCAAGAAAAGGAATCGATGCGCAGGGCATCGGGCAGTGCTCGCAGGGTTGCGGGCGGAAAGAAGGAATCATGGCAGTCTACAAGAGCGTATCTGAGCTCATCGGCAACACTCCCTTGGTAGAGCTTTCCAACTACGAGAAGAACCACGACCTGAAGGCAACCATCGTCGGCAAGGTTGAACTGTTCAATCCTGCTGGTTCCATCAAGGACCGCATCGCCAAGGCCATGGTTGATCGGGCTGTAGCTGACGGCAAGGTGAACGACGAAACCGTCTTCATCGAACCCACCTCCGGAAACACCGGCATCGGCCTTGCCGCTATCGCCGCCGCCCGCGGCAACCGCATCATCATCACCATGCCCGAAACCATGTCCGTCGAGCGCCGCAACCTTATGAAGGCCTACGGCGCCGAGCTGGTGCTCACCGATGGCGCCAAGGGCATGAAGGGTGCAATCGCCCGCGCTTCCGAGCTTGCCGAGGAAATCCCCAACTCCTTCATTCCCAGCCAGTTCACCAACCCCGCCAACCCCGCTATCCACGAGGCAACCACCGGCCCCGAGATCTGGGAGGCAACCGAGGGCAAGGTTGACATCTTCGTCGCCGGCGTAGGCACGGGCGGCACGGTTTCCGGCGTGGGCGCTTACCTTAAAAAACAGAACCCCGAGGTGAAGGTCGTTGCCGTTGAGCCTGCCGGTTCTCCTGTGCTTTCCGAGGGCCATCCGGGCGCCCATAAGATCCAGGGTATCGGTGCAGGATTCGTTCCTGATACACTGAACACCGATATCTACGACGAGATTGTCACCATTGCCGATGAAGAGGCCTTCGAGGTAGGCCGCGAGCTTGCTGCGAAGGACGGCCTGCTTGTCGGTATTTCGTCTGGCGCAGCAGTTGCCGCCGCAACCAAGCTGGCCCAGCGCCCCGAAAACGCCGGCAAGACCATCGTTGCCATCTTGCCCGACACCGGCGAGCGCTACCTTTCCACGGCGATGTTCAATTTCGAATAAGGCGAAGGCTACCGCGCCGCCGGTTGCGGCTGGCGCGAATTGGAACGAGGCACTTATGTCCTACGAGCAAGAGAATCGCGAGGCCATCGTTGCCTACTTCAACAAGGGCGCGAAGGGGGCAAACCCTCTTGGCGCCCTTGGCGTTGAGGTGGAGCATTTCGTGGTCACCGACCCTGAATGCGCACCCGTTCCCTACGAGGGCGCGAGTGGCGGCTTCGGGGTGCGCGATGTGCTGGCCTTCCTGGCCAGCCATTACCCCGAGCAGTCGTTCGGGAAGGACGGCGACCTTATCGGCTTGGCTTCCGAGGAGGCTTCCATCACGTTGGAGCCTGCTGCTCAGCTGGAAATCAGCATTGCCCCCTATTTCTCGGTTGCGCGGATTCTGCAGGCCTACCAGTGGTTCCGCTCCCTTATAGACCCGTTCTTGGCTGAGCATGGCTGCAAACTGTTCGTTGCGGGATATCATCCCACGGCGAAGGCTTTGGACCTGCCGCTTATCCCCAAGCAGCGCTACCGTTTTATGAATGAGTACTTCCAAACCATCAAAACGCATGGCGAGCGTATGATGCGTGCTTCGGCTTCAACCCAGGTTTCGGTCGATTTTCGCGATGAGGCCGACGCCATTCGCAAGATGCGCGTTGCCCAAGCGCTGGCGCCCATCCTGTGCGCCATGACCAGCAATACGGCGGTGTTCGAGGCCGAGCCTGCAAAGCCCTTGGCGCGCTTCGCCCTGTGGCGCGAGGTCGACAACGACCGTTGCGGATCGGTGCCGGGGCTGTTCGAGCCCGGCTTCGGCTTCGAGGAGTACGCGGATTGGATCCTGCGTACCTGCCCCATATTCGTCACGCGTCCGGCCGCGAACGACCCTGAAGGCGAAATCCTGCGTCCGGTGTTCGGGCAGTCGGCCTACGAGGCCTACGGCGATGCCCCCATGGGCGAAGCAGATGTGGAGCACGTGCTTTCCATGTTCTGGCCCGATGTGCGTTTGAAGCGCTTCGTGGAGATCCGCCCGGCCGATTCCCTGCCTGCGGAATACATGGCGGGCTATGCGGCGCTGGTGAAGGGGCTGTTCTACTCCGACAGCGCACTTGCCCGCATAGAACAGGAATTCGGCGTTGAACAGGGAGTATGGCCGCTGACGGATGAAAGCGCCAATGCGGCCTTGGCTGCGATACAGGCGCAGGGAAGCAACGCCCTTATAAGCGGGAAGATGCTTGCGGCATGGGAGGATTTCCTTCTTGAGCTTGCCGCGGAATCGCTTCCCGAAGAAGAGCAGGGCTATCTTGCCGCCTTGGCCGAGCGCGTGCGCGATGGACGCTAGCCGGCTTGCCGTGCGTGCTACTATGGGAAACGCTGTTGTAACGACGGCAAGGCAGCTGTTCGCCTTGCCCTGGAAAACCGGGAGGAACCTATGAAGATATCCACCAAGGGGCTCTATGCTGTGCGCTTCATGGTGTTTTTGGCTCAGAAGGGCAACGGTTCATCTCCGGTTCCGCTGAAGGAAATCTCCGATTCCACCGGCATTTCCCGCAAGTACTTGGAGCAGATCGCCTCCAGCTTGGCGGCGGCGCAGCTGGTTCGTTCCTCCCGTGGCGCTGCAGGCGGTTATCGCCTTGCCCACGGGCCCATGAGCATCACCATCTTGGACGTGCTTACCGTCACCGAGGGTTCGCTTGCCCCGGTGGACTACCTAGACGAGCTTTCCGGCGAGGCCGGCCCGGGCGAAAGCCGCTACGAGGTGTTCGTTTGGCGCGGCCTGCACGACCTTATCAAAGAATATCTGGGTGGCATCACCTTGCAGGACGTGGTGGACCGCTCTTCTCAGCTGGCCATAGACAGCTATTCCATCTAGCAGCTTCGCTGCCATAGCCTTGGGCGCAAGGTTTGCAATCGTGTTCGGAAAGTAGGGAAATGACGCAGCAGCCCAGCCATATGCCAGTGATCGGCATCGTTCCCTCGCAGAATCGCTCCGAGAAGATGGTGAGCTTTCCCGAGCGCTATGCCAATGCCATCGTCCATGCCGGCGGCGCGCCGCTTCTGCTGCCGCTTTCCGACAATCCGCATGTGTACGAGACTTTGTTCCCTCTCATCGACGGGTTCGTGCTTACCGGCGGCAACGACATCGACCCCGCTCGATACGGTGCCATCCGTGACAGCGGCAAGATCACCGACCACACTCCCGAGCGCGAAGAGCTTGAATACCTTATTTTGAGTTACGCCTACCGCTTCGACTTGCCCTTGATGGGCATCTGCCGCGGCATGCAGATGATCAACGTGTGCCTGGGTGGCACCCTCTGGCGCGACTTGGGCGACCAGTTCCCCGGCGTCGTGCGGGAGGGGATGAACGACGGGCTCAGCGAATTGCCGCGCCTGCAGCATTGGCAGCCCAAGCCCTACAGCGACCCCACCCATCTGGTGAAGATCGTCGACGACTCCATTCTGGGGCGCCTTCTGGAAACGGATCAGATCATGGTGAACTCCATGCATCATCAGGGGGTATGTGACCTTTCGACGCGCGTGCGCGCCGTGGCGTACGCCAGCGACGGCCTGGTGGAGGCCATCGAGGTGCGCGACCGCGATTTCATGTTGGGCGTGCAGTGGCACCCCGAGTTCTTTGCCGGCGGACACCGCATGGCACGCGTGTTCGAGGCGCTCATCGATGCCGCACGCCGCGGCCATTGTCATTGCGGTGAGCGCGGCAGCGTCGCCATCGAAAAGGGCGCGGTAGACCCTCTGCAGGGACAGTGGCCGGCCATCACCTTCGCCGACTGCATCTAGCTGCGGCATTTCGCTCCGCCGGGCAGGTGTGCCCGGCCCCAGCGCGAGCGCCGCAGTCGCCACATCGAGTGCTGTTACGCGCGCATCTTCAGGAACAGGGCCATGCGCTGCTCCAGCTCGCCTAGCGAAATGCCCTGCGCTTGGCTGATGCGCAGGAACAGGAAGCGCGCGTTTTCCTTCAGGTAGAACGAAGCTTCGGCGGGGAACAGGTCTTCGCCCAGCCGACCTTCGCGGTACAGGTAATCGATTACGCCGATCAGGCCGCTGATGGAGAACTCGATCATCACGCGGGAGTTCTCGGTCAGCTCCTCGCCTTCGTTGGGGCACAGTATCTCTTCCCACATCTTCGACACCAGCGTCTTCACCTTCGGCCCCACGCATTCGTGGCCCGCCTGCTTCATCATCAGGCCGAAGCGCTGGATGCGCTGGGTCAGGCAGATGTCGCGCAGGGTCTTCTCCTCGTTGCTCAGCAGGCCGAACAGGTCGCGGGGAAGCCCGCCGGAGCTCAGCAGCTGCTCTTCGATGATGGCGTAGAGCAGGTCGTCGAGCGAATCGAAGTGGTAGTAGAACGTGCCGCGGTTGCAGCTGGCTTGCTGGGTGATCATGTTGACGGTTATGTGCTTGAGGTCGTTTTCCTCCAGCAGCTTCCAGAACGCTTCCTTGATGCGCTCGGTTGCCGCGGGTTCTGCCTGGTCTTTGCGGGGACGTGCCATGGGTGCTCCTTGGATCGTGGGTGGGCTGCTTTGGCGCGTTCGCTAGGACGTGCGGGGCTTGTGGGCGTTCATGATGAGCATCTGCAAGCGGTTCTCGATGTTGGCGAAGCTGACGTCGGGGTCGAAGTCGAGCGGCAGGATCTGCGCGTCGGGGTACAGCTCCTTCAGGCGCTTCGAGATGCCGCGGCCCACCACGTGGTTGGGCAGGCAGCCGAAGGGCTGCAGGATGACGAAGTTGCGGCAGCCGTGCTCTGCGTGGTGCAGGATCTCGGCGGGGATCAGCACGCCTTCGCCGGCGTCGAACGTGTGGTGGATTATGGGGTCGCTCGCCTTCACCAGCTCGGGCATGCGCGTGGGCGGCTGGTACAGCGGATGGTCCTTCGCGATCTTGTCGGTCAGGTTGTGGGCGAGGTTGAAGAAGCCGTCGGATATGGCGTTCATCGTCTTCTTCCCGAAGGGGCGGTGCACCCGGTATTCCTTCTGCTGCGCATGCTGGTAGAAGTACGTCTTGCGGATGACGTCGGTCATGCGCGCCTCGATGACCTCCAGGCCGTTCTTTTCCAGGTACGCTTCCATGTCGTGGTTGGCGCCGGGGTGGAAGTTCAGCAGGTACTCGCCCACGATCAGCACGGTGGGGCGCGGGTTGCTGCGGTCGTATTCGACGGTGCGCATCAGATCGATGGCCTGCTTGAAGCCGCGTTTGGCGCCGCGGATGCCGTTCTTGCCCAGGCCGTCCATAACGTAGTCGATCGATTTCTCGAAGGCGGCGTCGGCGCTGCCGGGCACCAGCTCGTAGGGGCGCATCTTGCGCAGCAGTTCCTCCAGGGCGTCGATCATGGGCAGGCCGAAGGCGGTTTGGATGGCCGAGGGCAGGCTCAGCTTGAAGCCCGGATGGATGTTGTGGAAGTCCGCGTCGTCGTTGGTGACGATGGGCACCTGCGGGTAGTCCGCGTCGTCGAGCGCCTTGCGCAGCAGTGCGGCGTAATGGGTTAGGCGGCAGTCGCCGATGTACTTGCCGGTTCCGATGGCCACCTTGTCCAGGTCATATTTGCCCGATTCAAGTGCTTCAAGCGCTTCGCCGATAACGATCTGGGCTGGGAAGCAGATGTCGTTATGCACATATCGTTTACCCAGGTAGATTGCGCGTTCGCGGCCAATGGGAAGCGATTCTGCGCGCAGTCCCTGGTTGCGGAACACCGTGGTCATAAGAAGGCTGAAGGCTTTGGAAGTGTTGGGAACAAGCACTACGCGCTCGTTGCGGTCGGCCTTGGTGAACTTCTGCGGGTACGGGTCTTCGAGCTTGCTGCCCGATTCCTTCGCCAGGGCCTCGTCGATCCGTGCTTCCATGGCGGCCGTGCACGCGGCGCAGCCCTGGGGGTTGCAGGAAGTGCAGGCTGGGGCTGCGTTTTCGCCTTCAGCGTTGGTGGAGGCGTTGCTGCTGGCGGTGGCATCGGCACTGCTGCCGGCGGCCAGCTCCTTCGCGCGGCGCTCGTTCACGGTCTCGATGAACGAGCGAACGCGGATGCCCAAAGGCCCGCGGATATCGCTTTCGTCTACCTTCAGCACCAACGGGGTCTTGCCTCCCGTTTCCTTCATCAGGCGGATGATCTCGTCGGAAAGGTAGGCATCGTGGCCGCAGCCGAAGCTCACGATCTGCACGAACTCCATGTTGGGGCTCTGCGCGGCAAGCACGCAGGTGGAAAGCATGCGCGCGTGGAAGTTGTTCACCACGTCGATCAGGCTGTTATCGAGCGTCACCTCTTCGCAGCCGGGCACCGCATCGGCGGTGAGCACGGGAATGCCGCGCTCGGTGAACAGTGTGGGCAGGTCGTGGTTTACCAGGGTGTCGTTATGGTAGGGGCGACCGGCCAGCACCACGGCGTAGGTGCCGTTGCTGCGCGCCTGCGCCAGCACCTCGGCCCCGCGCTCCTTCAGGGCACGGTGGAACGCCTCCTGTGCTGCACGCGCCTGCCGCAACGCTTCTGCGGTGGCTTTCTCGGGGATCTGGAAGGTGTCCTTGAAGTACCTCTGCAGCTGAAGCGTGCAGTCTTCCTCGGTGAACCAGTGGAACAGCGGGTTGTCGAAGGGGATGTCCCAGCGGCGCTGGGGGTTGTCCGAGTTCTGCACCACCAGCGGGTAGCCCTTCACCACGGCGCACATGGATTGGCTGTCCTTCGACGTGTTTTCCGATGGCACGGTGGTAACGATGGGCATAAAGATGCGGTCCACGCCCTGTTTGTGCAGGTCGCGCAGGTGGCCGTGCACCAGCTTGGCGGGGAAGCAAACGGTGTCGGACGTTACGGCAGAAAGGCCGTTCTCGTATATGGCGCGCGTACTGGCATGCGAGAGCTTCACGGTGAAGCCCAGCGCCTGCAGCAGTGTTTTCCAGAAGGGCGTGGTGTCCCAGTTGGAAAGCACGCGCGGCATGCCGATGGTCGTGTTCTGGCTGGGTGCCACGGGAGTGAAGGGCCAATCTTTGAACAGCAGCTGCTCTCGCTCGTCGTAGAGGTTGGGTACGCTGTCCATGGCCTTCTTGGCGGCAAGCACCTGCTCGCGCACGGCGGCGTCCTTAGGGTTGCCCACCACCTCACCGCGGGTGCAGCGGTTGCCGGTTACCCACGAAGTGCCGTTGGAAAACGTGATGCGCGTGCGGTTGCAGCGGTTGGCGCAGAATGGGCAGATCAGGTTGGTTTCCTGCTCATAGTGGAAATCCTCAATGGCCCGCCAGCCGATGAAGCTGCTGGCAACGTCGGCGCTGGGCTGGGCCGCCTGCTTCTGCTCGGCGTTCTCCTTCGCGATGAGCGCGATGCCGATGGCGCCCATCAGCCCGGGGTAGGGTGCGCGGGTTACGGGGCGCCCTACATATTGCTCGAAGGCGCACAGTACGGCGTCGTTCAGGAAGGTGCCGCCCTGCACCACGATGTGGTTGCCCAGCTTGTCCAGGTTGGACACGCGGATCACCTTGGTGAAGACGTTCTCGATGATGCTTCGGCACAGGCCCGCCATGATGTCGTCGGGGGTCTTGCCGTTCTTCTGCTCGGTGACGATACCGCTGTTCATGAACACGGTGCAGCGGCTGCCCAGGTCGGCGGGGGATTCGGAGCGGAAGGCCGCGCCGGCGATTTCCCTGGTGGGGATGTTCAGCGTGCTGGCGAAGCTTTCCAAGAACGACCCGCAGCCGCTCGAGCACGCCTCGTTCACCACCACATCGGTGATGATATCGCCGTCTATCCAGATGGCCTTCATGTCCTGCCCGCCGATGTCCAGGATGAACGTGGCCTCGGGCTCGAAGCGCTGCGCGGCATGCGCGTGTGCCACGGTTTCAACCTTGTGCACGTCGGCGCCCAGCGCACTGGCGAATAGCATCTCGCCGTAGCCGGTGGTGCCGCAGCCTGCCACTTCCAGCTCGCAGCCGGCGTCGGCGTAGCGGCTGCGAAGCTTGCGCAGGGCGTTCATGGCAACGTCCACGGGCTCACCCTCGTTGGGGGCGTAGAAGGAGTCTATCAGGCTGCCGTCTTCGCCAAGCAGCGCGAACTTCGTGGTGGTGCTTCCGCAGTCGACACCTAGGTATACGGTAAGCTTTTCAGGAAGATTTCCCTGGTCAACAAGGTGTTTCGGTTCCGGAAGCGCATGGCGTTCCTTGAAGCGGCGGGCTTCTTCCGCATCGGTGAAGAAGGGCTTGCCGGCGTATTCGCCCTGTGATGCCCCCTCGCCGCATGCGGCGTCCACCACCACGATGTTGCCGGCCTCGAGCGTGGCGATCGCTGCGGCGGGGGAAAGCTTCGCCTCCTTGTTCGCGAACAACCCCTCCAGGGAAAGCGCAGCGCCTACGGCGACGATGGTTTCGGGATGCTCGGGGATTATGATGTCCTCCCCGCCCAGCTCCAGGCGCTCGGCGAAGACCTTTATCAGGCGCGGGTTGAAGGTGAGAGGACCGCCCTCGAACACGATGGGCGCCTCGATTTCCAGGCCCTGCGCCAGCCCGCCGATGGTTTGCTTGGCAATGGCGTGGAAGCTGGAAAGCGCGATGTCTTCCTTTGGCACGCCCTGGTTCAGCAGCGGCTGGATGTCGGTTTTCGCGTACACGCCGCAGCGACCCGAGATGGTGTGCACCGCCTGGCCCTTTTCGGCCAGGTCGTTGAACTGCTCGGTGGGGACCTTCAGCAGGGTGCCGATCTCGTCGATGAACGCGCCGGTGCCGCCGGCGCAGCTGCCGTTCATGCGCATGTCGGCAACGTTGAGCGTTTTTGCCCGGCTGTCGAACTCGAAGAAGATCATCTTCGCATCCTGGCCGCCCAGCTCTATGGCGGTGCGCGCGGTGGGGTAGAATGCGCTTACGGCAAGCGAGTTCGCCACCACTTCCTGCACGTAGGGAAGCCCCAGTGCCTCTGCCAGCGCCGCGCCGCCCGACCCGCACAGCGCCGCGCGCATGGGGGCTTCGCCGAACTGTTCCCGCAGCTCTTCCAGCAGCCCCTTCAGGCAGGCGGCCTGTTGGGCATGGTGGCGCACATAGCGGCGCATAAGCACCTTGTGGGTGCCTGCTTCCATCACGGCGATCTTGGCGGTGGTCGAACCCACGTCGATGCCGACGAGCAGCTGTTCGGCAGTGGTGGCGTTGTCAGAGAATCCAGTAGCGGTTGGGCTCACGTGATCTTCCTTCTTGAATAGAAAACCCAGTCTTTGCTGGGCTATCCCTATTTTACCCAACATTGTGTTGAATAAAAATAGACGATGTGCCGATTCCCTCTGAAAAACCGTATTGCCCCTAGGGGGCGCGTGGGTTTGGCGGGTCATGGCCAGCTCGGCGAACCGAAGGCGGCTTAGCGCCTGGCGGCGGGCCTGCCCCATACGCTGAACTCCACGCTTTTGCGAGCAACGTTACGTTTCCCCAACGCTCGTTCAAGCTGGGGCAAAGCCGATATAATCAGTGGAAGGGATCATTCAATCGAATAGGAGGGGTAATCATGGCTACCGATTTCGAAAAGGGCTTCCGCGACATATTCTTGGCTGGCGTGGGCGCTATGGCCATCACCGGCGAAAAGGCCAAGGAAGTGCTCGACACGCTCATCGAAAAGGGCGGCGTCACCGTCGAGCAGGGCAAAGACATCAACCGCGAGCTGCAGCACAAGGCAACCGAAGCGGTTTCCCAGGTGCGTACGGAAAGCATCGCTGCAGCGATGAAGGCCATGAGCGCCGAGGAGCGCGCGGAGTTCGCCGCAACCGTCGCCAAGCTGGCTGCCGAGCCTGAAAGGGCCGATGAAGGGGCTTCGGCAGAAGCTTCCGAGGAAGCTCCGGCGGAAGAAGAAAAGGCTGAATAACCGAAACGCCAGGTGCGGCGGCGCCCCGTTGCGCCTGGCTCGTTTTATCAGCGGGCATCACCAGGCCCTTTTGGCTGTTCTCGCGGTTGAAGCGAGCCAACCCGAAGGGGAAATAGGCGGCGAACCGATAGTTTGTGCTTACTCGGTTCCAGTCAAAGGGTCTGGTAATGCTCGCTTTGTGAAACCAGCAGCATCCCCAGCGATGCTTCATGAAGGAACCGTATGGACGAAAACACCCTCCTCAAGCATTTCTTCCAAGATCGTACCGAGGTAGACCCTGATCAGCAGTTCGGCTTAAGCCGCAAAACGCGCTCGCGCCGCTTGCGCGAGATCATCGTGCTCATGCGCAAGCATCATGTCATGGACGGTCTAAGCCCCTCGCAGTTCCGCGATATCCTGGTCGACCTGGGGCCGAGCTTCATCAAAATCGGGCAGATGCTCTCGCTTCGTTCCGAGATCCTTCCGCAGGCCTACTGCGATGCGCTTTCCGAGCTGCAGATGGACTGCGATCCCATGCCCTTCGGGGAAACGCTGGCAACCCTTCAGAGTATCTACGGCGAGCGGTTCGCCGAGGTGTTCCAGGAGATAGACCCTAAGCCCCTGGGCAGCGCTTCCATGGCACAGGTGCACAAGGCCGTGCTCGCCAACGGCGATGTGGTTGCGGTGAAGGTACAGCGCCCCGGCGTGCGCGCCACCATGGCCCAGGACATCGACGTCATGCGCTCGGTTGCCAAACATGCTTCCCGCTTCATGAAGGACAACCAGATGCTCGACTTGCGCGATGTGGTCGAAGAACTCTGGAACACCTTCCTCGAGGAAACGGACTTTCTGAAAGAGGCGCGCAACCTGGAGGAATTCGCCCTGCTGAACAAGGACGTGGTCTACGTTTCCTGCCCCAAGCCGTACATGGAGTACTGCTCGGAGGAGGTGCTGGTGATGGAGTATGTGGAGGGCATTTCCATCCGCGATACCAAACGACTTCTGGAAGCTGGCTACGACCTGGAGGAAATCGGCGTCAAGGTATTGGACAACTATGCCACGCAGATCTTGGAGCACGGCTTCTTCCACGCCGACCCGCACCCGGGCAACATCTTCCTTCACGAGGGCAAGGTCATCTACATCGATTTGGGCATTATGGGGCGCCTTTCCCTGCGCGACCGCGCGGGCTTTGGGCGCATCATCGAAGCGGTGGGCGAAAAGAACGCCAGCGCCCTGAAGGATGCCCTTATCACGTTCTCCGTAGCGCACGACATGAACTCCATCGACCATCCTCGCTTCCTGGCCGAGCTCGACAACGTGTTGGACAGCTATGGCTCCACCGATGTGGCCGATATCGACATCGGCGCGCTGCTTTCCGACATCATGGTGCTCACGCGCCAGTGCAAGGTAACGCTGCCCGCATCGGTTACGGCGGTTTCCCGCGGCATCGTAACCATTGAAGGCTCGCTGCAGGAATGCCTGGCAAAAACCAACATCATCGATATTATCAACGGCCACTTGCGTCGCACAAAGGACTTGCGGCACGAGCTTGAGACGCGGGCGCGCAACCTGCTGTTCGCCCTGGACACCGCAAGCCACAGCCTTATCAAGGCGGCGGAGTACTCGGGCGACACGCTGCGTATGCTTTCCCGCGGGCAGCTGAAGGTGAACATGGAAATGCTCAGCAGCCCCGAACCGCTGTACAAGCTGGGGCGCATCGTGAACCGCCTGGCCATGAGCATGGTCATTGCTGCTCTGTTGGTGAGCGGCAGTCTCATTATCGCGGTGGACATGCCGCGCGTTTTCGGCCTCCCGTTCCTCTCTTTCGTCGAGTACCTTTCGGCATTCGCCCTTTCGGCCTGGCTGGTGTGGGACATGTACCGGAAATCCTCGCGGAAGTAGGGCACTGAGCCGCTGTTCCCGGGCTGTGATCGTCCCTGGGGTCGGGCAAACCTGCGAAATGAGCCCGGTAGTCATTCCCGCGTCTGCGGAGTTGCGTTATGGGTTTTCTGGTTGCAGCTCGCATCAGGTAAAATGTAGCGGAACCAGCTCATGAAAGGAGCTCTTATGTATCCTCAGTCACGTACCATCAGGGGCTTGAGCATAGCCAACGTCATCCTGTCCGGACTCGGCGTTTTCTTCGGCTTGATCCTTGTTTGGATTTCCTTCATCGTCTCCGCCCAGCTGAGCGACCCTGCAACCGCCAGCAAGATCGCAGAGCAGGTGCTTTCTTCCTCTTCGGGCTCTATGGCGTTTGATGGCAATTCAGTCCATAGCTACAACTACAGCTATTCGGGTATGACCGGCCAGGAAGCTCTTGCCATCGTTACCGCAGCCGGTCCGCTTATCATCGCTTCGGCGTTTGCATTCGTTATCTTCGTCGCTACTGGCTTGGTGGCTGCCATCCTTGCGCTCCGCAACTACAACAATCCTGCCAAGCTGGGCGGTGCCTTTGGCTGGTCCATCGTCGCCGCTATCGCATCGTTCCTTGCGGGCGGGCTGGTTTCCACTGTGCTGTTCATCATCTCTGCGGTGTATATCGGCAAGCTGCGCCGCGCCTGGAAGATGGGCGCGTTCGATAACAACGTAAATTCGCAAGGCGGAGCGCCCCAGCCCCCGGTTGCCTAATCGGGCAAACCCGGCCAATGTGGGCTTGATGCTTCACGCGCTAGCCTCGATGTGAAATACCACGTAATGCCTCGATCGGCGGTTTATTCGCCGGTCGGGGCATTTTTGTGCCCAAGGGATCCCTGTGAACCCGTTCATTGGTCGCAAAACTCAATAAACGGCCGGGTTTGTTTATAAAGCCAGCTTATAGGCTATAATGCGGACGTTAATTAATACCACCGATGAATTGATACGTCCAAAAACTGAAACGGTATACGTTTCCGTAACGCCCTATGATTGAAACGTGTTCAAAACACGTTCACGGTTTTGGGCGAATGGGGATTCGCTTCCGTGAAGAAAGGTACGCATCAATCAGGGGATTAGCGCACCGGATTGCTTGGACCGCCGAAGGGGCCAACGGCCTCTGCCAAAGGGGATGGTGTTCGACGGTTTGGGCTTTTAAGAAGGGGAGGGTGATCACATGTCCTGCAAGTCATCCGATGCACAAATCGCCTTTGGTAACAACCGTCTTATTGGAGGTGAAAATCGGAATGAAAGCAATCAAGTGGCTCGATGAGCACTTCGAGGAGGCAATCCTGATCTGCTTCCTCGTAGTCATCTGCTGCGTTGAGTTGGTTCAGGTCATTTGCCGCAACGTCGATTTCGTTCCCAGCTTAACCTGGGCCGAAGAGCTGTGCCGCTTCATGTGGATCGGCACGGTATTCCTTTCCCTGCCGTTCTGCACGCGCACGGAAACCGCATTGAGGGTTACCGCCCTTATCGACATCCTGCCTTGGAAGCTCCGCAACGTCATCAACGTCATCGTCGACGTGGTAACGGCGGGCATCATGGGCTTCCTTACCTACTATTCCGTAATCGTATTCAACCGCATCATGGCTTCGGGCGAGACCTCGCCTGCAATGCTGATGCCCATGTGGATCCTGTACGCCATCGTTGTTGCGGGCTTTGCCCTAGCGACGCTTCGCAGCATCGAGATGTTCGTCATTCACATCAAGACCATCAACGTAGAGCCGAAGGACACCACGGAAGCTCAGGCCGAATTCGAGCTTGGCGCAGAGAAGCGCAACGCCGAAAAGGCCTCTGAGGGCTCCGCCATCGAAGCTGCGTTCACCATGAATAAGAAAGGAGACTAGCGATGCCTGCGGTACTTGTATTCGTTGTATTCCTCGTTTGTATTGCCGTTTCGATTCCTATCGGCGTCGCTATGGTCGCCGGCAGCATGGCGCCGATCATGGTAACGGGGGTTGGCGGCAACTTCACCCAGCTTATTACCAATGCCTTTTCTGGTGCTGATTCCACGCCTATCCTCGCCGTTCCGCTGTTCATCTTCGGTGGCATCATCATGGCGGAGGGTGGCATTTCGAAGAAGCTTTTCGACTTCTTCGCGTTCTTTATCGGGCGTTTCCCCGGTGGCATTCCCTGCGCAGTGGTCCTTACCTGCTTGTTCTACGGCGCCATTTCCGGTTCCGGCCCGGCAACTGCTGCCGCTGTTGGCGCCATGTGCGTGCCGTTCCTGGTGAGCCTTGGCTACGACCGCAAATGGTCTGCCGCAATGATCGTCGTGGCTGGCGGCTTGGGCGTTATCATCCCGCCGTCCATTCCGTTCGTTCTGTACTCGCTGGCTACCGGCGTTTCCACCGGCGACCTGTTCCTGGGCGGCATTCTGCCCGGCATCCTCATTGCCCTGTGCCTGATGATCTACAGCATCATCTACTGTAAGCGCAGGGGTGAGGACCGCGAGCTCATCTCCAACGCCATGAACGAGCTGAAGGCAAACGGCCTGGGGCACCTGTTCATCGACAGCCTGCCTGCCCTGCTTTGCCCCATCATCGTGCTCGGCGGCATCTACGCCGGCTTCGTGACGCCTACCGAGGCAGCCTGCATCAGCGTGTTCTATGCGCTCATCGTCTCGCTCTTCATCTACAAGACCATCAAGGTGAAGGACCTCATCGGCATCATGTCCACTGCGGTCCGCACGTACGGCGGCCTGGCATTCGTGCTGGCATTCGCCACCGCATTCGGCCGCGTGCTCTCGCTTACGGGCGCATCGGCTGCCATCACGGCATTCATCACCGGAACGTTCGGCAACGTATGGGTTGCCCTTACGGTATGCACCCTGCTGTTCCTTGTTCTGGGCATGGTAATGGACACCGGCCCGGCAATCATCATCCTTGCCCCCATCCTGCTTCCTGCGATGCAGGCAATGGGAATGGATCCGGTTCACTTCGGTGTTGTGCTGGTTTGCTGCTTGGCCATCGGCCTGGCAACCCCGCCGTTCGGACTCAACCTGTTCGTGGTGGGCAACCTTTCGGGCGAACAGCCCATGGCAATCGCGCGTCGTGCGCTTCCCTTCATCGCATCGTTCCTGATTGCCCTTGTTCTAATCGTGTATATACCCTGGTTCTCTACGGCGCTCCTGGGTTAATGCAAAAGCCTCATAGGGGAGAGGTATGAATCCTACGGGAAGGAGACAACAATGAAAGCTATCGGAAAGGTCTCTTCGAAGACCAAGTGGATTGCGGCTGCGGCTGTGTCCCTTATGGCTGCAGCGGCAATCGGCCTGTCCGGTTGTGGCGGCAGCGGCTCGAGCTCTTCCTCGAGCGACGTTCCGGAAAAGTACAAGGATCTTGATTCGGTAACGCTCATCCTGGCCGACAACACTTCCAAGGGCGCTGCAGGCAACCTGTGGTCTCAGGCTGTTGCCGACAAGGCAAAGGAAATTACCGGCGGTAAGCTCAATGTCGATTACCACGGCACTGGCGAGCTCGGTGGCGACGGCGACTGCATGCGCCAGGTTCAGTCCGGCGACATCGCGATGTTCGTTGGTCAGCCTGCACCTATGGTTTCGTTCGTATCCGACCTGGCAGCCTTCGACCTGCCCATGGCATTCGCTACCTACGATGCCGACCAGATCGAAAAGGCCCTGAACGGTGACAACGAGTTCACCCAGAAGCTTCAGGCATCCTACGAGGCTGCTGGCCTGCACAACCTTGGTTGGCTGCAGAACGGTACCTACCGCCAGACCACTTCCAACCGCGACCTGAGCACCTTGGCCAACTTCAAGGGCTTCCAGATCCGCACTATGCAGAACTCCAATCACATGGCGTTCTGGACCGCAATCGGCGCTGAGCCTACCCCGCTGGCATGGTCCGAGACCTACTTCGCGCTGCAGAACGGCACCGTTGACGGCCAGGAGAATGCGGTTGACACCTGCGTAGGCGCAAGCCTCCAGGAGGTTCAGAAGTACCTGGCAAAGACCAACCACATCCTGTACACCAACAACATCTGCATCAACAAGGACACCTGGGATTCCCTGGATCCTGCTTACCAGGAGGCTCTGACCCAGGCGATCTCCGAGGCAACTGACACCATCCGTCCTCAGATGGCCGACCTTGAGTCCACCAACCTGAAGACCATGCAGGATGCCGGCGTTCAGGTAATCGAGTACGATGACAGCTTCTTCAACGAGATCCTCAACATGGATTCCGTGAAGAAGGTTTACAGCGATATCGATTCTCAGACCAACGGCCTGTCCACCACCTTGGTGAACGTGCTGAAGGAAAGCAAGTAACTTACTAGCGTGAGCTGCTTGCAAAGGGGCTAACGACAAACCCCTCCCCGTTAGGTGGGCCGGAGGCGTTACGCTTCCGGCCCTTCTTTGTAAGGGGCGCTGGCGGAAAGGCGAGCATCTGGATGTGCGACTAGATCTGGCAGTTGAAGCCGCAGGTGCGGTTCAGGTGGTCGACGATACTGGCGCGCAGCTTCAAGGTGCTCCAATTGAGGAGGGATTCCTCGGGCCATTTCAGGTAAAGGTAGCGTTTCGCCTGGCAATCGCTCGGCGGCACGGCGGCCACCGTTTCCTCCCAGCCCTGGATCCAGGTCTTTTCGGGAGCCAGCGCAACGCCGATCCCCTCGGCAACGTAGCGCATGATGCGTTCACGGTTGTTGTCCTCCATCACCACGTTCGGCTCCACACCCGCATCTTGGAGGATGCGCACCGTGGTTTCGTAGAGGGGACCTTGAAGCGAGCAGATAAGCGGCTCCTGCCCAAGACGCGCCAGTTCGACCGAATCCCTGTTCGCCAGGGGGTTGGTTTTGGCGGCCATAAGGCAGAAGCGCTCTTCCCCGAGCAGCAGCATATTGCTTTCATCGCGGGTGATAGGGCTGCTGAAAAGGGTGAGGTTCGGCTGCGTGTTCTTCAGGCGGCGTATTTCCTGGGAGCTTATGCGAAGCTTTATCTCGGGGTAGCGTTTCTTGAAATCGCAGAGAACCTCGTCCAGCCCGGCGATGGGCTCGGGAAGGAAGACATCGATGGAGCGCGAGTCATTGTAGATGAACTTGCTTACGTCTTGCTTCACGCCTTCGAGGTTGATCAATGCCGGGGCGATGCGCTCGAACGCGAAGCGGCCTGCGTCGTTCAACACGATGTTGCGTCCGGTGCGGGTGAACAGCTCG
The DNA here is from genome assembly GCA_963626845.1 of Bacteroidaceae bacterium. GTDB lineage: Bacteria > Actinomycetota > Coriobacteriia > Coriobacteriales > Eggerthellaceae > Anaerotardibacter. Next base: position 15,655 of record CAVFYB010000004.1, on the reverse strand, counting down.
GCGTTCAGCTCCTCTTCCAGGGCGCGGAGGTTGCGGCTCAGGCTGGGCTGGGAAGTATGCAGCATTTTGGCGGCCTTGGTTAGGCTTTCGCATTGCGCTATAACGCAGAACTCTTTCAACTGCTGCAGTTTCATAGTTGCGATTATAGGCTCTCGTCGTTGCCTGAGCTTAGAGAGCTTCATAATAAGAAAATTGATTGAGAGGCGGGCTTCAGACAATCGGCTTTGTGGCGGGGTTGACTGGAGCGATGTTCGAGGGGAATGGAAGGAACCTATGGCAGGGGAATCTGGTAAGCAAGCGGACAATACGGCCCATAACCTTCTGGTGAAGGCGCGTGCGGCCTTCGATGGCAACAGCCTGGAAGAAGGTGCGCGTATCTGCGCCGAGGCGGTCGAGGCCGACCCGGAAAATGCAGATGCCTGGTGTCTGCTTGCCCGCTACGGCGGATGGGACTCGCGGCAGGCTGAGCTCGACGTAATGTTCGCCTTGGATGCCTCCAAGCATGCCATTCGGCTTACCCCCGAAGGCAGGCGGTCCGAGGAGGCGGCTGCGATATACGCGGAGCGCAAGAAGCAGATATCCGAGCAGCTTGAGGCCATCATGATGATGCCCTCGTACATGGGTGCCAAGAAGTTGCACGCCTTCATGATGGATTGGCTGCGTTTGCTGAAAGGCTTCCCGGAACTGCCCCCGGTGGTGATCGAAGGGGAAGTGACCCTGGTGGGCAATATCTGCCAGCGCTCGAAGCTGGCCGTGATGCCAAACGACCGGCTGGTGTACACCTCGTATGCCACCTTCAACAAGAAGGAGCCGTACGGCGAAACGTTCAGGCGCGAGCTTTCTTCGCGCATCGATGTGGACCGCGCGCGCAAGGAACACGAGCTGCTTGCTGCGAAGGACCGTGCCGAGCTGCATTTAGGTAACCTGAGCGGCCTTTCGCCCGAAGAGGCGATGGCCCAGCTTTCTGCCGATGTGCACAGCTTGAGGGAAGCCCGCGAAGGGATAGCGGGCCTTTCCGGCATAGCGGGTTACCAGCAGGAGCTTCAGCAGCTGCAACAGCAGAAGGAATCGATGGGCCCCTTCAAGGTGTTCAAGAAGCGCGAGCTGGACGAGCGCATCACCCAGCTCTCCGAGCGCATCGCGGAATTGGAGCAGGAGAACCGGCAAGTCGAATCGTCGTTCGACGAGCTGATTGCCAAGGTCGAGAACAAGATAGATGGGCTGAAGGCCTAGCTGAAGGCTGGGCGGCAAGGAGAGGAGAATACTATGGGATCGATAACCATCAAGGGCGTAGCCATCGGGGAAGGCGCGCCGAAGACCATCATCTCGGTGATGGGGGAAGACGCCAAGGAATGCTTGGAGATCATCGAAGAGGGTAAGGCTGCGGGCGTCGAGTGCTTCGAGTGGCGCGGCGACTTCAACGGCTGCCGCCACGACGTTGATGCAATGGTGGAACTTGGGCGCGCGGTATCGGCTGCGTTGCCGGAAAACCCGCTGCTCTTCACCTTCCGTAGCGTGAGCCAGGGCGGCAACGACACCTTCAGCGTTCAAGAATACGTTGCCCTGAACCATGCACTCATAGGGGCAGATATCTTGGATATGGTGGACATTGAGAGTTGGATCGGCGATGCGGCGGTGCTTGACTTGGTTGAGTGCGCGCATCAGCATGGGGTGAAGGCGCTCGTTTCCTACCACAACTTCGCTGGCACCCCCTCGAAGGAGTGGATGGTGAACCTGATGACGCACATGCTGGATTTGGGGGCCGACATTCCCAAGTGCGCAGTGATGGCGCACGATGCCGCCGATGCGCTGAAGCTGTTGGCTGCCACCGAAGAGGTGCGTCGCCTGCATACCGCAGGGCCTACGCTCACCATGGCCATGGGGCGGGAAGGCAGCATCTCGCGCTTGGCGGGGGAGTACTTTGGCAGCGACATCACGTTCTGCTCGCTGGCGAAGAGCTCGGCTCCGGGTCAGGTCGATGTGCGCTTGGCGCGCAAGATCATGGACGAGTTGCATTCGATCCTGGGATAGGGGTGCCGCTGCGGTGATAGCTCCGCTGCAGCGATAGCGGCGTGGTGAGTTGGGCGGCCGTAGTTCCGTTAGCTCCCGTCCGCCCAAATTGCATTCGGCACGCAACACGAAGAAGGCCCTGACGTTGGTCAGGGCCTTCTTGTTGGAGGGTTGTCGATGCTCGGATGTGGTTGCTTACTTGCCCCAAACCTCTTCGGCTACTGCCTTGATGAGGGCGATCTTCTTCCACTGGTCCTCGGGCTCGATGATGTTGCCCTCTTCGGTGGAGGAGAAGCCGCACTGGGGACTGATGCACAGGTTGCGCAGCGGCACGTACTTCGCTGCCTCTTCGATGCGGTGCTTCAGGTCCTTCGGGTCTTCCAGGGCGCCATCCTTCGAGGTAACCAGACCCAGAACAACCTTCTGGTCGGCGATATGGGAAAGGGGCCCGAAGTCGCCGGCGCGCTCGGAGTCGTATTCCAGGAAGAATCCGTCCACCTTCAGGTTGGGGAACAGGATGGGAGCCACCGGGTCGTAGCCGCCGGAAGAGAACCAGGTTGAGCGGAAGTTGCCGCGGCAGATGTGGATGGTGACGGTAAGGTCTTCGGGCTTGTCGCGCAGCGACTCGTTGATCAGGTTAACGTAGTCGCGTTCGAGCTTTTCCAGATCGAAGCCGCGGGCCTCGTAGGCGGCGCGCTTGTCGGCATCGCAGAATTCGCCCCAAGAGGTGTCGTCGAACTGCAGGTAGCGGCAGCCCGCATCGTAGAAGGCCTTCACGGCGTCGCGGTAGGCGGCGGCGATGTCGGCGAACAGCAGCTCCTCGTTGCCCTTGTAGCGCTCGATGGGGGTGTAGTGCTCCTCGCGCACGCAGCAGATAAGGTGCAGCATCGTGGGCGAGGGGATGGTCTGCTTCACCAGGGTTTCGCCGGCGGCTTCCTGGGTGAACTTGAAGTGGTCGAGGAACGGATGGGCGCCGAAGCCGAGCTTGTCGGTGATCACGACGGTCTTGGATTTGGGCTGGTGGCCCTGGAAGTGGACCGACCAATGCTCTGCGCCCACTTCCTCGGTTCCCTCAAGCTCGGTAAGGAAGTCGAGGTGCCACATGGAGCGGCGGAACTCGCCGTCGGTCACCGCCTTCAGGCCGGAAGCCTTCTGCTGTTCCACCAGTTCCTTGATGGCAGCATCTTCCGCTGCGGTGAGCTGCTCTTGGGAAATGGTGCCTTCCGCGAATGCCTTGCGGGCTTCCTTGAGGGCTTCGGGCCTAAGGAAGCTGCCCACGATGTCGTAGTGGAACGGTGCGTCTGCCATGGTGGCTCTCCTTTTGTTGGTTAGGGGTAACTAGTACCGCCGAACAGCGGTTTTGCTGGTTTGGTCAACGCAGTCGATTATAGGAGCGAAAGAACCCCTACGGTTATAGGGGTTCTTTCGTGCTAGCTATCGGCTTGCGCCGGATATGTCTGCGCGGGTTAGTCCAGCTTGGCAAATGCCTGGGCAAGGTCCCAGATGATGTCGTCAGCGTCTTCGGTGCCGATGGAAAGGCGGATGGTTGCAGGGGTGATGCCCTGGTCGGCAAGCTCTTCCTCGGTAAGCTGGGAATGCGTGGTGGTTGCCGGGTGGATTGCCAGGCTCTTCACGTCGGCAACGTTTGCCAGGAGCGAGAAGATCTGCAGGTTGTCGATGAACTTCCAGGCCTCTTCCTTGCCGCCCTTGATCTCGAACGTGAAGATGGAGGCGCCTCCGTTGGGGAAGTACTTCTGGTACAGCTCATGGTCGGGGTGGTCGGGCAGGCTGGGGTGGTTCACCTTCGCCACGTGCGGGTCGTTCTGCAGGAACTCGATGACCTTCTTGGTGTTCTCCGCGTGGCGGTCAAGGCGCAGGGAAAGCGTCTCGGTGCCCTGAAGGAGGATCCATGCGTTGAAGGGGCTGATGCAAGCGCCCTGGTCGCGAAGGAGGATGGCGCGCACATAGGTTGCGAAGGCGGCGGGGCCTACCGCGTCGGCGAAGCTCACGCCGTGGTAGCTGGGGTTGGGGTCGGCGATCTCGGCGTACTTGCCGGAAGCCTTCCAGTCGAAGTTGCCGCCGTCGACGATCACGCCGCCCAGGGAAGAGCCGTGGCCGCCGATGAACTTGGTGGCGGAGTGGACGACGATGTTGGCGCCGTGCTCAAGCGGGCGGAACAGGTAGGGGGTGCCGAAGGTGTTGTCCACCACGACGGGCAGGCCGTGCTTCTTGGCGATCTCGGAGATGGCGTCGATGTTGGGGATGTCGGAGTTGGGGTTGCCCAGGGTTTCCAGGTAGATGACGGTGGTGTTGTCCTGGATGGCGCCCTCGAGTTCCTCAAGGTTGTGGGCGTCTACGAACGTGGTCTCCACGCCGAACTGCGAAAGGGTGTGGGCAAGCAGGTTGTAGGAGCCGCCGTAGATGGTCTTCTGCGCAACAACGTGGTCGCCGTTCTGAGCGAGTGCCTGCAGCGTGTAGGTGATGGCTGCGGCGCCGGAGGAAACGGCCAGGCCTGCCACGCCGCCTTCAAGAGCGGCGATGCGGTCTTCGAACACGCCCTGGGTGGAGTTGGTAAGGCGGCCGTAGATGTTGCCCGCGTCTGCCAGGCCGAAGCGGTCGGCTGCGTGCTGGGAGTTGCGGAACACGTAGGAAGTGGTCTGGTAGATCGGCACGGCGCGTGCGTCGCTTGCCGGGTCTGCCTCTTCTTGGCCAACGTGGAGGGCCAGGGTGTCGAACTTGAAGGTATGATCGGGGTTGTTTACGAACTGGCTCATTGCAAGTTCCTTTCGTTATGTGGAGGAGGGTTTGTTTTCTCGTTTGCTAGCAGAACGCAGTAAACCGCTCTAAGCCCATCGGGTCAATAGGAATTAAAAGAAAAGTGCAGCTCAGGGGCATGCTTAAATCAAATAGCCGGGTATTAGGGAAAACCTATACCGGCGATTCACCAGCGAAAACCAAAGGAAAAGGCCGCCCGTTCGGCTCGTGTGGGAGCCTGCAGGCGGCCTTTGCGGCGCTGTATTCTTGGCGGGAAAGGGGCGCGAAAGCTGCCTCCGGTCACGTTGCCGCTCCCACCCTTCGGCCTATCAACCGGAACGTCAGAGCGCGCCCAGGAAGCCCAAAACCCTGAACCCCTACTGCTCGAAGTCCACGTCCTTGCTTTCGCGGAAGAACAGCAGTGCCACCAAGGCAAGCGCGGCCATGCCGCCCATGTACCACCCAAGCGCCTGGATGCCGAAATTCATCACCAGGGCGGAAGCGATGGTGGGGGCGAACGCGCCGCCCACGATGGCTGCCAGGTTGTAGCTCAGACCGGCGCCGGAGTAACGCACCTTGGCGGGGAAGAGCTCGGGCAGGTAGCTGCCGCACGGCCCGAAGATAGTGCCCATGCAGCAGAAGCCGATGCACAGGAACAGCATCACCGAAAGCAGGGTGTTGGTGGCCAGCAGGTAGGGCGCCGCCAGCGAGAACACCAGCGTGCAGGCATTGCCCACCAGCAGCAGGGGCTTGCGGCCGTGCTTGTCGGCGGAAAGGCTGCCTACCAGCACGAACGCGGCGAAGAAGAACACCGACACTAGCTGCATGCCCAGGTACTCGTGCTGCGCCCAGCCCAGCGTGGCGACGCCGTAGGAAAGCGACCAGGTGCCCAGCACGTAGAACAGCGTGTAGGTGATGGACATGATGCAGGTGCCCAGCAGCACGCGGCGCCAGTGGTGGCACAGGTCGCGCAGCGGGGTCTTCGTGGTGCGCTTTTCGATGACCGCCTTCTGGAAAACGGGCGTTTCCGTCATGCGCAGGCGTACGATCAGGCCCACAACGATAAGCAGACAGGAAAGCAAGAACGGGATGCGCCAACCCCAGGCAAGCATCTCCTGCTGCGGGAGCATCATGTCCAGCAGCAGGTTGACGCCGTATGCGCAGAAGAAGCCGATGGGGGCGCCCAGATTGGGGAAGCTGCCGAACAGCGCGCGCTTGTTGGCCGGGGCGTTTTCCGTGGCAACGAGCGCGGCGCCCGACCATTCGCCCGCAAGGCCCAGGCCCTGGCAGGCGCGGCAGACGCACAGGAGCACAACGGAAAGGGGGCCAAGCGTGTCGTATCCCGGAAGCAGGCCCACGCAAAACGTGGCGATGCCCATAAGCAACAAGGCTGCTACCAGGGTCTTCTTGCGGCCCAGGCGGTCACCGAAGTGGCCGAACAGAAGGCTGCCGAAGGGGCGGGCCAGAAAGCTCACCGAAAAGGTGACGAAGGCCAGAAGCGTTGCCAGCACCGGGTCGCTCTTCGCAACGTCGGTGAAGAAGATGAAGCCGAAGTAGCTGGCGGCGGCGATGGAATAGCAGTAGTTGTCGTAGAACTCGATGGCCGTGCCGATCATGGATGCAACCAGCACCTCGGTGGTGGAGTTGCGCTTTATCGTTGCCTGCGCCTGAGGCTTGTCGCCCTTCTGGGTTGCCAGGGATTCCTGCACGGCTTCGTTCGACATTCCTCTGCCTTGCCTTTCCGTTGGTCGCAGCTATGCGCGGCTGCTTGGATCATGCGCTTGCACGTCTTCGACGTGCTTTGCGCGGTCTTTTACAACGGGCAGGTATTGTAGTACGTTCTGCCGCCGCGAGTGTTAAATCTTGTTTACGAAGAGCGCCCCTTGCCTCTTACGTTCGAGAGGCAAGGGGCGCTTCATGGCGCCTGTTCTGAGGTTTGGACTGGAGCCGGGCTCTATTCCTCTTCCGCTTTGGGAAGGAACGGGCGGGAATTGTAGGCGGATATGCCCACGGTGCCCGAGTTGTGCAGGAACGAGGACGCCTGGGGGGTGATGACCCCTCCGATGCCCAAGCCCAGCAGCAAGGTGTTCCAGCCGATGGTGACGCGGTAGCCCTGACGCATGCGCTTTTCCAGGATGCGGGAAAGCTGGCGAAGCTCAACGAGCGAATGCAGGTCGTCCGACACCAGCGAGATGTCGGCGGCTTCGCGCGCCACGGCGCTGCCTGCGCTCATGGCGATGCTCACGTGCGCGGCGGCCAGCGCGGGCGAGTCGTTCACGCCATCGCCCACCATAACCACGCGGTAGCCTTCGTCCTGCAGCTGCTTCACGATGGTGTGCTTGTCTTCCGGCAAGAGCTCGGCCTTGAATTCGGTGATGCCCGTCTTCGCGGCGATACGCTTTGCCGCGCGCTCGTTGTCGCCGGTGAGCATGATGACGCGCTTGAAGCCCTCGTCGCGCAGCTCTTGCACCACTTCCGCCACGTTTTCCTTCAGCGGGTCCTCGATGTAGAGGACGCCCCACAGCGTGCCGTCCACCGCAAGGAACAGGGGCGAGGTGCCCATGGCCTTGCCGTGGATCTTCTCGAGCTCGCTCGGTGAGATGGGCACGTTCTCGTCTTCCAGCACGAAGTGCTCGGAGCCGATGACGCAGCGCTTGCCGTCGATGCTCGATGCGATGCCGTGCGCCACCACGTACTCCACTTCCGCGTGGCGTTCGCGGTGCTCAAGGCCCTGCTTCAGCGCTTCGTTCACCACGGCGCGCGCAACGGGATGCGGGAAGTGCTCTTCCAGGCAGGCTGCCAGGCGCAGCACCTCGTCTTCGGGGGTGGCGTTGTAGCTGACCACTTCACGCACCGAAGGTGTTGCCTGGGTAAGCGTGCCCGTCTTGTCGAACACGATCACATCGGCTTCGGCCATATGGTCGAAGTAGCGCGAGCCCTTCACAGTGAAGCCGCGCTTGGCGCTTTCGCTTTGGGCTGCCATAACGGCGATGCTGCCCGAAAGGCGCAGGGCACAGGAGTAGTCAACCATGAGCGCTGCGGCCGTCTTGGTGAGGTTGCGCGTGGTGAGTGCGACGATGCCCGCCAGAAGGAAGTTCCAGGGAACGAGCTTGTCGGCCATGGCCTCGATGTGCTTCTGGTCGGAGCTCTTCAGCGCCTCGGACTGCTCCACCATGGAAACGATGGAGCGCAGCTTGCTTTCCTCGGGGTTGCCTGCCACGCGGATAAGGATCTCGCCTTCCTCCACGGCGGTGCCGGCATAGACGGTGTCGCCCGCCTTGCGCACGATGGCCAGCGGCTCGCCGGTGAGCGAGCTTTGGTTCACACCCGCCTCGCCGCTGATGACCTCGCCGTCTACCGGGATCTGGCTGCCCAGGCGCACCACGATGGTGTCGCCCTTGGAAAGCTCGGTCACATCGACCTCGCGCTCCAGGTCGCCTTCCACCAGCGTTGCGGTGCTGGGGATGTCGAGCAGGGAGCGCACCAGGCTGCTTTCGCTGCGGCGCTGGGTGTAATCTTCCAGGATCTCGCCGACCTTCAGCAGGAAGATGGTGCTGCCTGCCGTTGCCGGCTTGCCCTGGATGAAGCCCATGGCAATGGCGGCGCCGTCGAGCACGGGCACGTCCAAACGGCCGTGGCGAAGCGAGTTGAAGGCTGCCTTCCAGAAGGGGATGGCGCTGATGAGCGCCCACGCTGTGCGCAGCGGCGCCGGCAAAAACCAGCGGCGCAGGGCGCGGAACACGATCATGTTGGCGATCTGCGTGAACAGGTGGCGCGGGCGCGGTGCGAGCGCCAGCGAGTTCTCGGGCTGCCAGGCGGCAACCTCTTCATAGGTAAGCTCCTGCAGCTTGGTTACCACGGTTGCGCGCGCTTGCGCCAACCCGGCACGGCTGTCTGCCTCGAAGAAAACAGCAAGTGCGCCGGCCTTGGGATAGGCGACGCACTTGGTTACGCAGCTGAGCGTAAGGAACGTTTCCTCGAGTGCGATCGCATCATGCTCGGGCACCTTGCCCAGCAGGTTGAACCGGATACGTCCGGGAACCTCATGTTTGATCGCGAAACGCATTCGGTCTACTTACCCTCTGCGTCCTGAGCCTCGGCCAGCTCCTTGGCGGCCTCTTCTTCTACTTCCTCTTCCTTGCTGTAGCCAGCCTCTGCCAGGATGTCGTCGAACTCGGCCTTTGCCTCGTCGACGAGCGTTTCGGCGCTTTCCTTTGCCTTCAGGCCTTGGGCAATGGTGTACACGGCGGCCTTATGGGCGGGCTCGCTCTTCAGGGCCTTTACGCCAAGGGTACCCAGCAGAAAGCCTGCGCCTACGAAGATTCCGGGATTCATAACGTCCTCCTTTAGAACGGGTTTACCTTTATATCTATACTAAAGCTTGTTTAGCATTCTTTTAACACCCAGAGCTGCGGCTAACTCGCTTTTTCTCCATCCGTATGCCCTGGTTAACTGCGATTTTTCATATGAGCAGATGATCATATCGCCCGCCGTTGCCATTGGCTGGGCGAAGGCCTGCTCCCACGGCTAAGTTTACTACGGTTAACAAGCTTCCGCACCCTGAAAAAGGGCCGTGCGCACCGATCCTCGAGCATTTCCATAGCGGTGGTTTCTGGTTTTTGCCGCAAACCGCCCCTGCGATCCTTGCCAAAATCCAAAAACTATGACTCTTGCATCAAATAAAGGTTGAAAAGAGCCTGGTTTCAACATAAATTTGAAGTACAAAGGCATGCAGTTTGTTGGGTTTACCTGCATGCCTGGACGTGCGTCATCCGACACGTCTGAACGTTTCACTGAGGGCAATGCCCATTCAGTGCCGAAGCGCGCGCCTGGGTTGCGCCGCGCGACGAAAGGACAAGGTGGATCCTATGATTTCAGTCAAACGTGCAGGCGCCGTAGGTGCTTTGCGCTGCTTGGTCGGAGTGTTTTCCGTCCTTGCCGTGTGCGCAGGCATCACGCTGGCTGCAGCTCCGGCAAAAGCGCTGGCGGCAGATTCGTCTGCTGCGGCGTCCCAGAGCCAATTGATAGTGCGCGGCGCCGATACGCTGCAGATCGGGGGCAGCTCGTTCGAGTGCGCTACGGTTGCCGATCTGGGCGGCAGCACCCTGTATGCCGACATCTCCGTCGACGGCAGCGTGGCAACCAAGGACATGGAGTACCGCTTCGACAAGGCGGACGACACGTTCGGCATCGTGCAGCTGGACACCAAGGCTTCTTATGTTGCCAAGCACAGCGGCAACATCCTGCTTGATTTCTACACGGCCAAGTCCGACGACCGCCAGGGTGCTTCGCCGGTGCTCTCTGCGAATGTGTATGCGGTATGCGTGCAGGTGGACGGCGCCCCTGTTGGTTCTGTCGAGGAAAGCATGATCGGCATCCGCACCGCCAGGGCCGCCGAAGCCGAGCTGGCCATCGAGGCTCCCACGCAGATCGTGCGGGGCGGGGTCTGCTATAAGCTGGCGGGCAACGGCAAGGCCGTACCTACCCTGAAAGACGGCGTGCTCTACGTTTCGTACGAGAAGGCAGACGAAGCGCAAAGCGTTTCCGGCACTGTTATATATGTAGACGAGAACGGCAACCAGATCGCCAGCGATTCCTATCTTGTTGCCGCGGGCGAGCAGAAGAGCGTTGCCCTTCGCTCGAGCATCGAGGCGAACGACACGGTGTACACGCCCCTTTCGGCTGTGCCTCAGGTAACCCTTTCCGCGGAATGCCCCGAGGTGCGCATCTACTGCGTTGCGCGCGCCGAGGCGGACAAGACCACCCAAGACGTGACGATCACCTATGTTTCCTCCGATGGGAAGCAGCTTATGGTAGACCGCGTGAAGGTGGGCGCCGGCGGGTACTTCTACGCTCCGGCCACTGCGTTCTCCCGCGCCAACGACGCATCGGTGATGCGCTACACGCTTGCGGGCGCAACCGACAGCCTGGGCAACACCTACACCGCCGAGCAGGCCAAGGAGCTTTCCCTTACGCGTGAAGGCGCCAAGGAATACACGCTGCAGTACCAGCCTGAGGAAACGGAGCTTACCTATACCGTCAACTTCGCGCTGGTGAGCGCCGGCAAGAACGGCAACACCAACGTGCACGTTGCCAAGTCCGAGCAGGCCAAGGTGTCTGCCTCCCAGGCTGCCGTGGTTGCCCTGCCCGAGACCATCGAGCAGGACGGCGTAACCTACACGCGCTTCGGCGGCGAGGGCCAACTGTCCTATTCCTGGGCCGACCTGCAGAGCAGCCGCATGCTCTCCGACACGGTGTACTACGTGGCATCCGACGTTGCCGTTCCCGAGGCGTACGACGTGAAGGTTCGCTACGTCGATGCGGTCAGCGGCACGGAGCTTGGCGGCGAAACGCTGACGTGCAACCCGGACGGCTCCGTCCTTTCCATCGGTTCGCCCGAGTCCGTTTCCTTCGAAGGCAAGGAGTATCAGCGCCTTAACGGGCAGAGCGCTCCCATCACCCATCGCTTCTATGCTCCGTACAGGACCTATACCGTCTACTACGCCCAGCCCGGCTCCATGAGCCAGGGCGACGTCACGGTGGTCCGCACCGAGGTCGTCGACGGCGGCATCCGCTACTACACCATCGCCTCCGACGGCACGGTAACGGCGGGCAGCGCCGATGGCGCAAGCACGGGCGGCCTGATCGCCACCACGCCGTACACCTCCGTGGTTTCCGAGGACGCTGCGGCCAGCGCAAACGGCGGCAATGCCCAGGCGTCCAACAGCGATGTGACGGCACCGAGCGGCAACAGCGCCTACGAAGAGCGAATCGACGAAGACCAGACGCCGCTTTCTTCGGGCGATGGGCAGCAGGCGGGCCTTGGCGCCGCTCAGATTGCCGGCATCGTGCTGGCGGTAGTGGCCCTGGCAGCCATCGCGTTCTTCGCCGCAAGGGCGAAGCGCAATTCCGATGGCGATAAGAACGGAATGGGGGCGTAAGGGCAATGAAGATGAGGCATTCCATGAAACGCAAACACTCGGACAGCATCTCTGCGAACCCGGTTTCGGCAACGGTTGCCGCTCGCACGTTCGCGACGAAGGCGTTCGCCGTGCTGATGTCGGCCGTCCTGGTGCTGGGGCTGTGTCCCATCACGCAGCAGGCGCACGCCGACGCGGGCAGCGACGCGCCGGTTCCGGGAACCAAGTACGGCAACATCACCTACACCCAGAACACGCAGGCCAACGGCTTCAACCTGTCCACGTATGACCAGTACCGCGACGGCAACGATGCGCTCGGCATCGCCAACAGCTTCCATATCGTCGCCTTCGATACGCTGAACGCGCCGGTCGATGTGTACGGCAACATCCTGGTGAAGAACCTCGCTTCGACGGTGGACAACGGCACCAGCCAGAAGTTCGTGAACATCTACGGCTACAACACGCTGAGCTACGTGCAGAACTACACCGGCACCTTCCCCCGTTGGGACAAGAGCGAAGACGGCTGCATCGTGTTCGGTAGCAGCGTGAACCTTTCTACGCGCAACAACTGCGAGCTGCTGCTGAACGGCAGCCGCATCGAGAAGCCGAACTCCGTGGTGCAGGACGTCGACACCTCCGCCGCGCCCTTCATCAACCTGAACACCCTGAAGTCCAGCCTTTCCTCGCTGCAGTCGAGCCTGGCCTCCCAGGAAGCGGTCGGGGCAACGCAGAAGCTCGTCAACGACGGCAAGGTGCGCAACATCACCGTCAACGACGGCTACAAGGGATGCGCCTACGTTTCGCTGACTGCTGCCGAGCTGCAGAGCAGCTATGAGGGCGTCAACATCGACAACCTCCCCATCAAGAGCGATTCCGCGCTGGTCATCAACGTCGACTGCCAGGGCGCCAGCTCCATCGATATCCCGAAGACCTACCTGCGCGTGAACGGCCAGAACGTCGGCATCGGCGAGGTTGACGAGGTGTTCGGCGACACGGGGTACGTGCTGTACAACTTCTACAACACGGCAGGAAACCTTCCCATCACGGTGCATGAGTGCACGGCAAGCGTTTTGGCGCCCAGCGCCGCCCTTACGCTCGGCCCCGGCAGCGCCTGCGGCACCTTCATCGGCAACAACGTGACGGTTGCCGCCGAGAGCCACATCCGTCCGTTCCATGGCAACCTGAAGCCTTCCGACGACACTACCTCGGTGAGCGTGAACAAGGTCTGGAAGGATTCCAAGGGCAACGCGGAATCCGGCGACGGGCACCAGTCCGTTACCGCCGAGCTTTGGTACGCCGATGAAGACGGCAATGCAACCGAGCCGGTAGCCGACGAGCAGGGCAATGCCGTAACCGCGGAGCTTGGCCAGTCGAACGGCTGGAGCGCAACCTGGAGCAAGCTGCCCACTGTCGGTTCCGACGGCCAGGCGCTGCATTACACCGTGAAGGAGGCCGCCGTTCCCTCCGCGTACGAATCCGAGGTAACGTCCAGCGGCAACTCGTTCACCATCACCAACACCCATGTTGCGGAAACGAGCATCTCCGTTCAGAAGATATGGTCCGACTCCGATGATGCCGACGGCATCCGCCCCGGCTCCATCACGGTCAAGGTCCTGCGATCCGTCTTGGGGCAGGACCCGGTAGAGGTCGAGGGCGCAACGCTCACCCTCAGCGCAAGCGACGACCCTGCCAACGATTGGAAGGCGAGCCTGGATCATCTGGACAAGTGCGATGCAGACGGCAACGAGTACACCTATTCCCTGAGCGAGGTTCAGGTGGACGGCTATACCGTGCAGCAGCCCCAGACCGTTCCCGCCAAGGACGAGCGCGGCAATGTGACGTACTCGTTCGTGCTCACCAACGTCCACGAAGCTACCAAGGTAAACGTCGGCGTTACCAAGGTTTGGAAGGACAGCGACGACAAGGACCAGCTGCGTCCTGCTTCGGTTACAGCCCAGCTCTACACCGTAGACGGCGAGGGCAACCTTACCCCGGTCGAGGGCAAGTCGGTGGAGCTCAACGAAGCCAACAACTGGACCGCCTCTTGGGACGGCCTGCTGGCGAAGAAGAAGGGCGCAACCATCAAGTACACCGTCCGTGAGACCCAGGTTCCCGACGGTTACGAGGTTTCCTACGAAGGCAAGGACAACGGCGACGGAACCTATACCTTCACGATGACCAACACCCACGATGCAACGGAAGAGGCATTTTCGCTGAGCGGATACTCCATGCGCGCGGCCGATGCCCCCGTTTCCGAGCCTGACAAGATCTGCTACGTTGACCCGAAGGTGGTAAAGGTCCTGGAAGGCCGCGCCTTGAAGGCGGGCGAGTTCTCGTTCCAGCTCATCGACGACAAGACGGGCGATGTTGTCTCTACCGCAACCAACGACGAAGCGGGCATGGTCGACTTCGACAAGGCAGCTCCTGCCGAGGGCAGCGACCCCGACAACCCCTCTTGCTTGAGCTTCAAGTCGGCGGGCACCTATACCTATACCGTGCGAGAGACGCCGAACCAGGCAAAGGACTCGACCGTCGAGTACTCCACCGAGGTGGTGCAGTTCGTTACCACGATCGACCAGAACAATGACGGCACGCTCTACGAGGTGGAGAGCCATTACGTGAAGTACCCGACCGCTGCCGATGCCCAGGCGAAAACCCAGGGCCAGGTCTACCCGTCGAGCGACCATCCCTCCATCACCAACAAGGCGAAGCCCCTGAGCTTGGGCCTGGTGAAGAGCGACAGCGACACGGGCGTTGGCCTTGAGGGCGCTGTGTACGGGCTGTACCGCGTGGACAGCAGCGTTGAAACCGGCGCGGTCCAGGTGATGACGGCAACCAGCAACGCCAGCGGCTTCATGGTATTCACCGGGGCAGATGCCTCTGCCATCAAGATGGGCGACCAGTACTTCTTCCAGGAGATCAGCGCGCCCGATGGCTATACCGTTTCCGAGAACAAGAGCTCTGTGTTCACCATCCAGCAGGCAAGCGACGGCAAGTACTACCTTGCCTACGAGGATGCTGCTGCGGATACCCAGACCTATGCGGGTACCGAAGCCGAGCCCATCATCTACCGGGCGGGCACGGGTGTGAGCGACAGCAAGGTTGCCATCACCTTCGGCAAGGTGTCTTCCGACGGCACGGCCTTGAGCGGCGCCGAGCTTGCCGTTCGCGATGCGTCCGGCGCTGATATAAGCACCTGGACCACCGATGGCATCGGGCATGTGGTGAACGATCTCGCTATCGGCCAGCAATACGTCCTGTACGAGAAGACGGCGCCCGAGGGCTACCAGAAAGCCGCGGAGGTTACCTTCACGGTAGACGAGTACGGCAAGGTTTCCATTGCAAAGGGCGCGGAGCAGGACGGCATCATCAACGCGTACGCTGTGGGCTCGACCCTGAACCTGGTGGACTACAAGAGCACCGAACTGGTGCAGAAGGACGAGGTAGTGCGCGAGGTTGGGGTTCCCGCCGAAAAGGGCGCGAGCGCTGCGGGCACCGCGGGCACCACTGCGAAGAGCACGCTGCCCAAGACGGCCGACGGGCTTCCCCTGGTGCCGCTAGTGGTATGTGCCGGCGTTGCCTGTGTGGCGGTATGCGTTTGCGCCCGTAAGCGCCGCAGGAGCTAAGCCAAGCCAGTTTGCCTAGGGCATGAAACAGAAGGGCGCGACCACAGCGGTCGCGCCCTTCTTGCGTTGCAACGGGGTTCGCTTAAAGCGAGTAATGCAGGATACCCTCGGCGTCTTCCTCGCGCTTGAGCTTGCCGGTGTCTGCGAGGTATTCCAGCAGCGAAAGCGTCATGGCGTAGCGGCGCACGCGCATGCCGAACTCGAGCTCCTCGAACTTGCCGTGCGATTGCTGTGCGGCGGCGGCAACGTCCATCACGGTGGCGCTGCCCAGCTGCTCCACGATCTTCAGCCGCTTCGCCAGCGGCTTGTCGAACTTCGCGATCATGTAGTCGTAGAAGGCGTTGA
>CAVFYB010000003.1:0-36885 GCA_963626845.1 Bacteroidaceae bacterium | reverse complement strand
AACGCACTATCTTTAGGGCTTTCCCCTTAAACACCCTGCTTTTCATGTTGTACCCATTGATGAATACCGCCACCTTCTTACCCGGCCAGGCGACGTCTGGGCGGCCAGGCACCTTCCACTGTAGGCGATATCCAGTAAGCCCTGCGGCTCGAAGGCGCTGGCGCACCAGCAGTTCGGGCTTGGTGTCTTTGCGCTTGTTTCCCTGCATCGATTTGTGCACCGCATAGCTTGATGCCTGGGGCGCCGTTATCCGCACCGCGGCATATTCGATGGAACCGGACCGCCCAGCTTCGGCTGACGCCCTGAACTCCCGCAGCTGCTCGTCAGTTGCCGGCGCTGCAGACTCAAGCGCCCTACCCCACCGCTGGGCCAAGCGCTCGAAGCCCCATGTAGCATTTGCGGGGCTGGTCGAGGGAAGCACTTCGGCTTCTATCCCAACTATATATAAAAGATACTTCTTATAGAGCCTTCCGGCTGTTGCGCCGTTGCAGATGACCCTCGTTATGGGCGCCTGCCGGGTTATACGCTGCACGTCGACCGGGACCACGTTCTTGATAGACGAATCGCTGGAACCCTTGATGTCGCATTCCGCTATCACGTCCCAAAGTGCTATGCCGTTTTCCAGCAGCAAGGCACGCTTCTGATCGATAGTCTCCGGCTCGGTCCGTCCCGTGCACGCAGCAAGCATGCGCCAGAAGCGATTGTTGGGGTTGCCGTAGTAGAAATCGTTCTTACGGGAAAGCACCGAAGGAAACGAGCCCAGCACCAGCACACGGCTGCGCTCGTTGAACACCGGCCGAAAGCCATGGGAGATATGCTGGTAAGTTGCCATAGCCGGCAGTATAGCGAACCTATATGGCGAATTGGCAAGCGAGGGTACGGTATGCTCTTCCCAATAGGAAGGCGAAGGGAGCGCGGCATGGAGCAGGCCGTACTGATAACCGGGGCAACGGGCGGGCTTGGGCGCGAGTTCGCTCGCCAGTATGCGGCCGAGGGGAGCAACATCGTGCTGGTTGCCCGGCGGCGCCCTGCGCTCGAAAAGCTGGCAGAAGAGCTACAGGCGGAATATGGGATCGAAGCCGCCGTGTTTCCCTGCGATTTCACCGACCCCTCGTCGCCGGATCGGCTGCACCAGGGACTGGCTGAACGCGAAATCCGCATCAGTATTCTGGTGAACAATGCCGGGCTAGGCTACGATGCTCCGTTCATGGAAAGCGATCTTCCGACCCAAGAAACCCTTATGGGCGTGAACGTTGCCGCACTTACTAAGATGATGTGCCTGTTCGGACGGGACATGGCGAAGCAGGGAAAGGGCGGCATCCTGAACGTTGCGTCCATCGCCTCGTACCCCGAAGGACCATATATGGCAACGTACTATGCCTCGAAGGCCTATGTGCGCTCGCTTTCTGAAGCGGTGCACACTGAGCTTCTGGGGAGCGGCGTGCATGTAACGGCGCTATGCCCTGGGCCGGTGCGAACCGACTTTTGGGATCGCGCATCTGCAGGCAACACGGTATTGGCGCACCTGGCGGTAAGCCCCAAAGGCATCGTTTCGGCGGGAAGGCGGGCATTGCGCTGGAATCTTTCCTCGTACGTGCCGGGGCTTCCCTGGAAGTTCGTCGCCTTCGCAACCCGACTTTTACCTCGCAGCTGGGTAAGGCTCGCAGCCGCGCAGCTGCAGAAGCCCAAGCGGAAATAGGCGGCTACATTACAGCCGGGATGCTTAACCAGCGGCCCGGCCTATATTCATTTACGAGCAAACTAGCGCATTTCACCAGTTCAAACCTTACGTGTGCCACTTTTCCACCGTTTTTAGAGGTGAATGTGCTACTTTTCCTACGGTTTTCAAGGGTGGGAATGCCACTTTTCCGTCTTACAGATAACGGCTTCAGTAGCCCCATCAACAGCAAAAGCCCGCCAGGAGGCGGGCTTTCGGTTCGAGGATATGAGCGATTGAGCGCAGTCCCGGGCTGGGATGGGCGGCACTTGCGCGCCGCTCGCGCTACTTCGCGCGAAGGGGTTCCAGGGCCTTCAGCATGAACTCGCTGGCTTCGGCGCAGAGCTCGTCGGTGGGAGCTTCGGCCAAGACGCGGATCAGGGGCTCGGTGCCGCTGGCGCGCAGAAGCACGCGGCCGCTATCGCCCAAGAACTCTTCGGCCTGCTTCACCGAGGCAAGCACCGCTTCGTCCTGCATAGCAGCGTCTTTGTCCACCACACGAACATTCGTGAGCAGCTGCGGATACAGCTTCACCGGCGCACAGAGCTGGGAAAGCGTTTCGCGCTCGGCACGCAGCACTTCCATCACGCGGAGCGAGGTAAGGATGCCGTCGCCTGTGCTGGCGATGTCGCCGAAGATCACGTGCCCCGACTGCTCGCCGCCCAGGCTGTAACCGTTGGCATGCATGCAGGCAAACACGTTCTTGTCGCCCACCGCGGTGGTCTCGTAGTTCAGGCTTGCCTGCTCGAAGGCCTTCAGCACGCCGAAGTTGCTCATAACCGTGGGGACCACCGTGCCGGCGGAAAGGCGGCCGTGCTTGTTCAGATACACGCCGCACACGTACAGGATAAGGTCGCCGTCGACCACATGACCGCGCTCGTCCACCGCAAGACAGCGGTCGGCGTCGCCGTCGAAGGCGAAGCCCACATCCAACCCCTGCTCAACCACCAAGCGCTGCAGACGGTCGATGTGGGTGGAGCCGCAGTCCACGTTGATGTTGAAGCCGTCGGGGCTGTTGTTGATAACGCGCACGTCGGCGCCCAGGGCGTCGAACACGGGCTTGGCAACGGAAGATGCCGAGCCGTTGGCGCAGTCCAAGCCAACCTTCACACCCTGCAGCGAGAAATTCGCGCTGGCGATAAGATGCGCGATGTAGCGGTTGCGGCCCTGCATGTAGTCCACCGTGGCACCGATGGCATCGCCCGAGACCATGGGCACCTTTTCGGGATACTCGCCGTCGATGTACTGCTCGATAAGCTGCAGCAGCGACTCTTCCATCTTGTAGCCCTGCGAATTCACCAGCTTGATGCCATTGTCGGTGTAGGGGTTGTGGCTGGCGGTGATCATGACGCCGCAGTCGAACGCGCCGTCGGTGGTTTCGAAGGAAAGGCCGGGCGTGGGGATAACGTGCAGCATGTACGCATCGGCACCCGAGGCAACCAGGCCGGAGATCATGCCACTTTCCAGCATGTAGCTGGAACGGCGGGTGTCCTTCCCCAGCACGATGCGCGCTTTGCGGCCCTGGCGCACGCCGTAATACCAGCCGATGAAACGGCCGATCTTGTATGCGTGCTCTACCGTGAGGTTTTCGCCGGCAACGCCGCGGAAGCCGTCCGTACCGAAGTATTTCATATGGTTCTCCTGTCCGATGGCAGCCGCAGGGCCGCCGATTTAGCAAACAGTTAGTGGAAGCGGGGTTGCGCGGGGGGGATGTGCCCCACCTGCGAACCCGCAAGCCTTCCTATTATCCCCCATCGTGCACAAAGCTGCACACCAGAGCCACAACAGCGGCAAAACAGCAGAATCGAAGGCCCGCGAGCGGATGCAAAAAGGGCTTCGCCGGCCTGGGCGGTAAGCACGACGCCGTTGGCAGCCACCCCAACAGAGCCAAAGTCCACACCGATCCCCGCCGATACCGCCCCAGCACCCATCCGAACCGATAGGGACAAGCCGCGCAACCCATTGCAAAGGCAGGGCATTCGCCCCTCACCTGCCTGGGGTACACTTTTTCCTTAAAGGAAACCATGCGCCTGCCAGCAGGGCGCTTTCGAACGGGAGGGGCCACATGAAAGGTCTTGAGGGAGTAAAAGTCGTCGAGCTTACCGGCTACGTTGCCGCACCAGCCTGCCTGCGCATCTTGGGCGAGATGGGCGCAACCATCTACAAGATCGAGCCGTTCACGGGCGACGAGTACCGCACCAACGGCCCGGCGTTCGGCATGGGCAAAACCGACATCGACGACCCCGCCTTCGACCTGGCATCCCTCAACAAGGAATTCCTCTCGGTGAACCTGAAAGACGAAAAGGGCAAGGAGTTCCTTGAGAAGCTGCTTGCCGATGCCGACATCATGGTTACCAGCTTCCGCGACAAGGCCCTGAAGAAGCTGGGGCTCGACTACGATTCCGTGCACGCGCGCCATCCCCACCTGGTTTGGGGGCAGATGCGCGGCTACGGCGAGCACGGTCCCGAGCGCGACACCAAGGGCTTCGACACCACCGCCTACGCGGCACGCGGCGGCTTCCTGGCATCGCTTCCGCAGGCAGGCGAAGGATACCAGCCCATCAACTGGCCCGCCGCCATTGGCGACTGGAACAGCTCGGTTACCCTTACCGCCGGCCTGCTGGCGGCGCTCGTGCGCAAGGAGCGCACCGGCGAGGGGGACAAGGTAACCACCACGTTGCACCACAACGCACTGTGGGCCATGAACATCATGCTGGCCTCCAGCCAGTTCGGCGACGCCTGGCCGAAAAGCCGCTACGACGCCACCTGCCCTTCCAACAACACCTACCGATCGAAAGACGGCGTTTGGTTCATCATCTGCTACGGCTCGTACGACCTGTTCTTCGAGCACCTGATGACCTCCATCGGCCTCACCTCCATCCTGGGCGACGAGCGCTACACCACGTCGGCCGCCATCAACAACGGAAGCGGCGGCAACACCGAGGTGATCAAGATGCTGGAACAGCACTTCCTTACCGAAGACTGGGCGCACTGGGAGCCCATCTTCCAGGAGAACGAGATCCCCTACCAGCGCCTGTTCCTGCCCGGGGACATCCTGCACGACGAAGAGGCCTTCGCCAACGACGCGCTGCGCACCCTGCACTACGACGCCTTCGGCGACAAGGTGCTGCCCACAACCCCGGTGCGCCTGGCCTCCGTGGGCGACCCGGTGCTGCGCCGCAGCCGCCCCGTGGGCTATGACACCGCGCGCATCATGGGCGAATACGGCTACACACCCGAGCAGATAAGCCAGATGAACGGGACCTCGGTGAAGGTCTATGACGGGCAGCCCATGCCCGATTCGGTGATGGAGCCCAGCTTCGGGCCGCGTTCCATCCGCGAATAAACAGCCTGCAAGGCAAGTCGCGCCGGGAGCCAACTGGTTTCCGGCGCGATTTTTTGAACGTGTTATACCAGGTCAGGCCTATATTGAGTTTAGCTATAACCTGCAGTGCACGAATGCCCCTTTTCTCATACAAAACCCGAATAGCTCCCTGCATAGAGAGAAACGCGTTCAAATGCTAGGATAGCCCTTGAGCTGCAGATTTGGTTTTGTGCAATTCTCCAGTTCCATTCGAAACGGGAATAAAGAAGGGATCAAGTTATGGATTTCAAGCTTACTGACGAGCAAGAGCTGCTCATTGAGAGCGCCCATGAGTACGCAACCCGCTACTTCACCGACGAAGCAGTAAAGCAGGCATACGAGGTTGACCATCACATCAGCGTAGAGGCTGCCATGGCTTACCGCGAGGCGGGCTTCATGCACCTGGGCCTCCCCGAAGAAGTCGGCGGCGTTCCTGTAGACAAGCTCACCGAGATCCTCTTGGTAGAGAAGCTCCATGAGTACACCGGCGTAACGCTTCCCTTCGTTACCGACTTCAACACCATCACCGACGTCATCGACTTCGGCTCCAAAGAGCAGCAGGAAATGATCATGAACGCCATCGAGAACGTGGAGAGCACCTGCATCGCCTGCTCCGCGATCTCCGAGCCTGCCGCTGGTTCCGACAACAACGCCATGACCTGCGTAACCCGCAAGCAGCCCGACGGCACCTACCTGCTGAACGGCCAGAAGACCTGGGTTACCCTGGGCGGCCTTTCCATCTACACCATGGTCGTTGCCAAGGACGAGGACCCCTCTTACGAGAACGACAAGTACTCCCTGTGGCTGGTCCCCAACGACACCCCCGGCTTCACCATCGGCCATCTTGACAAGGTAGGCCAGCAGGCCATCCCGTTCGTTGACCAGTTCTTCGACAACGTGGTCCTCACCGAGGACATGCGCCTTGGCGAGCCCGGCATGGGCTGGAAGCTCCTTATGAAGAAGCTCGAGTTCGAGCGCTGCCTGGTTGTCGCATCTTCCCTCGGCCTTGCCCAGGCTGCCCTGAACGATGCCGGCGCCTACGCTTCCGAACGCATCTGCTTCAAGAAGCCCATCGCCCACCAGACCACCATCCAGCTGCACCTGTGCGAGATGGAGAACATCATCCAGAACGTTCGCGCTCGCCTCTACCAGGTTGTTACCATGATCGACAACGGCGAGTCCACCCGTCTGGAGTCCGCTCTGCTCAAGGGCTACGCCTGCCGCGAGCTTACCCGCGTTGCCGACCTGGCAATGTCCATCTACGCAGCTATCGGCTACACCAAGGAAATCCGCGTTGGCCGCATCTGGGCAGACCTCCGCGGCAACGAGATGGGCGGCGGCACCACCGAGATCATGGACTACATCGCCGGCCGTCAGCTGGTGAAGAAATACAAGGCAAAGTAGGCCTTCGCCACCTTTTAAGCCATTCCTTCGCTTGGAAAGCCCCCTGCAAAGGGGGCTTTCGTTTTGCCTGGCCGCAAGCCGGCAGGCCGACACGGCAACCCACAGCGACTCAAATCGTCGGGTTACAGCCGGGCTTGCCCGAGCCGATGGCCGAACTTGCAGCTCAAGCTGACCCGGCTAGTCATCTTAGCTATAAAAATAGCTGGTCGAATGCAACAAAAAGTTAACGCATGGCTATACTAAGAACCTGTGCGCCACAGCAGCATTTCCGCAGCTGCCGCACTTTGCATCCCCAACCCTCTGCTCAAGGAGCACTATATGAAGTCAATCGCGAAAGCCTGGACAAGCCTGAGCTTGGTCAAGCGCATCATCATCGGCCTGATTATCGGCGCCCTGCTTGGCGCATTCGGCCCGAAGGACCTTGCCGTCATAACCCTTCTGGGCACGCTGTTCGTAAGCGCCCTGAAGGCGGTTGCACCGTTTTTGGTGTTCTTCCTCGTTATCAACGCGCTGTGCCGAACCAAGCTTCCCCAGTCGATGCGCACCATCATCCTGCTGTACGTGGTAAGCACGCTTGCCGCTGCCTTCACGGCAGTTGCCATTAGCTTCGCCTTTCCAGTCGAGCTTACCCTTTCCGGTGTTGAGGCCGCCGACAAAGCCGCGCCTACCGATATCGCCGAGGTACTTACCACCCTTGTCGGCAACATGGTGGTGAACCCCGTTGACGCTCTCACGAACGCCAACTACATCGGCATCCTGGTTTGGGCCATCCTTCTTGGCATCGCCATGCGTTACACCAGCGAGGGAACCAAGAAGTTCTTCGGCGATATGTCGCACGTCATCTCCATCGTGGTTCGCTGGATCATCGCCTGCGCGCCCTTCGGCATCCTTGGTCTGGTATACACCTCGGTTGCCGAAAACGGCCCCGAGATCTTCATCGAGTACGGTCAGCTGCTTCTGGTTCTGCTGGGCGCCATGTTCTTCATCCTCCTGGTAGTGAACCCGCTTCTGGTGTTCCTGAACATCCACAAGAACCCCTACCCCATCGTGTTCCGCTGCATCAAGGACTCGGGCATGTACGCGTTCTTCACCCGCAGCTCTGCCGCCAACATCCCCGTGAACATGGAGCTGTGCAAACGCCTGGGCATCAAGCACGACACGTACTCGGTGTCCATTCCGCTGGGTGCAACCATCAACATGGCCGGCGCCGCCATCACAATCACCGTGATGTCCATTGCCGCCGCCAACACCATGGGCATTGCCATCAACCCCGTTACCGCCGGCATCCTGTGCGTGCTTGCCGCGGTTAGCGCATGTGGCGCTTCCGGCGTTGCGGGCGGTTCGCTGCTGCTTATCCCGCTGTGCTGCTCGCTGTTCGGCATCAGCAACGATATCGCCATGCAGGTGGTGGGCGTCGGCTTCGTCATCGGCGTTGTACAGGACTCCGTGGAAACCGCGCTGAACTCCCTTTCCGATGCGCTGTTCACCGCTACCGCCGACTACAAGGAGCGCCGAAAGGCCGGCGTTGACTTCAAGGTTGGCAAGGACTGCGACGAATGGAGCGCCGGCACCGCTGCTGAGTCCGCCGAATAGCGGAAGGCCATTCGCCTGCCGGGCAACGCTTGCCGCGATTGCCAGTCATTTATGAACCAGCGCCCCCTGGAGTAATCCAAGGGGCGCTTTGCTTTGCAGAAGTGTGGACCCTACCAGGGAGCCGCCAGGACCCGATGCCCGCATATCGCCGCGCAAAAAAGACGCCGGCAACCACCGACGCCTTTGCGGAACGCTATTCGTATCCCCTACCGCATCACGCGAACGAAAGCGGCAACTTATTCGCTACGTGCCTCCTGCACGTGGCCGACGAGCTTGGCGATGCGCTCAGAATACTCGGGGTGCTCGATGCCGGCCTCTGCAAGGTCGACTACCGAGGCATCGCCCCACAGTGTTTCCAGGCGATAGAACTCACGGGCTTCCGGCTGGAACACGTCAACCACGAAATCGCCGTAATCGATAAGCTCCCAGGAATGGTCTTTGGTCTGCTCGCGGGAGATGGGCTTCACTCCCGCTTCCTTGCGCAGCGCCTCCTCCACCGAATCAAGGATGGCCTCTACCTGCGGGGTGTTCTGACCGGTGGCGATGACAAAGAAATCAGTTACATCAATAACGTCACCGACGCTGATAACCATGATGTCGGTTGCCTTGCGCTCATCTGCGGCGCGGGCGGCAATCAAAGCGCATTCACGTGGGGTCTTCTGCTGTTCCACTTACTCTCCCTTCCCTTTGGGGCAGTCGTTGCAATATCTATTCCAAACCAGAACGGTGTCACGGCTGATTGGACGGTTCGTTTTCACCAGATGGGCCATGCCTTCCTTCAGCACGGCGCAGAACATCTCCTCCAAGCTCATGATGCCCATCTGCTTGTACAGGCGCTTGTATTCGGGCACATCGTGCGTTGGCTCGATCTTGTCGGCCACGAACACGATCATGTCGAGCGGCTGCATGTCGGGCGAGCCCACCGTATGGCGGTCGATGGCCTGCAGCACCTCTTCACCCAAGAACGGGAACTCCTTGCCCAGCACTGCAGCTGCAGTTGAGCCGTGAAGCACCCAGGGCATGTTCTGCACGGTTTCCGCGTCTATAGAAAGGCCGAAATCCTCCACGCGGCAAGCCAAGCGGTTGGGGCTCAATGCCTTATCCCAGTCGTGAAGAAGACCCGCCATGCGCGCCCGGTCCTCGTCATAGCCGTAGGCACGTGCAAGCTTGCGGGCAGTCTTCGCCACTGAAAGGCTGTGCACATAGCGGGTGGGGTTCACCCGTTGCATCAGAAGGCCCTTCATCTGCTTGTAGTTCGAAGAGCAGAAGGGCTTTTCCTCCTTGAACCCATCAGCCTCGGTGGGAAGGTAGGCAAATTCGCTCAGCTGTTCTTTGTCCAGTTCAACGGGCTGCTTGTTCTTGTCTTTAGCCATGGGACTCCCCCTCCTCTCGGTAGAACTCATGCTCCATAACATGGTCGACCACCACCTGCGGGGTTAGGTAGCGGATCGATTTTCCCTGCGCCAAGCGGCGGCGCAGCTCGCTTGAAGAGATCTCCAGCGCCTCGATGGTAACAAACGATATGGAAATGCCCTTCGCGTCTTCCACGATCTGGCGGCGCTTCTCGTCAGAAAGCTCGAAGCCCGGCCGGTCCACCCCGACGAAGCGGGCGAGCGTGCCCATCTCCTGCGCCCCACGCCACTTGGAAACCGTAGCGATGGCATCGGCGCCGGTAAGGAAGAACAGCTCCACGTTCTTGGGGTAATGGGCGCGCAAGGCACGCAGCGTGTCGATGGTATAGGTGTCGCCGCCGCGGGCTATCTCGATATCGCTCACATCGAAGTACGGGTTGTCGGCGATGGCGGCCCGGCACATTGCCAGGCGCTCATTGGCCGGGGCGATGTGCTGGTCGCGCTTGAACACCGGGTTCGCCGTGGGGATGAACACGATAACATCGAGGCCCAGGTCTTCACGCGCCTGCTCCGCACAGGCCAAATGGCCGTTGTGGATAGGGTCGAACGTGCCGCCCATAATGCCCAGGCGGCAGGGCTTGCCGTCCTTGCCCAGGTCGTCGAAGCGCTCGCACACAACCGGGCGCTTCGAACCCTTTTCCGCATCGGAGACCTTCCGCACCGCCTCGATCACGTCGATAGCGCTCATGGCTAGCCCCTAACCTGGCCTTCGCCGTTTATGAGGTACTTCATGCTGGTAAGCGCCTCCAACGCAAACGGCCCGCGCACATGCAGCTTCTGGGTGGAGATGCCTATCTCGGCACCCAGGCCGAACTCGCCGCCATCGGTGAAGCGGGTAGAGGCGTTGGCGTACACCGCTGCCGCATCCACCCCCTGCTGGAAGCGCGAAATTGCGGCGGCATCGGTGGCTACGATGCACTCGGAATGGCCGGTGCCGTACTGGTTGATATGCGAAACAGCCTGCTCAACGCCGCCATCAATGCACTTGACGCTGATCTCCAGCCCCAGGTACTCGCGCCCCCAGTCCTCTTCGGTAGCAGCAACGAACAGCTCTTGGGACTTGCCGCCCAGCTCGCCTGTCACGCGGCTTGCCGTTTCATCGCCATGCACGGTAACGCCGGCCTCGGCCAACTGCGGCAAGAGCTTCAGCAGGAACTTATGGGCAACGGACGAATCAACCAGCACCGATTCACAGGCGTTGCACACGCCCGGTCGCTGGGTCTTCGCATTCATGACGATGGCGCAGGCCATATCGAGGTCGGCCGATTCATGCGCATACACATGGCAGTTGCCCACTCCCGTCTCGATAACGGGGACGGTGGCATACTCGACGCAATGCTGGATAAGGCCAGCTCCGCCGCGGGGAATGAGCACGTCCACCAAGCCACGCAGACGCAACAGCTCGTCGGTTTCGCTGCGATCGGTAGAAGCGATGGCTACGATCGCATCGGCCGGCAGGCCAACGCCCTCAACGGCTTCGCGAAGGGCAGAGGCGATGGCGACGTTGGAATGAACCGCCAGCGAACCGCCGCGCAACACGCAGGCATTGCCCGACTTCACGCAGATGCCCGCCGCGTCGGCCGTTACGTTGGGGCGTGCTTCGTACACCATGGCCACCACCCCCAGGGGCACACTAACCTTGCGAAGCTGCAGGCCGTTGTACAACGTACGCTCCTCGATGGTCTTGCCCACCGGGTCGTCCAAAGCCGCGAGCTGCTCCAAAGCGGAAGCCATGCCCTCGATACGGTCGTGGCTCAACGCCAAACGATCCAACAACGAGTCGGATATGCCCTTTTCCTTGGCTGAAGCGCAATCCTTCTGGTTCGCCTCGCAGATAGCGGCCTCGTTGGCGCGAAGAGCCGAAGCCATGGCGAACAGCGCCTGGTTCTTCAGCTCGGTTGAAGCCTGAGCCATACGGGTTGCCGCGCTTTTCGCCGCCAGGGCGGCCTGTTTTGCCTCGCTCATTCGAACACCACCAATTCATCGCGATGGACTGCCGGCTTGTCGCCCAAGTTGGCCAGCAGTTCGTTACCCTTGATCTCTTTCTGGGTGCGGCCGCGCGCCAAGCTCACTTCCGAGGAAGGAGCGCTCACGCGCCCACGGGCGAACAGATGCCCCGATTCGTCCTTGATGTCGACGATATCACCGCGGAAGAACGAGCCTTCCACTTCCTTGATGCCTACGGAAAGCAGCGAGGAGCCGCGCTCGATCAGCGCGCCCTTGGCGCCTTCGTCCACCACCAGCACGCCCTTGGCGGTATCACCCAAGGCGATCCAGAGCTTGCGGGGCGTGATGTCATGAGGAACGGTGCGGGCGGCGAAATAGGTGCCCACCGATTCGCCGGAAACGATGTCTTCCAGGCTATGCGCGCGGTGCCCGTGGCAGATAACCATGGGGATGCCCGCAAGCATAAGCACCCGCGCCGCGCGGATCTTCGTGATCATGCCGCCGCTGCCCACCTTCGAGCCCACCCCGCCGGCCGTTGCCATAAGCTGGGGCGTGATGCGCTCGACGCGTGGCACCAGGGTGGCCGTCGGATCAGTTGAGGGATTGGCAGTGAACAGGCCCTCGATGTCCGAGAAGATGACGCACAAGTCGGCCTGCACCAGGCAGGAAACCAATGCCGCCAGGGTGTCGTTGTCGCCGAAGCGGATCTGCTCGACCGACACCGTGTCGTTCTCGTTGATGATGGGCACCACGTCGAAATCGAGCAGGCGCTCGAGCGTGTCGCGCGCGTGCAAGTAGGCGTTGCGCTGCGCCGTGGAGTGGCGGGTGATGAGCACGCACGAGGTGAGCACCCCGTAGTGCGAGAAGGACTCGGCATAGGCGGACATGAGCGCGTTCTGCCCCACCGAGGCCGCCGCCTGCAGCGAGGGCATGTCAGTGGGACGCTCATCGATGCCCAGCGCCTCGAGCCCGCAGGCGATGGCGGCGCTGGAAACGATGATGGGGCTCCAGCCCTTTTCGCGCAGGGCGTTCACCTGGGCGGCGAGGCCATCGAAATACGGCCGATCGAGCTTGCCCTGGCTGTTCACCAAGGTGGAGGAGCCGATCTTGATGACTATGACCTTCTTGCCGTTCCTCATGGGCTAAATGTCCAATCCCCCGTAGATATCGTCATGCATGCGCGCCGACTCGAACTCGAACGCGCAGCCCAAGATGCGGATCTCGTCGCCGTCGCGCGCGCCGGCCTTCTCCAAGGCCTCGTCGAGCTTCAGGCGCTTGAAGCGATGCTGCAGGAATGCGATGGCCTCGTCGTTGTCCCAGTCGGTTTGGATAACCATGCGCTCAACCTGCTTGCCCGTAACGCGGAACACGCCTTCGGAAAGCTGGGTGATCTCGAAACGCTTGTCGCGCTCGTCGCGGCGATGCTGCCAGATCTGGTCGAAGTGCTCAACGCCTTCCTGGGC
The DNA here is from genome assembly GCA_963626845.1 of Bacteroidaceae bacterium. Taxonomy (GTDB): domain Bacteria; phylum Actinomycetota; class Coriobacteriia; order Coriobacteriales; family Eggerthellaceae; genus Anaerotardibacter. The sequence goes on along the minus strand of CAVFYB010000003.1, from coordinate 23,985 downwards.
CTTGCGCTCGGCTTCGCGCAGCTCGGCAACCTTCGAGCCCGCCGCCTTCATAAGCGCATCGACGCCCTTGCCGGTAACGGCGCTGGTGAAGAACACCTTGGGGTTCAGCGGGCTTTCGGCGAACTCGTTGCCGCCGGCGCGCTCGATGGAGTCGCGGCGAACCTCTTCCTCCAGGCGCTTTGCGGCTTCCTCTACTCCGGGGGCATCGACTTTGTTGCCCACCACGATGCAGGGACGCTCCGCAAGCTCGGGCAAGTACATCTTCAGCTCGTTGTTGATGATGCGATAGTCCTCCACCGGGTCGCGGCCTTCGTAGCCGCCGGTGAGGTCGATGACGTGCAGGATAACGGCGCAGCGCTCAACATGGCGCAGGAACTCGTGGCCCAGGCCCTTGCCCTCGTGCGCGCCTTCGATAAGGCCGGGCACGTCGGCAACCACGTAGTTGTACTCATCGGCCTTCACCACGCCCAGGTTGGGAACCAGGGTGGTGAACGGGTAGTCGCCGATCTTGGGCTTCGCGGCGCTCATGCGTGAGATGAGCGAGCTCTTGCCCGCGGAAGGAACACCTACCAGAGCCGCATCGGCCATGAGCTTCATCTCGAGCTCGATCCAGCACTCTTCGGCGGGAACGCCCAGCTCGGCAAAGGCGGGGGCGCGACGCGTGGGCGTAACGAAGTGGGTGTTGCCACGGCCGCCGACGCCGCCACGGGCGGCAACGATACGCTCGCCATCGTGGGTGAGGTCGGCGATGACTTCGCCCGTTTGCTTGGTTTCCTCGTTGTACTCGCGCACGATGGTGCCAACGGGAACCTTGAGAACAAGGTCCTCGCCGTTGGCGCCGTTCATCTTCGAACCCTTGCCATGGGTGCCGCGCGTGGCCTTGAAGTGGTGCTTGAAGCGGTAGTCGATAAGCGAGGAAACGCGCATGTCGGCTTCAAGGACGATGTCCCCGCCCCTGCCGCCGTCGCCGCCGTCGGGGCCGCCCTTGGGCACATGCGCCTCGCGCCTGAACGACATGCAGCCAGCGCCGCCGTCGCCAGCTTTTACGAATATGCGAACCTTGTCTGTAAACATGTTCCTTCGATTCTAAACGAAAAGGCCCCCTGCACGCTGCAGAGGGCCTTCCAATATCCGAGATATCCTAACGGAGCTTACGCCTCGGGGCGAACATGCACCTTGCGACGTGCGCCCTTGGTGTACTCTACCGTGCCTTCGCACAGAGCGAAAAGGGTATCGTCCTTGCCGCGACCCACATTCTCACCGGGGTGGATGCGCGTACCGCGCTGACGAACCAGAACGTTGCCCGCACCGACGAACTCACCTGCAAAGCGCTTGCAACCAAGACGCTTAGACTCGGAATCGCGGCCGTTGCGGATGGAACCTTGACCTTTCTTGTGTGCCATGAGTATTCCTCCTTAACTATGCGATGTTGGTGATCTGAACGCGAGTCAGATTCTGACGATGACCGCGCAGCTTCTTGTAGTTCTTGCGCTTCTTGAACTTGAAGACGAGCTGCTTCTCGCCCTTGAACTGCTCAACGATGGTTGCCTCTACCTTGGTCTTTGCGGCCTCGGCAGGATCGGCAACGACCTTGGAGCCGTCAACGACTGCGATAGCGGTAAGAGCGACCTTGTCGCCTGCCTCACCCTCAAGCTTTTCGACGTTCAGGCAGTCACCGGTGGAAACCTTGTACTGCTTGCCGCCAGTCTTAACGATTGCGTACATATTTCTCCTTATTCGAATAAACGCAAGGCGATAACTTGAAAAGCGTGACCGTAGCAAGTCGGCGATCGGTGTTGGGTAGCCGAGCCGGAACGAATGCACAATCTCCGCGTATCATCGCACTTATTCCTTGTTGCACAGCTTTCCCGTGCAACCTGTTGAATGATACCAGAATGGCCGGATTTGAGAAGGGGAATCCACAAGTTCTTGGAAGGCGGGATGCCCGACTGCCTTGGGGCTTACCCTGAGCTCGCGCGGGCGATTGGTAGCATCGGGCCAGACCGAGCGCACCCAACGCCGCGCTAGCGCTTGGCGATCCATCCCTTCGCGTACTCGCGCGCCCACAAGTCAAGCTCAAGCAGCTGCTCGATGCTTTCCACCTTCTGCACGCCCTGCTGCTCGTGGGCGTCCATCGAAGCCTCCACGCATTCGGCAATGCCTAGATAAGACAAGCCCTCGTCGAGGAAGGCGGCCACGGCAACCTCGTTGGCGGCGTTCATGACGCACGGCAGCGTACCCCCTACCCTGCCGGCATGATAGGCAAAGGCAAGCGCCTTAAACGTCTCGGTGTCGGGCGCGGCGAACTCCAGCGACCCCAGGGTGCGGAAATCGAGCGGCTGCACCGGGGCGTCCCAGCGCTCCGGATAGCTGAGGGCGAACTGGATGGGAATGCGCATGTCGGTGGTTCCCAGGTGCGCCTTCACGCTGCCGTCGCTGAACTCCACCATGGAATGGATGGCACTTTGGGGCTGCACTACCACTTCGATCTTGTCGTAGGGCATGGCGAACAGATGATGCGCCTCGATCACTTCCAAGCCCTTGTTCATAAGGGTGGAGGAGTCGATGGAAATCTTCCTACCCATATTCCAGGTAGGATGGGCAAGCGCCTGAGCTGGCGTGATGCTTTGCAAGTCGGCGCGCTTCTTGCCGCGGAAGGGACCACCGGAAGCGGTTACCCATAGCTTGGAAACCTCGCTGGGCTGCTCGCCCAGAAGGCACTGGTAGATGGCGCCGTGTTCAGAGTCGATAGGCATAAGACGGCCAGGTTCTGCGGCCATTGGCATGATAAGGTCGCCGCCCACCACCAGCGATTCCTTGTTGGCGAGGGCAAGTACCTTGCCAGCCTTCAGCGCTTCGTAGCTGGCTTGCAAACCAGCAGCACCCACAAGGGAGTTCACGACCACATCCACCTCGGGAAGATGGACGAGCTGACGTACCGCATCGGGGCCGAAGCCGATGGAAGAAGAGCCGCTGAAACCGGCTACGTGTTCCTTGAGCTCGGCAACCGCCGAAGGACCAGCTGCTTCGGGAGTGCCCAGCGCGATGCGCCCCACGCCGAATTCCTTGGCCTGCGCCAGCAAGTCGGCGCCGCGCGTACCCGCAGCAAGCGCCACTGCTTCCAGGCGGTCAGGATGACGGCGCACCACATCGAGCGTCTGCGTGCCGATGGAACCGGTCGATCCCAAAACGGCGATGCGGCGCTTCGATGCGGCTGCGGCACAAGGGGTTCCACTGTTACAGGGCATAGGGTATGCACCCTCCTAAGATAAGCATGATGGCTCCGGTAAGCGTAACCAGGAACTGCGAGTCGCAGCGGTCGAGCAGGCCGCCGTGGCCCGGCATGATGGTGCCCGAGTCCTTGAAGCCGGAATTGCGCTTGATGCGGCTTTCCACCAGGTCACCCAAAACGCCCGCCAAACCGTTCACAAAGCCGAAGGCAAGCGCCTGCGGGATGGACATGGTTACCCCCGGGATAAGCGTAAGCAAGCACCAGAAAGCCATGGCGAAGGCGAGGCCGGCAATGAAGCCCTCCCAGCTCTTCTTGGGAGAAATATGCGGCGCCAGCTTGTGCTTGCCGATAGCCGAGCCAACCAAATAGGCGAAAGCATCGTTGCCCCATACGCTGGCGAACAGGCCCAACACCAACAAAGCACCCCACTGGTCAGGCAGCGAAGCGCGCAGCACCATGGCAGTCGACATAACAAGGCCGGTATAAACCGCACCGAACAGGCTTACCGCCACATCGCTGATGCGCGCCGGCATCCAAAACACGTACCACACCAAAAGGCTGAGCACGAACAACGCCAACACCACCACAACACCCGAAAGGCCGAAAAGCCAGGTGGCAAGCGGGAAAAGTGCCGCGGCGCAGATACCCAGGAACTCATTTGGCAACTTAGCATCGGAGCGGAGCATGTAGTAGAACTCACCGGCGCAGATGGCGCTGAGCACCGAAAGGTAGATGGCCGTGGTGGGCTCGGATGCGAAGATGCACACCACCGTAAGCGCGATGTAGACCGCGCCCGTAGTGATGCGGACCATAAGGTTGCTGGGCTTCTTGGCCTTTTTTTCCGACTTGGGCTTTGCCGGTTCCTTCGCCTTCGCGGTCTGCCGTTCTTCGCCAGGAAGCCCCTGGGGCTCTATGCGCTGCTCAACCGTGGTAAGGCCGTGACCGACAGCATCGCCTTCGCCTCTGAGGAAAGGCTTGCGTACGCGAGTCTTCGCCATTCGCTACACCGCCCCGAAGCGGCGCTCGCGCCCCTGGAACTCCAGCATGGCGCTCAATAGGTCGTAACGGTTGAAATCGGGCCAGAGCACATCGGTGCACACGAACTCAGAATAGGCGATCTGCCAAAGCAGGAAGTTGCTGATGCGCATTTCCCCCGAGGTACGGATAAGCAGATCGGGGTCGGGGATGTCGGCGGTATAGAGTCCCTTTTCGAAAAGAGCTTCATCCAAAACGACGGATTCGCCGGCATCATGCGCGGCGATGGCCGCATCGGCGTAGGCCTTGGCTGCGTTCAAGATCTCTTGACGCGAACCGTAGTTCACGGCCACAACCAACGTCATGCCGTCGTTGCCCTTGGTCTTCTCCCAAGCAGCATCAAACGCATCGCGCGTTTCCTGCGGCAAGGCGGAAAGGTCGCCGATGGTACGCACGCGCACATGCTCTTCGTGAAGGCCGTCAACCTCGGCCAGCATGGTCTTCGCAAAGAGCTCCATCAGGCCAGTTACCTCATCTTGCGGGCGCTTCCAGTTCTCGGTGGAAAACGAGTAGATCGTAAGGTAATCCACCCCACAGTCGTTGGCGCAGCGGATTGTCTCGCGAACCGCCTCGATGCCGGCCTTGTGCCCGCGCAGGCGGTTGAGCGCGCGCTTCTTCGCCCAGCGGCCATTGCCGTCCATGATCACGGCGATGTGGCGGGGAACCCGGTTCGGGTCTAGCTGCCTTGGGTCCAGCCCTTGCGGAGGGTTGGGAAAGATGTAATCAAGCGGTTGTCTCATTTCCGTGTACCTCCAATATCCTTGCTTGCAGCATTAACCTGAAAGCGCCGGCACGTAAGGCCGGCGCATGATTCGTTTCGAGAGCCTTCGGATGGCTAGATGGCCATCAGCTCTTTTTCCTTCTTCGCCAAGGCGTCGTCGATCTTGGCAATGGCCTGGTCGGTAAGCTTCTGGATGTCGGCCTCGGCGCGACGCTGATCGTCTTCGGGCAGACCGTCGTCCTTAACCGCCTTCTCTACCGCGGAATTGGCATCGCGACGGGCGTTGCGAATGGCAACGCGGCTTTCCTCGGCATAGCCGCGGCATTCCTTCACGAATTCCTTACGGCGTTCCTCGGTAAGAGGCGGAAAGGAAAGGCGGATAACGGAGCCGTCGTTGTTCGGCATTACGCCGAGGTTGGCTTCCTGGATGGCATGGTCGATGCCGCCGAGCGCCGACTTGTCCCACGGCTCGATGACGAGGGTGTGGGCATCAGGGGTCTTCACGGCAGCCATCTGGTTGATGGGGGTGGGAACACCGTAGTAGTCGGCCTTCACGCGGTCGAGGATCATCGCGTTCGCTCGACCGGTGCGCACCGATGCGAAGTTGTTGGCAAGCTGCTGCTCGGCACCTTCCATGCGCTTTTGCGCCTTGTCCATGATGTCGTTGATCATCTTGGGTCCTTCCCCTTCAGGTTTGTGAAATAGCTACGCGGTGACGGTGGTTCCGATGTTCTCGCCCTTCAGGATGCGCGAGATGTTGCCGGGAACCATAAGGTCGAACACCAGGATGGGCAGCTTGTTGTCCATGCACAGCGAGGTTGCCGTGGAGTCCATGACGTGCAGCTCGCGCGAGAGTACCTCGAGGTAGCTGATGGTCTCGAAGCGCTTGGCATCGGGGTTGGTAACCGGGTCGGCATCGTAGATGCCATCGACCTTGGTTGCCTTCATCAGGCACTCGGCGTTGATCTCGCAGGCACGCAGGGCCGCGGTGGTGTCGGTGGTGAAATACGGATTGCCCGTGCCGGCGGCGAAGATGACCACATAACCCTTTTCCAGGTGATGGACGGCGCGGCGGCGGATGTAGGGTTCGGAAACCTGGCGCATCTCGATGGCGCTCATCACGCGGGTGGGGATGCCGTGGCGCTCGAAGGCGTCCTGCAGGGCAAGGGCGTTCATGCACGTTGCCAGCATGCCGATGTAGTCGGCCTGGGCGCGGTCCATGCCCTCGGCGGAACCGGCAAGGCCGCGGAAGATGTTGCCGCCGCCGACGGTGACCGCAAGCTGGATGCCGTCTTCCACGATTTCCTTGATCTGAACCGCAAGCTCCTCGACAACCTTGGGGTCGATGCCGTAGCCGGCCTCACCCATCAGCGCTTCACCGGAAAGCTTCAGGAGAACGCGCTTGTACTTGTACTCAGAGCCCATGGGCACATCCTTTCATCGTCATTATCTTGATCATCTTACCGTAAAACGCCCCTCCCCTACCCATGCGCACAAAAAAGAACCGCGGGCCAAGCCGCGGTTCCCCCAAACACGGCCGGGAGCCCAGCCGTTGCCTGCGATACGTTGTGCGCAGAGGCGCCCCCGTGCAGCCTAGAGCGCTGCGTGCAGGGTGTTCAGCACCTGGTCAAGCGACTTGACGTCTACCTGGCCGGGGGCGGAAGCCTGCTTGGCGGCGCCGAAGGTTGCGCAGCTGCCCACGAACTCGCCGGTGAGGCGCGCGAGCGTGCCCAACGGCGACATGGAAACGCACAGCAGCGGGATCTCTGCGTGGTTCTCGAACATCTCGCGGGTGGCGTCGAGCGTCATCAGGACATCCTTGCGGCTGTTGGGCCAGTAGGAGATCTTGGCGATGTCGGCGCCCAGGTCCTGCATCTTCTGGTAGTTCGCGATGATCTGGTCGTAGGAAGGCGTCTTCTCGAAGTCGTGGTTCGAGAGCAGGGCGAACTTGCCGGCTGCGTGCACATCGGCGATGAGCTGGGGCACCATGGCATCGTCCATGAACGTCTCAATATCGACGATGTCCACCAGGTCGCTTTCGGCGAGAGCCTTGTTGAGCTCGGCGTACTTTGCAGGCTCGACTTCCTTTTCGCCGCCTTCGGCCTTGGAACGGAAGGTTGCCAGGATGGGCATGTCGCCCAGGGTTTCGCGCAGCACCTTGGCTGCGGCGAGCAGGGCCTCGGTGTCGAACACCTGGTCGAACCAGTCAAGGCGCCATTCGGCAACGTCTACCGGGATGCCGCGCAGGGCATGGGCCTGGTCTACCAGGTCGGCAAGGTCCTTGCCGCAGAGGGAAGAGAAGATCTTGGTGCGGCCTTCGCCGATGTTGACGCCGCGTACGTTTACTGTCTTCATGCTGATTGCTCCTTACCGGTTGCCCGATTACTCGTCGTAGTCGATGCCGAGGGTTTCCTTCATGTACTCGATGGGCATGGGCTCGCCGGTCCACAGCTCGAAGGCGGCAGAGCCCTGGAAGAGCATCATGCCCAGGCCGTTCATGGTCTTGCAGCCGGCGTCCTTCGCCATCTGGCGCATGATGGAGCAGCGGGGCTCGTAAGGCACGTCGATGACGTTGAGCTCCTTATGGAAGAAGGACTTGTCGGGAATGATGGACTGGTCCTGCAGAGGAGGCATGCCGACGCTGGTGGCGTTGACGAACAGGTAGGAGTCGGCCATCTCTTCCTTCAGCTTGTCAAGGTCGGCCAAGTCGTACAGGGTTGCCTTGCAATCCGTCATCTCGTTGATCTTCTTCACGGTTTCCTCGCCGCGAGCCCAGAAGTCGTCCTTGCGGTTGAAGATGGAGATCTCGGCCACGCCGTCGAGGGCTGCCTGGATCTGGATGGCGGTGCCGGCACCGCCGCAGCCGGCGATGGTCATCTTCTTGCCAATGGGGTCGATGCCGTTGTCGCGGGCAGACTCCATGAAGCCGGTGCCGTCGGTGATCGTTCCGGTAAGGTGGCCGTTGTCGTTGATGATGGTATTGACCGCACCGCACATCTGGGCGGCGGGAGTGAGCTCATCGAGGTACTGGCCAACGATGGTCTTGTTCGGCATGGAAATGTTCGAGCCGCGCATCTTCAAGGTGCGCAGAGCCTGAACGCCAGCTTCGATCTCATCAGCGCCAACCTCGAAGCAGAGGTAAGCGTAGTCGTAGCCAAGCTTGGCGAATGCAGCGTTGTGCATTGCGGGAGAGCCGGAGTGACGGATAGGGTAAGCCATAAGGCCGATAAGCTCGGTGTGGCCGGTAATACGTTCGGACATGTTGGTTCCTTCCCCTTGTTCAGGCTCACCCGCTGGGGCCAGCCCTTCCTCTTGACATCAAAACGTTCGCGTTCCCCGCTTGCTATTGATGTCTCTTATTGAAAGCCGCAATCCTCTTCGGCTCCCTTGAAACGGAGTATAACACCGTATTTGCTGGTCAAATGGCCGCCGGGGCAGAAGAACCGTTCGCTAGGTTATAGCATCTTTGTATATGCCTTCATCCTTGTGTATTTCCGCACGTCAAAGCGCTGCAGGAATTAGAACGCGTTCATTACCCGATTCCCGCCGCTGTCTCCGGGAGCACCCTTGGACACGTTTCCCTCCCACGCGACGCACGAAAACTTTCAGCGCCCGAGTCCCGGCGTCGCCCTTCCCGGCATCCCGCCCGCAACACAAAGGCGCCCCTTGCGCCCAAGGCAAACGCCTGAGCACAAGGGGCAAAGAGAGAAAGGAAAGGAAGGCTGATTGAAGGCGCAGACGCGCCAAGCGCTTACGAATCGGAGCCGAGCGTCACGCTGACTGTGGATTCCTGGCCGTCGCGGTTGTAGGTGACGGATACCGTGTCGCCTACGTTGTGGGAGCGGACCGCCAGCACCAGGTCGGTAGAGGAGCTAATGGTGGCATCGCCGCACTTGGTGATGATGTCGCCCTCCTGGATGCCGGCATTGGCAGCAGAGGAACCAGCGCTTACGCTTGTGACGTACGCGCCCGAGCTCACGGAAAGGTTGTAGCGCTGCGCGATCTGGCTGTTCACCGTGGTTCCGGAAACGCCGAGCTGGGCATGGGATGGCGTCTTGCCGTCGATGATCTGCTGGGCAATGTTCATGGCGTAGTCGACCGGGATGGCGAAGCCGACGCCGGAGCTGGAGCCGGAAGACGAGGCGATAAGCGTATTCACGCCGATGAGCTTACCGTCCTTGTCTACCAAGGCGCCGCCCGAGTTACCGGGGTTGATGGCCGCATCGGTCTGGATCATGTTGGTGTACACGGCACTCGTGCTGCTGGAAGAAGAGCTGCTGGAAGAATTGAGCGCGGAAGTGGTGCGGCTGGTGGCCGAGACGATGCCAGTGGAAACCGACTGCTCAAGACCGAACGGACTGCCTACCGCCATAACCCATTCGCCAACCGTAAGATCGGAGGAAGAACCGATCTCGATTGCGGTAAGGCCGGATGCATCGATCTTCAGAACGGCAAGGTCGCTGGACTCGTCGGTGCCCACCACGGTTGCCGTGTACTCGGAGCCGGAGGCGTTCACCTTAAGCTGGTCGGCGCCCTCGATTACATGGTAGTTGGTAAGGATGTAGCCATCCGAGGAAAGGATGATGCCGGAGCCCAAAGAGGATTCGGTGAGCTCGCTACTGCTACTCTGCCCCATCATGCCGTACAGGCTCTGGCTCTGCTGGCGCGTGTACACGTCGATGTTCACCACAGAGGGAAGGCACTTCTGGGAAACGGCTTCGGCCAACGTGGTGTCCTCGCCGTTGACGGTGATACTGGTTCCACTCCCGTCGCCGCCGAGGACCGTAGAGCCAGACGGATGCGTGAAGGCGTACCCGCCCAAGCATACAATGCAGGCAACCGCTGCGCCCGCGAAGGCGAGCAGGAAGGTCTTCAGCGAAGAACTGCTTTTCTTCGCTGAAGCCTGGGCCGGAGCAACATTGGGCACCTGCTGGGTGACATTGGGGCTACCCCAAGACTCGGGGGGCACAGGCCCGTTGGAATAGTTGCCGGAATCGTTCATGGGGATCTCCTTGGAAGCGATCGGGTACCGCTTTCGCGGCTTGTCTCTTTGACCCCAGGATAAAAAGAACGGAGGGTGCTGCAAAATGCACCCTCCGTTTGTAAACGTTACGACACCTTTTCAACAAAGAGTCGCTATCCGTCCCTTTGCCTAGTTGCTGCTCGAACTTGAGCTGCTGCGGGAAGAACTGCTGGAAGAGCTCGAAGAAGACGAGCTTGAGCTGCTGGAAGAGGTGCCGCCAGTGACCACCGTTACCTCGTTGTCGGAAGAGCTGGAGGAAGACTGCTTGGTGGACTCGATGACCTTCAGCGAGGAAATGCTGGACTGACTGCCAAGCCACTTGCTTTGGATCACGTCGATGACGCCGCCCGTGCGCAGGGTGGACAGGGCCTGGGACACCGCCTGCTGCAGCGCAGTATTGGTGCTGGAAACCGCAACACTGTAGGAAGAAGGTTCCTGCAGAAGGGCGATGGGATACGCCTGCACCGAAGAGGTATGGATAACGTATTCGCCGATGGTGCTGTCGGAGGCAACGTAGTTGACGACGCCGGTCTTCAAGGAATCAAATGCCGATTGCAAATCGGTTGAGGACTTCAGGCACGAATCGCCGTAAACGTCATTCACCGCCCATGCGCTCATGGACGAGGACTGGGCGGCAACGGTGAACGACCCCGAAGAAGTGGGGGCCTGCGCCCCTTCGGTAAGAGAGAACAACGCAACGCCAGAAGACATGTAGGCGTCTGACTTCCAATACACGGAATTGTCCTTCACAACGCCCATCACCACATCGACGTTTTCCTTGGTAAAGGCTGTGTCGGCAGAAGAGCCGACATCTACCAGCTCCAGCTTAAGGCCCATCTCATCGGCCATGGCAGCGGCGATGTCGACATCGATGCCGACGATACTGCCCGAAGATTCTGCCGCATATGGGGCATTGGAGGCATTCACGCCAACGCGCAGCGTTCCCGCCGACTTCAAGGCGGAATTGCTTACGGACTGGTCCTTTGTCTGGGGCGTGTACCCATTCGAAGTGCAGCCGGCAAGCGCAAGCGCCACGCAAAGGGCCGCCACAAGGCCGACCATAAGAACCGATGCGCGTTTCATCTACAGATCCCTTCTAAGCTCTATCACACGCTTTCCCAGCTGACCTGGTCTTTGCCCCCACACTCGCATACTGGGACCAAGCCCGTTTCCGGACATCGCCCTCTCGTTCGTGCAGCCCTATGCCGCATAAAACCCGAACGGTACGACTTACCTCTAGGATGCGCCATGCTCGCTTCGGTCGAAGCCGATAGCTTACGTGGATCCTTTTGACCGCATCTGCCTTGGACTAGGTATAACCGCAACCACAGACCTGGGAAAAGCATTCCTAGTCTATCAGATGCCCGCAAAAGCTCGGTGAAGAGCGTCGGCATTGGGGCGTTTTCGCATTTCTTTCCCATTTGATTCGCAAATCATGAGGAAACTGGAACCGTGTAAACCGCTTGCCCCAAACGGGCAGAGCAAACGAACGGCAGCCCAACAACAGGACCAGAACGGAGGCGAGGATGGGGACCCTGAAAGACTCTGCCGCATTTCTGGGCTTGGCACTGGCCGAAGCGATATGGCCAACGCGGTGCGTGGTGTGCGACCTGCCCGGTGAGTTGCTCTGCAAACGCTGCAGGATAAACCTTCCCTACCTGGACCAGCTTCAGGCCTGCCCCACCTGCGGGGCGCCTTGGGGGCGCGGGGTCTGCTGCGAGTGCAACCGCCAAACGCTTTCCTGGCGCGGAATGGAGCGATTCCCCCTGGATGGATGCGCTTCGGCAACCATGCTGAGCCCTACAACGCGAAGAATGGTGACCGTCTTCAAAGACCGGGGCGAAGAGCGCATGGCGGGGATTCTAGCCGAAATCATGGCCAACGCCATGCCCCCGAGCTGGCATAGCAGGGGCCTGCTGGTTCCCATACCTGCCCGCAAACGCGCGGAGCGCAAGCGCGGCTTCGACCACATGCGGCTTATAACGAAAGAGCTTTCCGGCATTACCGGCGTCCCCTGGCTGGGCCTTTTAGCTCAAGGGCAACGGCGGGACCAACGGGAACTCGATGCCCGCCAACGGTTGGAGAACATGTGCGGCTCCATAACGGTGCAGCCAGGAAAGCGAGGCTTAGTGCCCAAGCGCGTTGTGCTGGTGGACGATGTGTTCACCACCGGGGCAACGCTGTTCACCGCAGCGGCCGCTGTACGCAGGGCCGGAGCAGAAGAAGTGCTCAGCCTCACCTTCATTCGCGCCTAGAAGATCCAACGACCAAGAAAAGCTGCAGATTGAAGGTCAGCCCACCCAGCCAAGAAGACCGACGTCCCAAGAAAGACGACCGGCTCAAACGGGAGGGCCGGCAGCCCAGGAGAATCAAGCAGAAGCTGAACCTAGATGCGGTCCTTGGCGTTGGCCTGGGCGAATTCCTGAACATCCACGGAAATGCTGTGCTGGATGGGCTTCCAGGAAGCCTTCTTCACCAGAGCCACCAAGGCAATGGGGATATAGGTGATCATGAACAGCGGGAAGGTGAACATGTAGAAGATCTTCTTGCGCGCCGGCGCATGGATGTTATCCCACTCGGTGAAGGTGGTAAGCGCGCCGAACATGAACATGAACAAGGTGAAGTTGAACAGGCAGAAGAAGATGGACGAGAGCGACGAGGTTATCATCACGCCCGTAGACATAACGCCCGTAACGCCCAACACCACGATGATGGCGTTGAAGATGATGGTGATGATGGTGAGCAGCATGGCCGGGCAGATGGTCATGAGCATGTCGTAGCAGGCGAAGCGCGTGCCCTTGGGGTTGGTGAAGATGCCCTTCACCAGCTGGCCGCCGTACCCGAAGAACACCTGGTAGAAGCCCTTCGCCCAACGGAAGCGCTGGTTCCAGGAGTCGCGGAAGGTAAGGGGCTGCTCGTCGTAGAGCATGGCCGTGGGCGTGTAGGCGATGCGGCGTCCCTTCACGATGGAAGCAGTGGAGAACTCGATGTCCTCGGTGAGCATATGGTACTTCCAGCCGCCCATCTCTTCGATGATCTTGGCGCTGATGAAGAAGCCGGTGCCCGAAACCGCGCAGCTGGTACCCAGCGTAAGGCGAGCCTGCGAAAGGTACTTCGCCTCGCGCATGAACCAGACGGCATAGCCGGCGGTGATCCAGTTCGAGCCGTAGTTCTTCGAGTTGCGGTAACTGGTGGAAGCAACGGCGCCGTTGTCGAAGGTCTTGTTCATCTCACGGAAGTAGTTCACGTCCAGCACGTTGTCGGCGTCGAACACGAAGTAGGCCTCGTAGCCGTTCTCGCTGTAATGCTGACGGATGCACGCAAAACCGTAGTCGAGGGCATAGCCCTTGCCCACCTGCTCGGTGTTGAAGCGGGGGAACACGATGGCGCCCGCTTCCTGGGCCACGGCGGCGGTGTTGTCGGTGCAGTTGTCGGCCACCACGAATATGTCGATCAGGTCTTGCGGGTAGTTCTGCACGCGGATGCTGTGGATCAGGTCGCCGATAACGGCGTTCTCGTTGCGCGCCGCGATGATGACAGCATAGCGGTGGTTCTTCTTCGCCTCGAGCTTGGGCGGCTGCTTGGTAAGCGTGACGAACACGTAGATGATCTGGTACAGGTAGCAGATCGAGAACACGATGAAGACGCAGAAATTGAAGATGTCCACGAACGAGATGGACGCAAACAACTGGTCTAGCACTCAGGCTCCTCTTCCCTGTCGGCGCCCCTCGAACCGCCGACTCCGTTAATCCCCACCCGGAAACCCGGGTTTGGGCGCACGAAAGCAAGCCCTGCGAATCGTGCTTTGGGGATTATAGGCTTCTTTCGCCGAAAACAACCCTATAAGCTGCCCTTCGTTGACCATTTGGCCGGATCATGGCGCATTATCGTGGCGTTTCGACACCAACCCTGCATATCCCCTCCACAAAACAACGCGCTACAATTACCTGCGAGGATACACGCAAGCAAGGAGGAACATCATGCCCGTTATCAACAACCGCCAGCCGCAGTACGCCGAACACGTCGAGGAAGGCAACGGCCGCATGCTGCGCGACCGCCTTCTGGAGGGTAGCCAGCTCGGCGGCGTATGCACCTATGCCGCACAGATCTCGCTCGAGCCCGGCTGCTCCATCGGCTACCACCAGCACTCCGGCGATTCCGAGATGTACTTCCTTACCGAAGGCGAGGCAACCTACACGGAAAACGACGTGGAGTACCAGGTGAAGAAGGGCGACGTGCTCTACTGCGAGGACGGCAGCTTCCACGGCATCGCCAACACCGGCACCGGGATGCTCTCATTCGTAGCGGTGATCCAGAAAAGCGCCTAGGAACGTCGCGCAATCAAGCCCTTCGGGCGGCGTTCGGCAGCACGCCGCTGCAGTGCGCTGCCGAGCCGGGCACGCCCCTTCAACCGGAAAGGACCCCTATGAAATTCGACGAGCTCTCCGAGCAGCAGGTCAACGCCGCGCTGATGGTTATCGAGTACGCCGGCATCGAGCCCACGCGGGAAAACGTGAAGCGCTACCTTGACTGGGAAGTGCTCTCCTACACCGAAGACGGCAAGGGCCACTATTGCTGGTACATGGACGACGAGGGCAACGAGATCTGCGTGAAGGTCGAAACGCTCGAGGAGATCTACACCGAGGAATTCGACTAGGGGCAACGGCCCGAACTACCCTGTTGCGTATGGGCGGGGCGACCGATGCGGCAGCAACGCTGCCCACTGGGGTCGAGATTGGGTCGAGTTCCCCGAAACCACCCCCGAAAACCAAAAGGCCACCGAGCGGAAAATGCCCGGTGGCCTGCTGTTTTGCTGGTGCCGGCAACAGGAATCGAACCCGCAACCCACTGATTACAAATCAGTTGCGCTACCGTTGCGCCATGCCGGCAAAGCGTTGCCTATTATGCCATAGCGGCCATTCCAGCCAAACCAGAATCCTTAAATCGCAGCCAACGCCTGCTCCAAGTCGGCGATGAGGTCTTCGGTGGACTCGATGCCGCAGGACAGGCGAACCATGTCGGGGCTGATGCCGCAGGCGATAAGCTCTTCGTCGTTCATCTGACGGTGCGTGGCGTTCGCCGGATGCAGGCAGCAAGTGCGCGCATCCGCAACATGCGTGGCGATCTGAGCCAGCTTCAGGTTCTTCATGAACTGCTCGGCTGCCAAGCGGCCGCCCTCGAAGCCGAAGCTCACCACCCCGCAGGTACCGTTCGGCATGTACTTCTTGGCCAGCTCATAGTACTTGTCGCCCTCGAGCCCGGGATAACTCACGAAGCGGATCTTCGGGTGCTTCTGCAGGTACTCAGCAACCGCCGTGCCATTCTTCACGTGCTGGGGCACGCGCACATGCAGGCTCTCCAGCGAGCTGTTCAGGAAGAACGCATGCTGGGGGCTTTGGATGGAGCCGAAATCGCGCATGAGCTGCGCCGTGCACTTGGTTATGAACGCCCCGCCCAGGCCGAACTTCTGTGCATACACCACACCGTGATAGCTCTCGTCGGGCTTAGTAAGACCGGGGAACCTCTGGGCATGGGCCATCCAGTCGAACTTGCCCGCATCCACGATGGCACCGCCGACGGTAGCCCCATGGCCGTCCATGTACTTGGTGGTTGAGTGGGTAACGATATCGGCGCCCCATTCGATGGGACGGCAGTTGACGGGCGTGGGGAACGTGTTGTCCACGATCAACGGAACGCCATGGGCGTGTGCGGCATCAGCGAAGCGCTCGATGTCGAGCACGGCAAGTGCAGGGTTGGCGATGGTCTCGCCGAACACCGCCTTCGTGTTGGGGCGGAAGGCTGCTTCCAATTCCTCGTCCGAGCAGTCGGGGGCAACGAACGTGCATTGCAAGCCCATGCGCTGCATGGTGTGGGCCAGCAGGTTGTAGGTGCCACCGTAGATGGCGGAGCTTGCTACCACATGGTCGCCGTTTCCGGCGATGTTGAACACCGCGAAGAAGTTCGCCGCCTGGCCCGAGCTGGTGAGCATCGCGGCGCTGCCGCCTTCAAGCTCGGCGATCTTCGCCGCCACGAAATCGTTGGTGGGGTTCTGCAGGCGCGTGTAGAAGTAACCTGCCTCTTCCAGGTCGAAGAGCTTGCCCATATGCTCGGACGTGTCGTACTTCCAGGTGGTGGATTGGTAGATGGGAACCTGCCTTGGCTCGGCGTCGCCGGGGCGATACCCTCCCTGTACGCACGTGGTTTCAATATGCTCGGCCATCATCTGCTCCTTCCCGCCAACCCCGCCGCAGCAGGTTGGCGTTTGCCAATCCCCTTTTCCGGATTCTTCCAGTATCGGACCCCTCGCAGGGCAGGCGGGCGGCGAATCGGCAAGCGCGGCGTCAGGAACGGAAGCGGCAGCTAGAGCACGCCTTCCCCGTCGAAAGCGGGGACGAAGCTTTCCTGCGCCGCATCGCCCTGCTGCCAGAAATAGTCTTCCAACCCCAGCAAGTCAGCGTAATCGAGCACTTCCTCGTACTCTTCCTTGGTCACGCGGCCCTGCAGGCCATAGCGCTCCAGCCCGCTGGCAAGCGGGGTGTACTGGCTCATGATGCTCAAGCGCACCTTGTTGCCGTAGCGGGCGGCAAGCACCTCGAGCGCGCGCTTCGATTCCTCGATGCGCCCGGGCAGCACCAGATGGCGGACGATGACGCCGCGCTGCAAAAGCCCCTCTTCGTCTTCCTCCCAAACCGGCACCTGGCGAACCATCTCGTCGATTGCGGCAAGGGCAACCTCAGGATAGTTGGGCGCATGGGAAAGCGCAGCCGCTTCAAGGCCGGAGGCGTACTTGAAGTCGGCGAGGTACACATCCACCACTCCCGCCATCAGGGCAAGCGCCTGCAGGGAATCGTAGCTGGAGGTGTTGTACACCACGGGGATGTGCAGCCTTCCCTGCTCGCGCAGCGGGCGAAGCACCCGGGCGATGGTGGGCGTGTAATGCGTGGGCGTAACCAGGTTGATGTTCGCCGCGTGCTCGCTGTCCTGCAACCGAAGCACGGCGGCGGCGAACTGCTCGTCCGAAACCTCGATGCCCGAGCCTGACACCAGCTCCTTGTTCTGGCAGTACACGCACTGCAGCGGACAGTGAGAGAAGAACACCGCGCCGCTGCCCTTATCCCCCACCAGGCAAGGCTCCTCCCACCAGTGAAGGGCAACGCGACCCAGGCGAACTGCATCCGTTGCGCCGCATACCCCGCACTTGCCCAGCGCTCTATCGGCCCCGCAGGAGCGCGGGCACAGCCGGCAGGCAGAATAAGGGGAACCCGTAGGCTCCCCCGCTGTTTCAGATATGTTCTTCGCAGTTGCCACGCGAAAGCGCCAAGCTAGTTGTGATGGTGATGCTTGCCACAGCACTCATGCTCTTCGTGCGGGTCGTGGCCGCATTCGCATTCGTGATCGTCGTCTTCGCAACCACAGCCGCAGCCCTCGCCGAAGGCATCCTCGGCGCGACTCCAATCAAGGCCGTAGCGCTTGCTGGTCTCTTCATCGGAGAACACCAGCTTGAGCGCCGCCGGGCTGTAGTCAATGCCGCCCACCAGGGCAAGCAGTTCCATAAGGCGATAACACGCCTCAGCCTGAGGCAGGATAAGCTCGTCGTCTTCCAGCGAGGAAAGGGCGGCAGCAGCTTCGCCCATGAGGTGCTCCACCGTGAAGGGCGCATCGTACTCTTCGTCCAAGAGGGCCTGAGCAAACGCATTCTGGGCAGGCGAGATCTCGCCCAAATCCAGCATAAGGTCCACCACGTCTTCGGTCATCACACGCACATCGTGGCCAATGGCGTCAAGGGCAACCTGGGCCTCAACGGCTCCAACCAAGGTTGCAGCGCTCTGCAGGGTAAGCGCTACCTTCGCCTTCTGGCCCGCGCCCGCATGGCCCATCCACATAACGCGGTGGGCGATAGCGTCCAAAAGCGGCTTCACGGTTTTGTAGTCGCCATCCTCCCGGCAACCGGCAACGATGGCGAGGTTCTCCCGATCGCCGAAGGCGTCGTCGTGGACCTTGTTGGCAACCACGAGGGGTGCATCGACGGCAACGCGGCCGTTCACGCAGGCCACAGCGTCAAGCTCGCAGGCAAACGTCACAGTGGAAGGGCTGAGGTCTACCAGGAAGGCGCCTTCCTTCGTGCCACGCAGCAAGCCTTCGGTGTCGTAATACAGGTCTTCCAAAGCGGTGGTGTTCGGGCAGTAGGTGAACACCACATCGGCCCGGTTCAGGTCGGTTGCCCCGAAGCCGGCCGCTTCCAGCAGGCCGCTCACTCCAGCGCCTACCCGCTCGTCGCCCGCGAAGGCGAACATCAAATCATCAGAGCTCATAGAGCACGTCCTTCCTTGCTCGGCGCACACCATGCGCCCACCTCCCACCAAGCCCGAACGGCCGAGGGGAAGCTACTTCTTGCTGCGAACCTTGCTGGCAATGCGATCAGCCATGGAAAGCTCTTCGCGGCAGTCCTTGCCCCAGAACACCAAGGCAATCATGCCCGGGCCCACATGACTGCCGATAACCGGGCCGATGCTGGTTTGCAGGAACATCAGGGAATCATCATCCTTCGAGAGCAGAGCGGTAAGGCGCTCGGCGTCTTTCGGGCAGTCGGCGTTTCCGATGATCACATGACGATCGGGCGCGTCTTCGGCCTTGTTCTTCTGGTAGAAGTCCACCAGGGCCTTCAGGCCCTTCTTGCGGCCGCGCGCAACGCCGGTAAGCGTGAGCTTGCCGTCGTTGTCGATGCCCAACAGCGGCTTCACATCGAGCTTGGAGCCAGCGAAGGCCACAGTGGCGGGAATGCGCCCACCGCGGCGAAGCGCCTCTAAGTCGTCCACCATGAACTGACGGTTCACAAAGAAGCGCGCCTCTTCGGCCCATGCCACCATCTCATCGGCGGAAAGGCCCTTATCGCGTTGGTTTATAGCCTCATACACCAGCAACGCCTCGGCGATGGAGGCAAGCTTGGTGTCCACCAGGCGCACGTCCAGGTCGGGGATCTCTTCCTTCATCTGGGAAAGCAGCACGCTCGCTGTGCCGAACGTGCCGGAAAGGCCGCTGGTGAAGCTCAAGAACACCGCCGGCTTGCCCTGCTCGTGCGCCCACTCGAACGCGGCGCGCAGCGAGGGGATGGGCAGCTGGGCCGTGTGCGGCTCGTTGCCGTTTCGCATGCTCTCGTAGAAATCGTGCGCACTGCGCGAACGATACAGGTCGTCCAGGTACTGCCCCTCGTCGTCGTAGTACGGGAACTGGAGCAGGTACACGCCCTCGTGGTCAACGACTTCTGCCGGCAAGTCGCAGCAGGAATCGATGATGAGGTTGCATTTTGTTTCCATTCAATCGCCTCTTTCTAAGCTGGCCGGTGCCTAATTGGCAACCATCAGGGAAGCGGCTTCCCCGGTGAGCTTCCCCTTCAGGGGCGCATTGCATTGGTAGCAGATACCGACGGCAGGGCCGACATGCAATCCTATAACAGGGCTTGCCGGCAGAACCCTTACCGCACGGTTCAGCAGGGGCTCGAACACCTCTTTAGCCCATTCATCGGCAGGCTTTCGGTCGCCGATATAGTGAACTACCAGGTCTTTCAGACCGCCGCATTGCGCAATGTCGGCTTCAAGGATTTCTTGGATTTTTTTCAGGGCCTTCTTGCGGGTACGCACTTTCGCCATTGGCTCGGGCGTTCCGTCCACCACGGTGAGCACCGGGGAAAGGCGCACCAGGTTGCCCAACAGCGCCGCCGCACCGCCGATGCGCCCGCCCTTCTGCAGGAAGGTGAGGCTTTCGGGGGTGAACAGGAAGCGCGTGCACTCAATGGCGTTGAGTACCGCACGCCCAGCTTCCTTCAGGCTCTTGCCCGCACGCACCGCGCGGGCCCCCTCCAAAACCGGGAACGCCTCGTCGAAGCAGCAGGAGGAGGAATCTATCATGCAGTACTTGAAGTCGATGTTGCGGGCCTCCACCGCACGCGCCGCACGCAAGGCGCCGTCGTATGCGCCGGAAAGGCCAGTGGATATCCATATGCCCAAAAGCTCGTCGCCCGCTTTGGCGATCCCCTCGAACAGCTCCTCGAAAGTGCTTGCAGAAGGTTGGCTGGAAACCGGTGGATTGTCGGCCATGTCGTAGATACGGGTATAGAAGTCGTCCAAGTCCATCTCGGACTCGACGTGCTCATGGCCGTTCTCGTTCAAATACAGGGAAACGACCTCTATGCCTTCGCTTTGCGCAAGCTCTTTAGGCAGCGAAGCCACCGAGTCGGTGATCACCTTGATCATGCGGCGCAGCCCCCTTTCTGGTTCAGGCTCCTATGGTATCGCCTAGGAAAGACCCAGAAGGCGGGAAACCAGGTCGCGACGGCGGTAGAACAACGAGTGCTCAAGGCCGACCGGATAGGAGTGAGGGTTGATGATGCGTTTCTGGCTCTCATCGAGCAGGGCAAGCTGGCTCTTGCAGCGATCTCGGGCCGCCAGAGCGCTTCGCGCCTCGGCAGAAAGGACAACGCGGCCGCTACGCGCCAAAGGCTCCAGCAGGGTTTCGTAGCGCATGCCCGAAAGGTCCTTCTGGCGCAGCTCGTCGGCAGGGTCCACGATGCGCTCGCGGCCTACCGGGTAAGTTACGTCGAACACCATGTCGCCGGCCAAGGTGCCGCTCTCATGGAAGTAGCGGCGCACATCCAGCACGCCTGGAACGGTCTGCTTGGAACTTTGGCCCGTCACCTTGACACGCGGCTGCCACGGATCGTTGGGGCTGTTGCGCTTCGCGGCCAACTTGTACACGCCGCCGAGCGCCGGCTGGTCGTAGGCGGTGGCAAGCTTGGTGCCCACACCCCACGAAGCCACCTTCGCACCGGAATTTCGGATAGAGGTGATGGCGTACTCGTCCAGGTCGTTGGAAAGCACTACGCCCGTGTCGGTAAGGCCGGCCTCGTCGAGCATCTGGCGCGCCTGCTTCGCCCGCCAAGAAAGGTCGCCCGAGTCGATGCGGATGCCCGCCAGATGCTCGCCGCGCTCCTTCATCTCAAGGCCTACGGTGATGGCGTTCTTCAGGCCCTGGGTGATGTCGTAGGTATCCACCAGCAGCACGCAGTTCGTAGGGAATTCCTTAGCATAGGCACGGAACGCCTCGAGCTCGTCATCGAAGGCCATGACCCAGGCATGGGCATGGGTCCCCGAAACAGGAAGGCCGAACTCGCGCCCGGCAAGCACGTTCGAAGTACTGGCGCAGCCTCCCACGATGGCTGCGCGGCTGGCGCGCATGCCGCCCGATTCGCCTTGGGCGCGGCGCAGGCCGAACTCGGCAACCGGGGTTTCGGCCGCCAGGCACACACGTGCCGCCTTGGTGGCAGCAAGCGTTTCAAAGTTCACGCAGTTCAGAAGCTGGGTTTCCAGAAGCTGGCACTGCACGATGGGGCCCACGACGCGCACGAAGGGGTCGTTCGGGAACACGACGGTGCCTTCGCGCACCGCGTCGATGTCCACTGTGGGCTCAAGGGTACGCAGGTATTCAAGGAACTCGGGGCGGAACAGCTTGCCGCCGCCTGGGGCATCGATGGAGGCCAGGTAGCTGATGCTCTCGTCGGAAAACGAGAAGCTCTCCAGCACCTCGGCGATATGGTCCATGCCGCTTGCTATGGCAAAACCGCCCTTGAACGGCGTCTCGCGGAAGAAGATGTGGAAGCATCCCTCTTCCTCCAGTTTCCCGGTTGCCCAGTAGCCCTGCGCCATGGTGATCTGGTACAGGTCGGTCAACAGCGCGTAATCATCATTGCTCGGCATTGCTCGACGAACCCCCTTCTGGCTTGCGACGGCGACGGCGCGGCTTGCGATGGGCCACTTCCCCCTGCCCGGACTTGGGCGCAGTTGCAGCAGAGCCCTCCTGCTTGCGCGGAGCATTGCGCACACCCGAGGAATTGCGCCCAGGTCGCTTCGACTGGTCGCCCTTCGATTTGCGCTGCTCGTCGGAGCGCTGCTGTTGCGGCTTTGCACCCTTGCCGGATCCGCGACGGCTACGACGCGATGATCCCTCTTTCTTCTTCTGCTGCTGGCTGCCCTTGCCGTTCTTCTTCTCGGAGCCGTTCTCGGAACGGGCCCCCTCTGGCCTGCCCTCCTGGCTACCTCCGCGGCGACGGCGGCGCGGCTTGCGATGCGCCTCGCCCTTCGTGCCGTCGGTGCGGCGGGCACGGCGGCTTTCCTCGGTGGCAACCTTGTCCTTGCCGGTGAACGACGCAACCTCGAACGTAGCGGTGCCGAACACCTCCAGCGGATCGGCCGAAGCGTACTTCTCGAACACTTCCTCGCTTACGCGGTTGGGACGCTTGCCCTCGCCGGAGACCTCCATCTCAGAAAGCGGCACCTTGATGGACTTGCCGTCCTCCAGATGCAGCGTGACGCACTCCAGGGGCACGTTGATCTCGGTAACGCGCGCAGTACCGCCCGGCACCTCGATCTTGGCGCCATGCTTGGGCGCACGCGAGTTCACTTCCTTGTACGTTTCGTATTCGTAGCGCAAGCAGCACATCAAACGCCCGCAGCAACCCGATATCTTCTGGGGGTTCAGGGAAAGGTTCTGTTCCTTCGCCATGCGGATGGAAACCGGGGAGAACTCGCCGCCCAGGCGCTTGCAACACAGCTCTTGGCCGCAATGGCCCAAGCCGCCCACCATGCGAGCGCTGTCGCGCACGCCGATCTGGCGCATGTCCACACGCACGTGGAAATGGCTGGCCAGCTTGCGCACCAGATCGCGGAAATCGACGCGTTCTTCCGCCTCGAAGTAGAACACGGCCTTGTCGCCATCGAACAGGTACTCCACCGCAACCGGGCGCATCTGATCGCTGGTCTCGGCGGCCATCTCCTTGAACACCACCAGAGCCTCGTCCCCCTGGCGGGCCAAGTCGGCGGCTTTCTGCTCGTCTTCGGCAGTGGCAAGGCGCAGCACCGGCTTCAGGGGCGACTTCAAGCTGGAGACCAACTCGTCGCTCACCTCCATGACGTCTGCCGTCGCGGTGCCGAACTCGGTGCCGCGCTCCGTCTTCACAATGACGTGCTGATCTGCCTTGATATCGAAATCGGTCGGGTCGAACCAAAGGACCTTGGTTCCCGTCTGCATCTTAATGGGTGTTACCCGAACCATGTAAAACCTCTCTTATCGAAAAAAGAAGCGTGTCCAAGCACGTTTCTGGAGAAACATTATAGCTAAGAGCCTCATCCGTTCGGTACGCTTCGCGCAATGCCGCCATAAGCCCTTCGGCGGTGCACCACATGGCCGCCTCGTTTATCGCGTCGAGCGCATCCGTGTTCACCACCAGGTGCGAAGCGCCCTCGGAAACCATCAGCACATCGCGCAGCCAGGACCTGATGATGGACGTGAGCTGACGCAGCGACGTGCGCGTTGCCATGGTAAGGGCCCGCTTGTGGCGCAGCTCTATCTGGCGCAGGGCGGCCTTGGTAAGGTAGTCGGCCGATTCGGCAAGCTCTTCGCTCTGCTCGGTACGCACGTTGTCCAAGGGCGCCTTGGAAAGCTCGATGAGCTCGGCGGCATATTCCAGGACATCACGCTCATCGGCCAGACGAAGCCCCGCCAGCACCTCGATGACGCGCTGGCGGAACGCCATGCGCTCAGTGCTCTTTGCGAACGCGATGGCGTTGGTAATGGAGCCGTCGCACGCCTCTATGGCGATGCGCGCTTTTTCGGCCGAAACGCCCACGCGCTGCGACAAGATCCCTGCCGCCTCGGTGGCAGGGATATGGCGAAACGGCACCACCTGGCAACGGGAAACGATGGTGGGCAACACCCCTTCTCGCGTGCGCCCCAGCAGGATGAAGGTAACGCCCTCCACCGGCTCTTCCAACGTTTTCAAAAACGCATTTGCCGCCTGGGTGCCCAGCAGGTCGGCGCGATCGATGATGTAGACCTTCGCTCTGGCACGGATGGGCGCTAGCGTCACATCGGAAACGATCTCGCGCACCTGCTCCACCAGGTAGCCCTGGGCGCCTTCGGGCG
>CAVFYB010000002.1:0-43593 GCA_963626845.1 Bacteroidaceae bacterium | reverse complement strand
CATGGGCTGGGACGCGTTCGGCCTTCCCGCTGAAAACGCCGCCATCAAGCACAATTCCCATCCGGCGAAGTGGACCTACGCCAACATCGAAACGCAGAAGGCCAGCTTCAAGCGCATGGGCTTTTCCTACGACTGGGACCGCACGGTCGTTGCGTGCGACCCGGAGTACTACCGCTGGGGTCAGTGGATCTTCCTGCAGATGTACAAGCGCGGCCTGGTAGAGCGCCGCAACAGCCCGGTTAACTGGTGCCCGAACTGCAAAACGGTTCTGGCGAACGAGCAGGTCACCGAAGGCGAGTGCTGGCGCTGCCACGGCGCGGTTGAAAAGCGCGACCTTACCCAGTGGTACTACAAGATCACCGATTACGCGCAGGAGCTGCTCGACGACCTGGACCAGCTCGACGGCTGGCCCGACCCGGTAAAGCAGATGCAGGCGAACTGGATCGGCCGCTCCGAAGGCGCCGAGGTCGACTTCGAGCTGGTTCCCGCCGAAGGCAAGGACGATGCCCAGACCATCACCGTGTTCACCACGCGCCCCGACACCTTGTTCGGCTGCAGCTTCTTCCTGCTTGCCCCTGAAAGCCCCTTGGTGCACGATCTGGTATGCGGCACCGAGCACGAAGCCGACGTCATGGCCTTGGTGGAGGCCGCCAAGAAGGTAAGCGCCGTCGAGCGCGCCCAGGGCGATCGCGAAAAGCACGGCGCCTTCACCGGCCGCTACGTGCTGAACCCCGTGAACGGCGAGAAGGTGCCCGTGTGGGTTGCCGACTACATCGTGGCCGACTACGGCACCGGTGCGGTAATGGCCGTTCCCTGCGGCGACCAGCGCGACTTCGAGTTCGCCCGCAAGTACGACCTGCCCATCATTCCCATCATCCTGGGTGAAGATGACCCGCTGTACCCCCAGCTCAACGGCGTGCAGGAACGCATAGTTACCTCAGTTGACTGGGAAAAGTCGTACGAGGCTGAAGGCGTTCTGGTGCAGTCCGGCAAGTACACCGGCATGGTGGGCGGCAAGCATTCGCCTGCGGTGGATGCCATCATCGGCGACCTGGAGGCGCAGGGCAAGGGCAAGAAGTCGGTGCAGTTCCGCCTGCGCGACTGGCTCATCTCCCGCCAGCGCTACTGGGGCAACCCCATTCCCATCGTGTACTGCGACGAGTGCGGCATCGTGCCCGTTCCCGAAGACCAGCTGCCGGTAAGGCTGCCCGAGGACATCGACCTTGCGGCCGGAGAAACGCTTGCCACGCACGAGGGCTTCGCCCAGTGCACGTGCCCGAAGTGCGGCAAGCCTGCGCGCCGCGAGACCGACACCATGGACACCTTCACGTGCTCCAGCTGGTACTACATGCGCTATACCGACCCGCACAACACCGAGCTGCCCTTCGCATCCGAGCGCGTGAACCGCTGGATGCCGGTAGACCAGTACATCGGCGGCATCGAGCACGCCATCCTGCATTTGCTGTACAGCCGCTTCTTCACGAAGGTGCTGCGCGACATGGGCATGCTCAACTTCGACGAGCCCTTCACCAACCTGCTGTGCCAGGGTATGGTGCTCGACGAGAACGGCGAGGTCATGTCGAAGTCGAAGGGCAACGTCATCAGCCCCGAAGACATGATCGCCGGCTACGGCGCCGATGCGGTGCGTGCCTACATCCTGTTCATGGCCCCGCCCGACAAGGAGCTTCAGTGGAACGAAGACGGCCTGGCGGGCATGTACAAGTTCCTGAACCGCGCATGGCGCATGGTGAACGATTTGGCTGGCAACGCCGGTGAGGAGACCTACTTCCAGGCCGGCGCTAAGGAAGCCGACGCGCAGGCGGCCCACGACGAACTGCTCCGCGAGCGCCATCGCGTGGTGGGTAAGGTCATCGACGACTTCGCGCGCAACAACTTCAATACCGCCATTGCCGCCATCATGGAATTGGTGAACGCCACAGGCGACTACCTGCGCAAGAACTCCGCCGAAACCCGTGCTGCCAACGTCGAGCTTGCCGCATTCGACAAGGAAGTGGCTGGCGTCATCGTGAAGCTGCTTGCTCCCATGGCCCCGCATTGGGCCGAAGAGCTGTGGCAGGACGTGCTGGGCAACGAAAGCTCGGTGCATAAGGAGGCATGGCCCGAGTTCGACCCGAATGCCGCCAAGTCGTCCGAGGTGGAGCTTGCGGTGCAGGTGAATGGCAAGGTGAAGGCTAAGATCACCGTTGCCGCCGATGCCAGCGAGGAGGCCATCCGCCAGGCTGCCATCGATGCCGTTGCCGCCGCCATCGATGGCAAGGACCTCAAGAAGGTGATCGTCATCCCCGGCCGCTTGGTGAACGTGGTGGCCAAGTAGCCATTGCCGCAGAACCTGCGCTGCGCATTTGAGTTCAACTGCAAGGGCTCCGGATTTCCGGGGTCCTTGCTTGTTTCTGACGCCTAATCGAACAAAACGCGCTTACCGCGTGAAGGTTCCCAGGGCTTCGGAATGCTTTGCTATGATCGGTTGCCATGGGAAGCAGGTGCAGACAACACGGATGTTTATTCAGGCTGGTACGGGCAGTATTGGGCCTGGTCCTTGCCGCCGTCATCGTGGTGGTGGGCATCCCCCTGGGAATCAACGCCTGGGTCTGCGGCTCTACCCGTTCCGCTATTGAAGCCCAGCAGCAGGCCTGTTCGGACGCCGCAAGCTTCGATGCCGACGCCATCGTGGTCCTGGGTGCGGGCATCAACTGGGACGGCAGCCCTTCCGCCATCCTGAAAGACAGGCTCGACGTCGCCACGTCGCTCTACAACGCCGGCGTTGCGCCCAAGATCATCATGAGCGGCGACAACTCCGATTCCTCCTACAACGAGGTCATGGCCATGGCGAAGTACGCGCGCGCGAACGGCGTTCCGGCCGCCGACATCTTCTGCGACCACGCCGGCCTCTCCACGTACGACTCCATGTACCGCTTAAAGAATGTTTTCAGCGTGCAGCGCTGCGTCGTGGTTACCCAGGAGTACCATCTGTACCGCGCTTTGTACGATGCGCGCGCCTTCGGGATAGATGCCCGCGGCGTGGGCAGCGACCTAAGCGAGTACGCCGACAAGCAATCCTACGAGGAGCGCGAGTTCCTGGCGCGCATCAAGGACTTCGTTGGGGTACTGACCAGGATGGAGCCTGAAACGAAGAGCGAGCCTGTGTCGCTGAACCAGTCGGGCACCGTTACCCAGTGGTGGTAGCGCGCCGGCGCCTCAGCTGAGCGCGGGGTTCGCAGCCAAACAGAAGAAGGGAAGAGCCGTGCCGAAGATCGTCGTGGTAGACACCGATTTCGATAGCAACGACATCGAAGTGGAGATGGCCGCCAAGGCCGGTATCGAGATAACCCTGTTCCAAGACCGAAGCCCCGAGGCCATCATCAAGAACGCCGCCGATGCCGATGGCGTGGTCACCTCGTACGGCAACTTCCCAGCGAAGGTGTTCGAGGCGCTGCCCAACTTGCAGGTGGTAAGCCGTACCGGCATCGGCTACGACAGCATCGATGTGGAAGCCGCCACCAAGAACCGCACGGCGGTGTGCGTGGTGCCCGGCTATGGTACCGAAGTGGTGTCCGACCAGGCGATATCGCTGGCGCTTGCCTGCTTGCGCCGCCTGAACGAAACCGATGCCGACATGCGCGCCGGTGTGTGGGACTATGCGCGCCACCGCCCCTATGGGCAGGTGTTCGGCCGCACCTTCGGTGTGGTCGGCATGGGCGAGATCGGTCGTTGCTGTGCAAAGAAGGCGGCTGGTCTGGGCTTCAAAGTGGTGTGCTACTCGCGCTCGCTCACGCCGGGCAGGCGCACCCCCGAAGGCTACGACATCCTTTCCTATGAAGAGCTCCTGCGCGTTTCCGACGTGGTGAGCTTCCATACGGCGCTCACCCCGCAGACGCACCATATGCTCGATGCCGAAGCGCTGGCAGCCATGAAGCCCACTGCTGTGGTGGTGAACACTTCGCGCGGCGCCGTCATCGACACAGTGGCGCTTGCCAATGCGCTCGAAGAAGGCAGGCTCTGGGGTGCCGGAATAGACGTGTTCGAAGGCGAGCCCGTCGATTTCAACCACCCGTTGCTGAAGGCCCCGCATACGGTGCTCAGCCCGCATGTTGCCTACTGGTCGGAGGAATCGGGCCTGGAGCTGCACCATCGCAGCATGCAGGCGGCGATTGACGTGGTACTGGGCAAGCGCCCCGCAGACTGTTTGAACCCCGAAGCCCTGCGTTTCTAGGGACTGTAATGCTGGTCGGCGTTATTTCGGACATACATGGCAACCTGAGCGCAGAAGCCGAGCGGGCGCTGGAGCCGTGCGACCTTATCCTGTGCGCCGGCGATGTGGAGCGCCCTTCAATCCTGATGGAGTTTGATGCCCTGGCGCCCACTGTTGCGGTGCTGGGCAACTGCGATACCAGCCTGCGTGGCATGGACATCCCCTTCACCGCAAGCCCCCGCATCGGCGGTGTGCGTTTCTTCATGACGCACCGCCCCGAAGACATCGGTACGCCCGCTGAAGATGTGCGCGTGGTGGTGCACGGGCACACGCATATTCCCCGCGAAGAGCGTATCGGCAACGTCCTGTACTTGAACCCGGGAAGCGCCAGCAAGCCGCGCGGGGGAAGCGTGAAGAGCATCGCCCGCATCATCATCGATGCCGGCAAGGTAGCCAGTGTCGAGTTCGTGGACCTGGAACGGCTTTCCTGCTGATGCCTGGGGTTGAAGCCTAGCGGGATGAGGCAGCTGCACCCGCGGTTTCCTCGCCGGCTCGCGCCGGTATCGCCCGATTGACCAATCATGGTGCATGCCGTATTATTTACGACTGCTTATGAGATGCGCCGTTAGCTCAGCTGGTAGAGCAGGGGACTTTTAATCCCAAGGCCGCGGGTTCGACTCCCTCACGGCGCACCATCGCACCATCAGGCCGCAGCCTTGTTCAGGTTGCGGCCTTTTTGCTGCCGAAGAAGATGCGGGTGCGGGCGAAAGAGCCATGGGCGGGAACACGTTCTGCTCGGTGTCTCAACTCGCGAGCAGCACGATTTTGCCCCGGCTCTGCATCGGGTGAAGCCTGCTTTGCGGCCACATCGGCAACATGTGGTGGCCTTGTGGGGCTTTCTTGCAAAAAAACCTACGGGTTGATAGACTTTCCATTTGCGTTTGACTACCTACCTGTATCAAAGGAGCTGTCTTGGCTAAACAAGATGCAATCGAGCTTGAGGGAACCGTCGTAGAAGCCCTTCCGAACGCTATGTTCAAGGTCGAGCTTGAGAACGGTCATGAGATCTTGGCCCATATCTCTGGCAAGATGCGCATGCATTACATCAAGATCCTTCCCGGCGACAAGGTCCAGGTCGAGCTTTCCGTATACGACCTCGATCGTGGCCGTATCACCTATCGCTACAAGTAGGAAACGCATTTCACCAAGCAAACTATCGCCTGCGGCTGGGCGTGGTAGATAAAAAGAAACACATTACCGAAAGGAAAATGATATGAAGGTACGTCCTTCGGTCAAGAAAATGTGCGACAAGTGCAAGATCATTCGACGTCATGGCAAGGTGCTCGTAATCTGCGAGAACCCTCGTCATAAGCAGCGTCAGGGTTAAAGAGAAAGGGAACGTATTCATGGCACGTCTCGTTGGTGTCGACCTTCCTCGCGACAAGCGCATTGAAGTCGGCTTGACCTATATCTACGGCATCGGCCTTACCACCTCTAAGAAGATCCTCGCAGAGACCGGCGTAAACCCGGACACCCGCGTAAACGATCTCACGGAAGATGAGCTTTCCAAGCTTCGCGACTACATCCAGGCTAACCTCACCACTGAGGGCGACCTGCATCGCGAGGTATCCCAGAACATCAAGCGCCTCATGGAGATCGGCTGCTATCGTGGCCTGCGCCATCGCCGCGGCCTTCCCGTTCGCGGTCAGCGCACTCACACGAACGCTCGCACCCGCAAGGGCCCGAAGCGTCAAATCGGCGGCAAGAAGAAATAGGGGTGTAACTAGTGGCAGCTAAGAAAAACGTTCGCACGCGCATCAAGCGTTCTGACCGCAAGAACATCGCTGTTGGCGCTGCACACATCAAATCCACTTTCAACAACACGATCGTTTCCATCACGGATCCTCAGGGCAATGTGATCTCCTGGCAGTCCGCTGGTACCGTCGGCTTCAAGGGCTCCCGTAAGTCCACGCCGTTCGCAGCTCAGATGGCAGCTGAGGCAGCAGCAAAGACCGCTATGGAGCATGGCCTCAAGAAGGTCGCTGTGTACGTGAAGGGCCCCGGTTCCGGTCGCGAGACCGCTATCCGCTCCCTTCAGGCAGCAGGCCTCGAAGTAGCCAGCATCCAGGATTGCACCCCTATCCCGCACAACGGTTGCCGTCAGCGCAAGCGTCGTCGCGTCTAACTGAAAGGATCGATACACTATGGCAATTAATAGGACTCCGGTTCTCAAGCGTTGTCGCCAGCTCGGTCTGGATCCTGCTGTTCTCGGTTACAGCAGCAAGAAGGAATCCATCCGTCAGCCCAAGCGTCGTCGCAAGGAATCCGAATACGGTATGCAGCTGCGCGAGAAGCAGAAGGCCAAGTTCATTTACGGCGTTCTGGAAAAGCAGTTCCTCGGTTACTTCAAGCGCGCTAAGTCCATGCCCGGCGTTACCGGTGCAAACCTCATGCGCATCCTCGAGTCCCGTCTCGACAACGTTGTATTCCGCCTTGGCTTTGCCAAGACCCGCAAGGAAGCTCGCCAGATCGTGACCCACGGCCACATCCAGGTGAACGGCCGCCGCGTGGACATCCCGTCCTTCCGCGTGCGCCCCGGCGACCTCGTCGCAGTTGCCCCCAAGGCAAAGGAGCTTCTGGTAATCAAGTCCGCTCTCGTTTCCAACGAAGGCGTTCAGGTTCCCGCATGGCTCGAGGTTGACATCGAGAAGCTTCAGGGCAGCGTTCTTGCTCTTCCCGAGCGCGATCAGATCGATCTCGACATCAACGAGCAGCTTATCGTCGAACTTTACTCGAAGTAGCAAACGCACTGCGGTTTATTAAGGAGGCTTATTCAATATGACAGAGTTCATGAGGCCGACAGTAACGATCGAAGAGGTCAACGAAACCGTTGCCCGCTACGTCGTAGAGCCGCTAGAGCGTGGCTACGGTTACACCCTTGGCAACTGCATGCGTCGTGTTCTGCTCTCGTCTTTGGACGGAGCGAAGGCGACCGCTATCCAGATCGATGGCGTTCAGCACGAGTTCACCACCGCCGAGGGCGTGATCGAGGACATCACCGATATCGTCTTGAACGTTAAGGGCCTGGTATTCAGCGCCCTTAACGGTGACATCAGCGAAGCCACTGCGCATGTGCATGCTGAGGGCCCCTGCACCGTCACGGGCGCTGATCTTGAGGTACCCACCGAGTTCACCCTGATCAACCCCGAGCATGTCATCGCAACCGTTGCTGATGGCGGAACGCTTGATATGACCGTCCGCATCGGCGTTGGGCGCGGCTATGTATCCGCTGAGCGCAACAAGCGCACGGAGGATCCCATTGGCATCATCCACGTCGACTCGCTGTTCTCGCCGGTTCGTCGCTGCACCATGGGCGTCACCGACACCCGTGTTGGCCAGCGCACCGACTACGACAAGCTTGTTCTTGAGGTTGAGACCGACGGTTCCATCAACCCCACCGAGGCTGTGTGCCGTGCTGCGAACATCATCAACCAGTACATGGGCGCATTCCTTATGCTCGATGAGGTTGAGGAAGACGAAGAGGGCGAGGTAGTTTCCATCTTCGCCCCCGAAAACCAGGAGACGAACGCTGAGCTCGACAAGCAGATCGAGGACTTGGACCTTTCCGTCCGCTCCTACAACTGCCTGAAGCGCGCCGGCATCCACTCCGTGCGTCAGCTGGTCGAGTACTCCGAGAACGACCTGCTCAACATTAGGAACTTTGGTGCGAAGTCCATCGAGGAAGTGAAGGACAAGCTCATTTCCATGGACCTCAATTTGAAGCAATAGGAGATTTTAAGATGAGGCACAACTACAAGGGCCGTAAGCTTGGCACCGACTTCAGCCATACCAAGGCAATGAAGAAGAGCCTTGTTGCCGCTCTGTTCACCAACGACCGCATCAAGACGGTCGAGGCTCGCGCCAAGGAGATCCGTCCTGATGTGGACAAGATCATCACGTGGGCAAAGAAGGGTGACCTGCATTCCCGCCGTCTGGCTATCGCCAAGCTCGGCGACAAGGAGCTGGTACGCGAGGTATTCGAGAAGGTTGCCCAGGGTCAGTTCGCTGATCGTCAGGGTGGCTACACCCGCATCATGAAGCTTGGCAACCGCAAGGGCGACAACGCTTCCATGGTAATCATGGAGCTCGTTACCGAGCCCTGCCAGCCCAAGGCAAAGGCCGAAAAGCCCGCTGCCAAGAAGGAAGCTCCCAAGAAGGAAGAGAAGCCTGCTGAGGAGCCTAAGGCAGAAGAGGCAGCAGCCGAGGAAGCCGCTACCGAGGAAAAGGCCGAATAACCTTTTCACGGTTGCAATGCATCCGAACTTCAAAGGGATCCGATTCATCGGATCCCTTTTTGTGTTTGCGGGCTAGATATCAAGATCGTGGGTTGGTGGAGCCTAGTGGAGCCGCCTAATCGTCCGATGGTTTGCTGTTTGCAGTTGAGGGAAGGTTCGGCGGGGTTGTGCGGCGTGCAGTCCTACCGGCGAGTGACCATGAGGCGGGTTGCTTGGTACGACACTTTGGGGATTGTGTAGGGTGCTTGGCAACGTCTTGATGGCGTTATGGCGGCGTTGGTCCCTTTGTAGTGCCGTGTGGGTACTATAGGGTCTCGTAAGCAACGAAAGGACGGCTTTCCCCATGGGCAATCGCGGAGGCGCTTGGAAATATCGTATGGCTCAGTGGATGGTGGGACGCTACGGCATGGACGAGCTGATGCAGGCGATGATGATTGTTGCCTGCGTGCTTATTGTCATCAACTTCTTCGTCCAATCCGGCATCCTTTCCACCGTTTCGCTGGTGCTTATGGTGTTGGCGCTTTTTCGTTGCTACTCCCGCAACCACCAAGCCCGCCGGAAAGAGCTGGATACCTATCTTCGCCTTATGCAGAAGCCCAAGGCATGGTGGCGCCTTACGAACAAGCGCTACGAGAACCGCAAAACCACCCTCTATTTCAAGTGCAAGGGCTGCGGCGCGATGCTCAACGTGCCGAAAGGCAAGGGCAGGATGCGCGTAACCTGCCCCAAGTGTGGCGAGGTAGTGGAGAAGAAATCGTAGACGTCCTTTTGGACCGCTTGGTGCGTATTCGTCTGTTTGGCCGGTGGGCGCTCTAGTGGAATCGAAGTGAGTGTTCTGTTTGCTTGGCGGGTTCTGCTGTCTCACCAAGCCCTCGAACCTCATTCGCTTGTGATCCCCGGTCAGTCAATAGATGCTCATCGCGTTCTTGGACATACGTAGAGCAACCTCATATTTTTGATTTACTTGGCTTCCTACTCTAACAATAAAACTCTGTTTTATCGCCATGGAATCGACATAATGTGTTCGTATTTATTCACTAATACAATATATAGCGTATATATAGCGTGCAGAAATCTTTGCCGTTTATAAAATCAAGGGGTTATTTCAAGAAATCTTCGGCGTAATATAGCCCTCGCTCGCACAGAACCAAGCGGTTCTGTGCGAGGTCACCCATTTGCTGGGTGCGGCAATACCTATTCAGGTTATTGGGCGGCAAAACCGCCTGCAGGATAGATAGGGGTTCGCATGAAGATCATCAAGCGCGACGGTTCCGAGGCAATTTTCGACTTGCTCAAAATCGCCAACGCCATCAAGGGTGCCAGCGATGAGTCCCCCGAGGAAGAGCGTCTTACTGCTCGCCAAATCGACTACGCCGCTCACAATGTTGCCGACACCTGTGAGTCGCTGGCTCATACGGTGTCTGTCGAAGAAGTGCAGGACATGGTCGAAAACGAGATCATGGCGCTTCACAAGTTCGAGGTGGCGCGCCGCTACATCATCTATCGCTACGTCCAGAACCTGAAGCGTCAGTCCAACACCACTGACGATAAGATCCTGGCGCTCATCGAGTGCAACAACGAGGAAGTCAAGCAGGAGAACTCCAACAAGAACCCCACGGTGAACTCTGTTCAGCGTGACTACATGGCGGGCGAGGTTTCCAAGGACCTGGCAACCCGCATCTTGCTTCCTGAAGACGTGGTCCGCGCCCATGAAGAGGGCATCATCCACTTCCACGACTCCGACTACTTCGCGCAGCACATGCACAACTGCGACCTGGTTAACCTGGAGGACATGCTGCAGAACGGCACGGTTATCTCGGGCACGCTCATCGAGAAGCCCCATAGCTTCAGCACCGCATGCAACATCGCCACGCAGATCATCGCGCAGGTTGCCTCGAGCCAATACGGTGGGCAGTCCATCTCGCTTACCCATTTGGCTCCCTTTGTGGAGGTAAGCCGTAAGAAGATACGCGCCGACGTTATCCGCGAGCTGAACGAGGTTGGGGTAGAGCCCAGCGCTGAGCAGCTTTCGCGCATCGTGGAATCGCGCCTTCGCGACGAGGTGCGCCGCGGCGTGCAGACCATCCAGTACCAGGTGGTTACGCTGATGACCACCAACGGCCAGGCCCCGTTCGTCACGGTGTTCATGTACCTGAACGAGGCCCGTTCCGAGCAGGAGAAGGCCGACCTGGCCATCATCATCGAGGAGGTTCTGCGTCAGCGCTACGAGGGCGTGAAGAACGAGGCGGGCGTATGGATCACCCCGGCATTCCCGAAGCTGATCTACGTGCTCGAGGAAGACAACGTTTCCGAGGGCTCGCCCTACTTCTACCTTACCCAGCTTGCCGCCAAGTGCACGGCGAAGCGCATGGTGCCTGACTACATCTCCGAGAAGAAGATGCGCGAGCTGAAGCTTTCCAAGGGTGAAACCGAGGGCAACGGCGACTGCTACACCTGCATGGGCTGCCGCAGCTTCCTGACCCCCGACCGCTCCGGCAACGGCTACAACAACGTTGCCAACGCCGGCAACTACGAGCCGGGCAAGCCGAAGTACTATGGCCGCTTCAACCAGGGCGTGGTCACCATCAACCTGGTGGACGTTGCCTGCTCTTCGTATCGCGACATGGACAAGTTCTGGGAGATCTTCGAGGAACGCTTGGAGCTGTGCAAGAAGGCTCTGATGTGCCGCCACAACCGCTTGAAGGGCACCCTTTCCGACGCTGCCCCCATCCTGTGGCAGTACGGTGCCCTGGCGCGCTTGAAGAAGGGCGAGCCCATCGACAAGCTGCTCTACGGCGGGTACTCCACCATCAGCCTGGGGTATGCGGGCCTCTACGAGTGCGTGAAGTACATGACTGGCCTGAGCCACACCGACGATGCTGCAACGCCGTTTGCCATGGCGGTTATGCAGAAGATGAACGACAAGTGCACCGAGTGGAAGGCGGAAACCGACATCGACTTCAGCCTGTACGGCACACCGCTCGAGTCCACTACCTACAAGTTCGCCAAGGCACTGCAGCGCCGCTTCGGGGTTATCCCCGGCGTGACCGACAAGGGCTACATCACCAACAGCTACCACGTGCACGTGAGCGAGGAGATCGACGCGTTCGAGAAGTTGCGCTTCGAAAGCCAGTTCCAGCAGCTTTCGCCCGGCGGCGCCATCAGCTACGTGGAAGTGCCCGACATGCAGGACAACCTGAAGGCCGTGGTGCGCGTGATGCAGTTCATCTACGACCACATCATGTACGCCGAGCTGAACACCAAGAGCGACTACTGCCAGGAGTGCGGCTTCGACGGCGAGATCCAGATCGTCGAAGACGACGGCAAGCTGGTATGGGAATGCCCGCATTGCGGCAACCGCAACCAGGAAAAGCTCAACGTTGCCCGCCGTACCTGCGGATACATTGGCACGCAGTTCTGGAACCAGGGTCGCACCGAGGAAATCCGCGATCGCGTACTGCACCTGTAATAGCGGGTTGCGCTGCTCTGTGAAGAGCGCAACCTCTGCAAGAGACGCAATAACGCAGTGGCCCAGTCGGCCCTTGGATTGCCGCCAGCAAGCTTGACGGGCGAAGCCCGGCTGGCGCAAGCTTTCATGGCAATCCAAGGTGCTGACTGGGTCTTGCTGTTTTGCCGGTGAACCTTGCGCTTGCAGGCTTGCAGTGATTGCAAGATGAAAGGGATCCCAATGAATTACGCCAACATCAAGTACAGCGACATCGCCGACGGGGAAGGTGTGCGCACCACAGTGTTCGTTTCGGGGTGCTCGCATCATTGCAAGAACTGCTTCCAGCCGGAAACGTGGAGCTTTTCGTACGGCCAGGAGTTCACTCCGGAAGTGCAGGCGAAGGTCTTGGCATCGCTGGATGCCCCATTCGTTGACGGCCTTACTTTCCTGGGCGGAGAGCCCATGGAGCCGGAAAACCAGCGGGGTTTGCTGGAGTTGGCACGTGCGGCGAAGGCGGCGCATCCAGGCAAGACCATCTGGTGCTACACCGGCGATATGTACGAGGATCTGTCAAACCCCGAATCGCCCCGCCACACAGCGGCGACCAAAGAGCTGCTTGGCCTGATAGACGTGCTGGTAGACGGCCCATACATCGAGGAGGAGAAGAGCATAACCCTGCGTTTCCGTGGTTCTTCCAACCAGCGGGTTATCGACCTGAATGCCACCCGGGCAACGGGGCGGGTAACGCTTTGGGAAGACGAAGCGGTCTACGCTGCGCGCGGGGTGATGTAGCTCAAGTCGATGCGGCCTGGCGGCAGGGCAGTCGCGGCGGGCACCTCGGCTTACGGTGGTGGTTGGTTGGCGCTAAGGTTGGACGCGGAAGCCGCCGCACTGCTCTCTGCGGCGAGTCTGAACGACCACCTGCTTCCTCTATACTCTTGCCCATGGGCGGCACGCTTCGCATATATATTCCGGGAAACACACCCATCCATCGCGCCGATGGATGGGTGAAGTTGGTTTTACTGCTGGTGTTTTCCATCGGGGTGTTCTTCGTGGGAACGTGGAAGGGTCTAGGCATCTACGCCCTGGCCTTGGCCTGCGCTGTATCGCTGGCGCGCCTGCCGTGGGGCAGGTTGGCGAAGCTTTCCGTTCCCCTGCTGGTGATACTCGCCTTTATTTGGGCGTTCAACGCGTTTACCCTGGATATCGAAAACATCGCCTCATCGGGGATAGGCGGCGTCTCTGCTGGGTTCGCCCAGGGGTGGCAGCCGGTTGCCCTGATAGGGCGGTTCGGCTTCGTGCCCGAGGGGTGCATGTTCGCGCTGTTCTACGCGGCCCGCATCCTCCTTATCCTGCTGGCGAGCTTCGTGGTGTCGTTCACCACAACCGCCGAAGAGCTCATGCGCGCCCTTGCCCAGCTGATGGCGCCGCTTCGCCACCTTAAGGTTCCGGTGGACGACGTTGCCACCATGCTCTCCATCGCGGTGCGCTTCATCCCCCTTACCGCGGTCGAGCTGGTCGATGTTCGCAACGCCCAGGAGTCGCGGGGCGCCGCGTTCAGCACCGGCAGCCCGCTGGCGCGCGTGTTGCAGTGGCGTACCGTGTTCATTCCGGTGGTGGTGCGGCTGTTTCGCCGGGCAGACGCTCTGGGCATCTCGATGGAGGCGCGCTGCTACGGGTTCGGGCCGCGCACAAGCCTGAGCGAAGCCCATGGCGGTCTGCGGCAAGCGGTTGTTTTCCTGGCCTGTTCGGCAGCGTTCGTGACGGTGGCGTGTCTTCTGTAGCGGCAAAGGGCTCGCTTGCCTTGGCGGGGCGAGGTGCGCGGGGGCTGCATGGTATCATCCGAGTGTTTGATACAAACCTTTCCAAGGAGGAAATTAGATGGCTACCATCATCGATGTGTTCGGTCGTGAGATCCTTGACTCCCGCGGCAACCCCACGGTAGAGGTCGAGGTCGTTCTCGACGATTATGCAGCAGGCCGTGCCGCTGTTCCTTCCGGCGCATCCACGGGCGCATTCGAGGCCGTTGAGCTTCGCGATGGCGATTCCGAGCGTTATCTGGGCAAGGGCACGCTGAAGGCCGTTTCCCATGTGAACGAGGAGATCGCCGATGCCCTTATCGGCATGGAGGCCGAAGACCAGCGCGGCATCGACGCCGTCATGATCGAGCTCGACGGCACCGAGAACAAGGGCAACTTCGGTGCGAACGCCATCCTGGGCGCTTCCCTGGCCGTGGCCAAGGCCGCTGCCGAGTCTGCCGAGCTTCCCCTGTACAAGTACGTCGGCGGCGCGAACGCCAACATGCTGCCCACGCCCATGATGAACATCCTGAACGGCGGCGAGCATGCCGACAACAACGTGGACTTCCAGGAGTTCATGATCATGCCCGTCGGCGCCGAGTCCTTCGCCGAGGCACTTCGCTGGTGCGCGGAAATCTACCACACCCTGAAGAAGGTCCTGCACGAGGCCGGCCTTGGCGGCGGCGTGGGCGACGAGGGCGGCTTCGCCCCCAACTTCACCACCAACGAAGAGCCCCTGAAGTACATCGTCGAGGCCTGCAAGAAGGCCGGCTACGAGCCCGGCTCCGACATCATGTTCGCCATGGACCCGGCTTCCACCGAGTTCTACAACGCCGAGACCGGCAAGTACGTTTTGGCTGGCGAGGGCCGCGAGCTCACCAGCGCCGAGATGGTCGACTACTGGGCTGCCCTGGTGGAGAAGTATCCTATCATCTCCATCGAAGACGGCATGGCCGAGGAAGACTGGGATGGTTGGAAGGCTCTTACCGACCGCATCGGCAACAAGGTGCAGCTGGTGGGCGACGACCTGTTCGTAACCAACCCGAAGCGCCTTGCCAAGGGTATCGAGCTGGGCTGTGCGAATGCCATCCTGGTGAAGGTGAACCAGATCGGCTCCCTTACAGAGGCACTTGAGGCTGTTCAGATGGCCAAGCAAGCCGGCTACGCCTGCATCATGTCCCATCGCTCCGGTGAAACCGAGGACACCACCATCGCCGACCTTTCCGTTGCCACCAACGCCGGCCAGATCAAGACGGGCGCACCCTGCCGCTCCGACCGTGTTGCCAAGTACAACCAGCTGCTCCGCATCGAGGAAGAGTTGGGCGATTCCGGCCAATACGCCGGCATGAAGGCCTTCTACAACATCGCGCGCTAACCGGCCGTTCCAGCTGCCGAACGCGATCCCAAGCGACCTGCGGGCAAATGCCTGCAGGTCGTTTTTTGTACGGGGGCGAGTTCTTCGGGGTCTGTGCAGGAAGGGCTGCAGATGCGGTCGCCCCCGCGCGGCTGGCCTGCGGCTGTTTCGCATTTGGGGCGCCGGCGGGTGGGCGAAACCGCCCTCGCGGCTTTCGATCGGTGCCAGGGAGGGCTCGTCCGCGCTATACTCTTGCTATTCCTATAGATGAAAGAAGGGCACTTCGTGCAAGATCTACCCAACGGCTTCACCGGCTTTGCCGCCAAGCATAAGGACCCCGTCGCCAACTATCAGTACTCGCGCTCCATTGAAGAGCACGAGGCAGAGAGGGTCGCCTTCACGGAAGAGGAGGTGCAGGCCGTCGACGAGCGCGATCGCCGTTGGTCGTGGATCGAGGTAGACCGAAGCGCCATCCAGTACAATGTGATGCAGACGAAGAAGCAGCTCGAGGGCAGCTGCCGCCTGCTTGCCGTGGTGAAAGCCGACGCGTACGGCCACGGCGCCTACGAGGTTGCCAAGGCTGCCAC
Organism: Bacteroidaceae bacterium; assembly: GCA_963626845.1. Taxonomy (GTDB): domain Bacteria; phylum Actinomycetota; class Coriobacteriia; order Coriobacteriales; family Eggerthellaceae; genus Anaerotardibacter. Next base: position 27,900 of record CAVFYB010000002.1, on the reverse strand, counting down.
AAGCGCCGGCGCCAGCTACCTGGGCGTTGCCACGGTGGACGAGGGCATCGAGCTGCGCAAGGCTGGCATGCGCGAGCCCCTTATGATGCTGGGCGAGCCCCCGGCCGAAGCGGTGCCCCTGCTGCTGTTCTACAACATCATGCCCGCCATCTATACGCCCGAGTTCGCCATTGCCTACGCCGAATGCGCTGACGCGCACGGGATGGAGGCCCCGTACCATCTGGCCATCAACTCAGGCATGAACCGTATCGGCGTGCGCCACGATCAGGTGGTGGAGTTCCTGCACCAGGTGAGCTTCCACCGCGCCCTGAAGCTCGAGGGTTGTTTCACGCACTTCGCCACGGCCGACTCCATCGAAACGCTCGATTTCCAGATCCAGATCAAGCGCTTCGTCGAGGCTATGCGCGCCATAGAGGCTGCGGGCTACAATCCCGGCATTGTGCACTGTGACAACTCCGCGGCGACGTACCGCTTCCCGAAGACCCATTTCGATATGGTGCGTCTGGGCATTTCCATGTACGGTTACCAGGCCGCGCCCGACACCCATAAGCTGGTGGACCTGCGTCCGGCCATGAGCGTGCATGCGCGCATCACGAACGTCATCACCCCGCCCATGAGCGAGGGCGTGAGCTACGGCATGAACTATCGCAGCCCCGGCAGCGTGAAGATCTGCACGGTTCCGCTGGGCTATGCCGACGGCCTTATCCGCCTGTGCTCCGGCAAGATCGACTTTGCCTACAAGGACCGCGCCGTGCGTCAGGTGGGCAACATCTGCATGGACCAGTGCATGTTCGAGGTGGACCTGCGCTCGCGTGTGAACGCCCCCATGCTTGATCCGCACATCGGCGACGAGGTGCTCATTGCGGGCGTGCACCCCACGGTGGACTGCTCAATCAGCACGATGGCCAAGCGCGCTTCCACCATCGAGCATGAGGTGACCATCGGCTTCTCGCACCGCATGCCGCGTTTCTACCGGTAGGCTGCCGTGAAAGTTGAAGCGGTTCCCCTCGATCAACTGGAGCAGCAGGTGCGCGGCTGCCAGTCGTGCTGCCTGTGCGAAGGGCGCCACAACACGGTGTTCGGCGAAGGGGACCCGCATGCCGGCATCATGCTCATAGGCGAAGCCCCCGGCAAGTACGAGGACCAGCAGGGCAGGCCGTTCGTCGGCCCCGCCGGTAAGCTGCTCGACGAGCTTCTGTGGCACGCCCATCTGCGCCGCAACGAGGTGTACATAGCCAACGTGTTGAAATGCCGCCCGCCGGCCAACCGCAACCCCGCGTTTTCCGAGATAGAGGCGTGTGCTCCCTTCCTGCGAACCCAGGTTCAGACGGTGAACCCTTGGCTGCTCATAACCATGGGGAACTTCGCCACTCAGTTCATCTTGAAAACCGACACGGGCGTAAGCCATCTGCGCGGCACGGTGCGGCAAACCGGGCGCTTTTTGGTGGCGCCGGTATACCACCCGGCAGCCGCTCTGCACGACCCGACGCGCATGCAGGCGCTCGTGGCCGATTTCGAGAGAATCGGCAGATTCGTGCATGATAGAATGACCCAGGAATAAAGCAGATCGGGCCCGCGCTGTGGTCCGAAGACGTTAGGAGAACCCGATGGTAGAAAAATCCGATGTAGCCGCAGTGCTCGAGCTTATCCGCCCGTCTCTTCAGGCCGACGGCGGCGATGTGCAGCTGGTAGACGTCGACGAGGAAGGCGTGGTCACCGTAGAGCTTCAGGGCGCTTGCAAGGGCTGCCCCATGTCCCAGATGACGCTGGCCCACGGCGTCGAGCGCGTGCTGAAAGACCGCGTCCCCGGCGTTACCCGCGTGGTTCCTGCGTAGGGAAGTGCGGGGAATGCACTGCTGGGAACAACGCGGTTGCGACGAAGAGATGCAGTCGCGCTGTCCGCACAACACGCCAGGTGAGCCGTGCCCGGCCGATTGCCACTTCGCGCAGTGCGAGCGCCCTACGCATGTGGTTACCTCGAACCTCGATTTGCTCTTCCGCTGCGACATCGACCGCGAGCAGAGCGTGAAGGACGTGTGCCGCTTCTGCGAGTTCTTCCTGAGCAAGGCTCCCTCCACCGACGTTTCGGCGAAATAGGGCAGGCGGGAAGCGCGGACGGTTCCGCGCGTTCGGTTTGCGAGTACAAGGCCGTGCCTTCGGGCGCGGCCTTTTTTGCGCTTTCGGCTTCTGCGCGGCGGCGGGGTTGCGCGGTGGTATCTTCTTCAGGGTAAACGATAAGGGGGAAAGCGCATGCTCAACGACTTGTACCAAGGGCTCGATCCGGTGGCGTTCACCATAGGGCCTTTCTCTGCGCGATGGTACGGCCTTGCCTATATCGCGGGCTTCCTGTGCGCCATCGGCATCATGTACGTGGTGGGCAAGCGCTGGAAGATCCGCTTCGACTTCGACACGCTGTGCATCGTGCTCATCTGCGCCATGGTGGGCGTTATCGTGGGCGGGCGCTTGGGCTACGTGCTGTTCTACAACTGGGAGATGTACGCGGCAAACCCGCTTTCCATCCTCGAGTTCAGCCGGGGTGGCATGAGTTTCCATGGCGGGTTCATCGGCGCGTTGGTTGCGGGCATCGTTGCGGCTCGCATCGTGAAGATGCCGTACCTCACCCTGGTGGATCTTGCTATCATCGGCGTGCCCATCGGCCTGTTCTTCGGGCGCTGCGCGAACTTCGTGAACGGCGAGCTGTGGGGTGCGCCCACCGATCTGCCGTGGGGCGTGGTGTTCGGCGGCAGCGCGGGCACGGTGATGCGCCATCCCAGCCAGTTGTACGAGGCGCTACTGGAAGGCGTGTTGCTGTTCATCATCCTGTTTGCCCTGTCGCGCAAGCGCCCGCCGTTCCCGCGCGGCACGTACTTCGGCGTGTTCATGGTGGGCTACGGCATCTGCCGCTTTGCTATTGAGTTCGTGCGCCAGCCCGATGCACAGCTGGGCTACCTGTGGGGCGGCTGGCTTACCATGGGGCAGGTGCTCTCGGTGCCTCTCGTCGTGGCGGGCGTGTGCCTGCTGGTGTATGCGGCCAAGAAGAAGCTGCCCCAAGAAGGGCCGCGGGCTGTTGTTGAAAACGCGGGTGGCGAAGAGTAGCGGCGCAGATGAGCAAGAAGAAACAGGGAAAGCGCCTAAAGCGCATTGCGCAGGAAGTGAAGCCGTTCACGTTTGCGGACCGCTACGACTTGGCAGTGGTCGGCGGCGGAGCTGCGAGTTTGGCCTGCGCCCTTTCATGCGCGCAAGAGGCCCAGCGCCGTGGCGGGCGCACGCCGCGCATCATCGTTTTGGAGAAAGGGCGGCGCATAGGCGCCTCTATCCTGCGCAGCGGCAATGGGCGCTGCAACTTCTCCAATTCCCAGCTGCAGGTGGGTCGGTTCCATAACGGCGATTTCGTGGCGCAGTCTTTGGCAGCGCTGGAGGGCAAGGTCGAAGCATTCTGTCCGGCCGGTGTGGACATGGGCGGCTTTGGCGCCAAGAGCTCTGTCGATCTTGGTGATGCCCTTGCCGCTCCCGTTGTCCGCTGGTTCGGGCGGCTGGGCTTGGTGTGGGAAGAAGCGCCCGGCACCAACGGCTTGCTGTACCCGTTTTCGAACAAGGCTTCCTCCGTTTTGGAGGTTCTGCTTTCAGCGTTGCGGCAATTTGATGTTGACCTGCGCGTTTGCGTTGAGGTTGACGGTATTGCCGGCAAGGCGGGTGGCTTTGATCTTTCCCTTTCGCAGGTTACCCCGGCGCAGTCTAACGGCTCGCCTGCACAGCTACGGCCCGCTTCTGGGGAAGCGGGACGCGGAAAGGGCGGCTCGCGCAAGGGCGATGTGGCCAGCGCAGCCGATTCTGCCGGTGTACAGCGCGCGCATATCCAGGCGGCGCGCGTGGCGTTCGCTCCGGGCGGGGCGTTCGATGAGTCCCTGTTGGAAAACGTCGGCCTTGACGGCTTCGAGCCTTGGCAACCGGTGCTGGGGCCGCTTGCGGTCCGGTTCCCCAACTTGGTCGACGCGGCGGCACTGGACGGCATCCGCGCCCGCGCCTGCGTGTCCATCCCTGAAGCGGGCTTTTCCGAGTTCGGGGAAGTGCTGTTCCGCGAGTACGGCCTTTCGGGGATCGTCGTGTTCAACGCTTCGCGCCATGCTGCGCCGGGCTCGAAGCTCTTCCTCGATTTCCTTCCCGAGCTATCCGCTGAAGAGGTCGGATCGTTCGTGGTGCAGAGGGCGCAGCAATTCACCGGCACGGAAAATGCGGGTCTGTTCAAGGGGTTCTTGCTGCCGGAACTGGCCGCTGCAATATGCGCGGCGGCTGGGGTGAGCCCTGCAGCACGGGCGAACGAAAAGGATGCCCGCCTGTTGGCGGCGACGCTGAAGCGTTTCCCTTGCACGGTTCAGGGCATTGCCGATGCGGGGCAGTGTCAGGTGCATCGCGGCGGTGTATCCGTCGGCGAGGTATGCTCCGACACCATGGAATACGGTTCGATTCCGGGCCTTTACCTTCTGGGGGAAGCCCTCGATGTTGACGGTCCGTGCGGTGGCTACAATCTTCATTGGGCCTGGACTTCAGGCCTGCTTGCCGGCATGGACGCGGCACGGTTCTTCGCGAAAGGATAGAAATGCTGGACATCTCGGGGATTTCCCTTTCGCTCGATACGGCCCTGCCGGGAAATGACGCCCTGCTCAAGAAGGAGGCTGCTCGTGCGCTGGGCATTGCCCCTGGCATGATAGACGAAGTGCAGGTAACCAAGAAGAGCATCGATGCTCGCAAGAAGAGCAACGTCCACTTCACCACCACGTTGCGGGTCCGCCTTTCCCAAAGCAATGAGGAACGCCTGCTGAAGCACCCTCCCAAGGGGCTGAACGTGCGCCCGGCAAAGCCTTACGTGCCACTCGAATACCTTCCGTGCAAGGCGGGCGAAGCGCGCATTGTGGTGGTGGGCTTGGGGCCGGCGGGCCTGTTTGCGGCCCTCTACCTGGCACGATGCGGCTTGCGCCCCTTGGTGGTGGAACGCGGCTTCGACGTGGGCCGTCGCGCGCAGGACATCGCTCATTTTGAGGAAACGGGGGAATTGAACCCCAGCTCCAACATCCAGTTCGGCGAAGGCGGTGCCGGCACGTTTTCCGATGGGAAGCTGACCACCAACATCAAGAACCCCATGGCCAAGCACGTGCTGCGCTGGTTCGTCGACGCCGGCGCGCCCGAGAGCATCCTGGTGGAGTCGCACCCGCACTTGGGCAGCGACAACCTTCCCGGCATCGTGAGAGCCATGCGCAAGGAGATCGTAGAGCTTGGCGGGGAGGTTCGCTTCGGCACGCGTCTGTGCGGTTGGCGCTTCTGCGATGGGAAACTGGCCGAAGTGGAGCTGGAAAGCGTCGAAACCGGGCAGGTTGGTCGGGTCGAGGCCAGCAGCCTGGTTCTTGCCTGCGGTCATTCGGCGCGCGATGTGTTCGAGCTGTGCCGCAACCAGGGCTTCGCCATGGAGCAGAAGCCTTTTTCCATCGGTGTGCGCATCGAGCATCCGCAGAAGATGGTGAACGAATCGCAGTGGGGCCAGGCGGCCAGCCACCCCGCGCTCGGGGCCGCCGAGTACAAGCTTGCCGTGCATCTGCCAAACAAGCGCAGCGTGTACACCTTCTGCATGTGTCCTGGTGGCGAAGTGGTTGCGGCGGCAAGCGAGGAAGGCGGCATCGTGACCAACGGGATGAGCCGTTACGCCCGCGCCGGCGAAAACGCCAACTCCGCCGTGCTGGTGAACGTCGACCCCTCCGATTTCGGCAGCGGCGATGTGCTTGCCGGCGTCGAACTGCAGCGCTGCGTTGAGCGGGCCGCTTTCCGCCTTTCCCTTGAACATGGCGGCCAGCCCTACCAAGCTCCTGCCCAGCGTGTGGGCGATTTCCTCCGCGGGCAAGGTGCAGCATCGGCTCCCGCGTCGAGCGCGGCCCGTCAGGTTCAGCCCACCTACGGCCGCGGCGTGGTGGAGGCGCCCCTTGCCGAGTGCCTTCCCGGCTTCGTGAGCGACTCCCTTGCCAGCGCGCTGCCTCTGCTGGGCCGCAAGCTGAAGGGCTTCGATAGCCCCGATGCCCTGATGACGGCCCCCGAAACGCGCAGCTCCTCGCCGGTGCGCATCTGCCGCGGGAAAGACCTGCAGGCCCGGTTCGCTCATATGCCTGCTGAGTTAGAGGAACTCGAGGGCAACGGCGTGTTTCCGTGCGGGGAGGGACCCGGGTTTGCCGGCGGCATCATGTCGGCCGCGTGCGATGGCTTGCGCGTTGCCCAGAGGGTTGCCCAGCGGTACTGCCAACCCTCGTAGCTTCCTTGGAGGTAACGAATGGGTCAATTGCCGTTACGAATGGCGTTTCAGCCCGTTCGGCGCACCAAGGCGCGGTATGATAAAGCTCCTGTGACTCTGCCAAGCACCGCACGCGCCGCAAGGCCTGCGCGGTCAATACACCTTAAACACGAAAGCTGATGCATATGTCCCAGATTCCGCAAACCTCATCAGAGGCGTTGGCTGCGCTCAAGCACGGCCAGCCCGTCGTTTTCCCCACCGATACCTTGTACGGCCTGGGCGTTTCCGTCCTTCATGCGCCCAGCCCCGAAAAGCTCTTCGCCATCAAGCACCGCGACCCTGGCAAGCCCATTGCCTGGTTGGTGGGCAGCGTGGAAGACCTTTCCAAGTACGGCAAGGTGGTCCCCGACTTCGCCTTCGCCCTGGCGCGCACGTTCTGGCCCGGGCCGCTCACCATCATCGTGAAGGCGAGCGATCAGGTGCCTGAGGCATTCCGCTCGAAAGAGGGCACCATCGGCCTGCGCATGCCGGCGAACCCTACCGCACATAAGCTCATCAGCCAGTTGGGCTGCCCTATCGCCACTACCTCAGCCAACCTCTCGGGGCAGAAGAACACCATCACCTTCGACGAGATTGCCCCGTCCATCTTCGAGGCGGTGGGTGCTGCCGTTTCCGACGAGGAAGAGAAGAGCGGCATCGCCTCCACCATCGTCGATTGCGCTTCGGGCGATCATCCGGTGCTCATGAGGGAAGGCGCCATCACCATCTCCGATATCCGCGCGCTTTCCTAGGGGCGGGCAATGGAGCGCACTATCTATCCGCTTCGGCAAGAGAGTTCCACGCTTTCCTCCGATGGGAAGTCCTGGCTACGCGTTCTGCTATGGCTGCCCGATCCGGTGTACAGCAGGCGCGGCGTGGTGCAGCTTGTCCATGGCATGGCCGAGCACATCGAGCGTTACGATTCGTTCGCGCGCTTTTTGGCGGGGCTGGGCTACGTGGTGTTCGGGCACGACCATATAGGCCACGGCAAAAGTGTGGGCTCGCCTGATGAGCTGGGCAATCTGCCTCTTCGCGGGGGCAAGGAAGTCCTTTTGGAAGACGTGCTGCGCGTTCGCAAGGCCGCGCTCGCTTTCGTGAAGGAAGACGGGGGCTTGCCGCTGTTTTTGTTCGGCCATTCCATGGGAAGCTTCGTGGCACGCGTCAGTATGGCGCGCAATCCTGAGGGTCTTGCTGGCGCCGTGCTGTGTGGAACGGGTAACCAGCCGCGCGCGGTTTCCCTGGCGGGGCGTACCCTTTCGCGTCTTATCGGCCTTGTCCGTGGCGGTGAATACCGCTCGAAGGCAGTGGATTCCCTGGTGGTGGGGGCGTTTTCCTCTTCTATCAAGGATGCGCGCACGCCCAACGACTGGATATCCACCGACCCCGGCGTGGTAGATGCCTATGAAGCAGACCCGCTTTCCGGGCAGATGTTTTCCGTGGGAGGGTTCGCCACCCTTACCGACCTTACGCAGGAAGCGGCAAGCAAGAAGAGCGCGGCTGCGGTTCCCAGCTCGCTGCCGCTGCTGTTCATCGCCGGCGCCGAAGACCCGGTGGGATCTTGCGGCAAGGGCGTGCAGCTCGCTGCCGAGCTGTACCGCAGCCAAGGTGTTGAAGACGTGCAGGTTGTCATCTACCCGCATATGCGCCACGAGATATTGAACGAGCCCCAGCGCTCGCTTGTGTACGCCGACGTGGAGGAATGGTTCACCGAGCGCATGGTGCTGGGCGAGATTGCCCGGTCGAAAGCCCAGATGGAGCAGATCTACGGTATCGACGCCGAGGCCGACCCGGAACCCGCATCCGGGGAAGGGGAGTAGGCGTGGGCAGCTACGTCATCGCGCTCGATCAGGGCACCACTTCATCCCGCGCGGTGCTGGTAAATCGGGAAGGGCGCATCTGCGGCATGGCGCAGAGTGCGTTCCCTCAGCTGTTCCCCCAGCCGGGCTGGGTTGAGCATTCGCCCAAGGACATCCTCTCCAGCCAGCTGAAGGTGCTGGCCGAACTGTTGGTTTCCACGGGTGTTTCCGTAGATCAGATCGCAGCGATAGGGATAACCAACCAGCGCGAGACCACGGTGGTGTGGGACCGCGCCACCGGCGAGCCCATCTACAACGCCATCGTGTGGCAGTGTCGGCGCACCACCGACATCGTGGAGGCGCGCTGTGCCGACGCATTCACGGCGCACGAGGTGACGCGTCGCACGGGTCTCATCCCCGACGCCTACTATTCCGCCAGCAAGATCGCCTGGATCCTGGACGAGGTTCCCGGTGCCCGCCAGCGCGCCGAAGCGGGCGAGCTGGCCTTCGGCACCGTCGATTCGTGGCTGGTGTGGAACCTGACCCGAGGAAAGGTGCATGCCACCGACCCCACCAACGCCAGCCGCACCATGCTCTTCAACATCCACGAGGGCGCATGGGACCCCTGGCTGTGTGAGCTGTTCGACGTGCCCATGGCCATGCTCCCCGAGGTCCGCCCCTCTTCCGGCTCGTTCGGGCTCATGGACCATCCGGTCATCGCCGGATCCATCCCCATCTGCGGCGTTGCGGGCGATCAGCAATCGGCCCTGTTCGCGCAGTGCTGCTTCGAGCCCGGGCAGGCGAAGGCCACGTTCGGCACCGGCTGCTTCCTGCTCATGCACACGGGCGGGCGCGCCTGCAGCTCGAATCACGGCTTGGTTTCCACCGTGGCCGCTTCCGCCCCGGGGCATCAGGGCTTGGAGTACGCGCTCGAGGGCAGTGTCTTCATGGCGGGTGCCCTTATCCAGTGGCTCAAGGACGGGCTGGGGATCATCGCCGATCCGTCCGAAACCGACTCCCTTGCGCAAAGCGTTCCCGATTCCGCCGGCGTGGTGGTGGTTCCGGCGTTCACCGGTTTGGGTGCCCCGTACTGGGATGCGCAGGCGCGCGGTGCAATATATGGGCTGACCCGCGGGGCAACGCGGGCACACCTGGTGCGCGCGTGCTTGGAGGCGCAGGCGTTCCAGGTGCAGGACATCCTGGAGGGCATGGAGCGCGATTCCGGGATCCGGGTTTCCGCCCTGGCGGTGGACGGCGGTGCCTGCAAGAACGATTTCATGCTGCAATGCTGCGCCGATATCGTCGATGCGGTTATCGAACGCCCGGAATGCGTGGAGAGCACGGCGCTCGGGGCTGCCTACCTTGCGGGCCTTTCCTCGGGGTTCTGGAAGGGAACCGAAGAGCTTTCCGCGCTGCGTGCCGTCGAGCAGTCGTTCCAGCCGAAGCTCGATTCCGACGCTCGCGTTGGGATGATGGCAAGGTGGCACGAGTGCGTCGATCGCACTCGCTCCTCGTAGGAAGCCGCTTACTGATACGGTTTCGTTTCGTTGCGCCTTCCTCATTTCCCTGAAACACTCATCGAGTACAATCAGCTCGAATTGAAGCGGGGCGCTCGTGCCCCTGCCTTGGGTGCGCAAACGGGAAAGGGAGAGGCGCCATGAAGATCTCTATCGCATCGGACCATGCGGGATTCGAACAGAAGCAGGACCTTGTTGCGTATTTGAAGCGCGAAGGCCACAAGGTGCTGGACCGCGGCCCTGAAAGCGATTCGCGCGTCGACTACCCCGATTTCGCGGAGTTGGTCGGCAAGGACGTGCAATCGGGCGAAGCCGAGCGGGGCGTGCTGGTGTGCGGCACGGGCATCGGCATGGCTATGGCCGCAGGCAAGCTCGAGGGCATCCGCGCAGCGAACGTTGTCCGCCGAGATTTCGCTGTGCTGTGTCGCGAGCACAACGACGCCAACGTCATCACGCTTTCCGGGCGCTTCGTTTCCCTGGAAGACAACGAGCGCATCCTCGATGCGTTCTTGACCACCGAGTTCGCCGGCGGTCGCCATGCGGGCCGCGTGGAGAAGATCAACGCACTCGATTAGGGCGCGGGTCCTGCGCAGGTTGGGCCCACTCGGTTTCGCCTGCGTTAATTCGATAGATACCTGCTTTTCAGCCGGGCATCCAGAAAATGGTGCTCGGTTTTCGTTTTCGCAGGTGAATGCCGCCGAATGCTCTTCGCGAGCCCATGATGGCGTTTGCGGGGTCGCGGCAGCAGGCGCGTTGGGGGTGTGCTACCCTGTTGGGCATCGTAAAACGCGATGGATCGAATATGAAAGGAGCGCGGCATATGTCTCTCGACTATATTGCAGCAGAAGATCCCCAAGTAGCAGACGCAATCGGGCAGGAGCTTTCCCGTCAGCGCTCAACCATCGAGCTCATCGCATCAGAGAACATCGCCTCGCTTGCGGTTATGCAGGCTATGGGCACAGTGCTTACCAACAAGTACGCTGAAGGCTACTCCGGCAAGCGCTACTACGGCGGCTGCGAGAAGGTCGACATCGTGGAAGACCTGGCCATCGAGCGTGCCTGCAAGCTGTTCGGCTGCAAGTTCGCCAACGTGCAGCCCCATTCCGGCGCCAACGCGAACCTGGCAGCCTATCAGGCCCTCATCAGCCTGGGCGACACGGTTCTGGGTCTTTCCCTGGATCACGGCGGCCACCTTACCCACGGGTCCCCGGTGAACTTCTCGGGCAAGAACTACAATATCGTGCCTTATGGCGTTAATCCCGAAACCGAGCTTATCGACTACGACGAGATGGAGCGCGTTGCCCTCGAGGTGAAGCCGAAGCTCATCGTGGGCGGCGCTTCCGCATACCCCCGCGTCATCGACTTCAAGCGCATGCGTGAGATCGCCGACAAGGTGGGCGCCTACCTGATGATCGACATGGCCCACATCGCTGGCCTGGTTGCCGCCGGCCTGCACCCCAGCCCTGTGCCCTATGCCCATGTGGTAACCTCCACCAGTCACAAGACGCTTCGCGGCCCGCGCGGCGGCTTCATCCTCACCAACGACGAGGCCATCGCCAAGAAGATCAACAGCGCGGTGTTCCCGGGCACCCAGGGCGGCCCGCTCATGCACATCATCGCTGCCAAGGCCGTTGCCTTCGGCGAGGCGCTGAAGCCCGAGTTCAAGACCTACATCCAGAACGTCGTCGACAACTGCGCCGCAATGGGCGAGGGCATGGTTGAAGGCGGGCTTCGCCTGGTTTCCGGCGGCACCGACAACCACCTGGTGCTCGTCGATCTCACCCCTGCCGACATCACCGGCAAGGAAGCAGAGAAGCTGCTCGAGCGCGTGGGCCTTACCGTTAACAAGAACACCATCCCCAACGAGACCCGCTCGCCTTTCGTAACCAGCGGCATCCGCGTGGGCACCGCTGCCGGCACCACCCGCGGCTTCGATGCGGACGAGTTCAAGCGCATCGGCCAGCTCATCGCCGCCGCCGTGTTCAACGCTGAAAAAGAAGAGCGCCTTGCCGCTATCGCCGAAGAGGTCCAGGGCCTTATCGCCAAGCACCCGCTGTACCCGGAGCTCTAACAACCCCGGAGCCCTAACGGCGAAGCCGCCAACGGCTCTGATCGGATAATCAAGAAAGCCGCAGTTCAACCTGCGGCTTTCTTGATCATGTCGTCCGAATGCCCAGGTTGTGGGGCTTGTGCGTGCGGAAGAAAATCCGCAATCGCAAGGGGTGGCAAGATACTGCTACTTTGTGCTCCAGCGCAGAAAAAGGGGCTGGTTTTGGCAAGAAAAAGCTAGAATGCGCGCTGCGACACGCTGCGCAGGCAAGATACGCCTACTTTGTATGCTAGCTGGCGAACTATCGCTGTCGTGGCGCGCATTCCCGGCAAAATTTGCCAAGCAGGCCGTGTTTCCTTGCGCGAGCGTACATTGTGGCACTTTCTTGCCAGCATGGTGTCCGCCCAGACAGCGGAGCGCCACCCCTTATCTCTTTTGGCTACATGGGACCGCCCGCTTGCGCGCCGGTCGCCTGCGTGCTCGGCAGGGAGCGCGCGAATGGAATACACTGTTCGGCGGCGGGTGCGCTTGTTTTCGCTGTCCGCTGCAAGGAAGGCGCTGCTGGCAAGCGCAAGACGCGTTGCCGACGCGGGTGCCCCTGCCGAAGACAGACGCCCGCAACGAAAGGAAGCAAGCGATGGCCGAATACGAGCGCCCGAGCTGGGACGAGTACTTCATGACTTTGGCGGACGAGGTCGCTACGCGCACCACCTGCCTGCGCCGCGCGGTAGGGGCCATCATTGTGAAAGAGAAGCGCATCCTGGCAACGGGATACAACGGCGTGCCCACCGGCCTTCGCCACTGCAACGTTACCGGTTGCTTACGGGAGAAGCTCGGCGTCCCATCCGGCCAGCGCCACGAGATATGCCGCGGTCTCCATGCCGAGCAGAACGCCATCCTCCAGGCTGCGCGCTACGGTATCGATATTGAGGGCAGCAGCATCTACATCACCACCCAGCCCTGCGTGGTGTGCGCAAAGATGCTCATCAACGCCGGCATCAGCGAGATCATCTACCGCAATCCGTACCCCGATGAGCTGGCGATGGAGCTTCTGGAGGAGTCCGGAATCAAGATCCGCATCTTTGATGGTCAAAACACCAAATAATGACCATCTGGTGTTCCACACTTGTGGTGTTGGAATAAACGAACGTGTTTAAGAAGTTCGAAACATTTATTTAATATAGGACAAAAATATCGGATTGCCCGTATTCGGGTCGATAAAAGGTTCACCCGAACGCGTTACTACGCTATTGTGTTCAACTGGGTTTGTGAGCAAATGCCACTCGCCCAATTAATATGCACGTTGTCGGAAGCTCTCTTCGCCGCCAAGGCCATGCGTATATGCTACTTGGAGTCGAAAAGGGCGAAAGCAGCGCCCGCATTCGGAAGAAAGGACAAGATGCTCGTACCCGTGGCGGCAGGAATCGTGGCTGGGATCGTAGGGTTCCTCCCATTGTTCGTCTCCCTGCGTCTTTCGCGGCGTTCGGCGTCTCTGTCGGCTATGGGCACTGGCTTGTATGGCTTGGCGGGTACGTTCGTCTCGCTCATCATCGTGGCTGTTGCCCTTATCGTCTGCGCGGTAACCAACCGCGAAGTCGTCCTTCCCTTCGGTGTGGCTGAAATCGTGGCCCTTATCGTGTCCACGTCTGCATATGTCGTTTACAAAAACGTCCTTGCTAAGCGCAAGACCAAGTAAGTATCGGAAAGGTAAGGAATCTAGATGGGCGAAGCACTTTCACAGTTCGTCGAGGAGGCGCAGCATCTCTCGTCGCAGTTCGACTCGGCAACGGTCTTTTCCATCGCGGGTTGGCATGTATCCCAGTACGTCTTGTACATGGCAATTGCCCTCGTCCTGGTGGCGGCTCTTGTTCTTATCGCCGGCCGCAAGCTCACGCTTGTGCCGCACAGCAAGTTCCCGCATATCTTCGAGTACGGCTACAACTTCATTTCCGAAAGCGTCGGCGCTGACGTTATCGGCGAGGGCTTCAAGAAGCACGTTCCCTTCTTGGCAACGCTGTTCTTCTTCATCCTTACCGCCAACATCATCGGCCTTATCCCTGGCGCAAAGGCGGCAATGGGCACCATTTCCATTACCTGGGCGCTTGCCGTTATCTCGTTCGTCTACTTCAATTTCTGGGGTCTGAAGGAGCTCGGCTTCTTCCATTACTTCAAGGCGCTGTGCCCCTCTGGCGTGCCCGGCCCTATCGCCCCGGTTATCTGGTTCCTGGAGTTCTTCTCCATGGTCATCCGCGTTCTCACGCTCGCCGTTCGACTTTACGGCAACATGCTGGCCGGCCATATGGTGCTCGCCGTGTTCTCTCTGGCAACCACCATCTTCCTGCAGACCGCCATCTTCCAGATGGACATTGTCGCAGGCCTGCCCGCCATCGCATGGTTCTTCCTGCTGTTCTTCATGTATGCGCTCGAAACGCTGGTCGCTTTCTTGCAGGCATACGTGTTCACCATCCTTTCTTCCTCTTACATCGGCATGGCCATCCATCCTCACTGATGCAGGGGTAGGAAGAAATCGGATTCGCGCTTCTTGCGCTGGCGGCCCGTCCGCCGAAACACTTTGGTACTACAGCTGGTACGGAAAACTTCAGCTGAACTTAGTAACTAGGACGAGGGAAAGGCCCTTGTCCAACTAAAGGAGGTAATCGTGGAACTCACTCTCGCAATCGCTGCGTTGAAGGTCGTTGGCTATGGCCTCGCAGCAATCGGCCCTGGCATCGGTATCGGCGTTGCTACCTACGGCCTGTGCGTGTCTGCTGCTCGTCAGCCTGAGATGAAGGGTCAGCTCATGGGCTACTTCTTCATCGGTGCTGCAATGTCTGAGGCACTTGCACTGCTCGGCCTGGTTCTTTTCTTCATCGGTTAGAACTTCGCGAAATCAAGTAACTAACGAAGAAACCGAAAGAAGAGAAGGAGGCACGCGAATTGAACGCACACGTACGTAACTGTGCAAGTGGCTTGATCGCCTTTGCAGCTGCATCTGCGGCATTCCCGGTTTGCGCGTTCGCTGACGAGAGCGCGGGTATCAGCGCAATTCTTCCTCAGATGGAAGAGTTCCTTCCCATGCTCGTCGCCTTCATCATCTTGTGGATCGTCCTTGCCAAGTTCGGTTGGCCCCTGTTCGAGGGCATGCTGAACAAGCGTGAGGAAACCATTAAGAACTCCCTGGAGAAGTCCGAGGAGGCACGACAGGAAAGCGAACGACTGCTGGCTGAGTACCGTGAGCAGCTTGAGGGCGCAAAGACCCAGGCTCAGCAGATCCTCAACAACGCCAAGCTTTCCGGTGACGCTCTTGAGAAGGAGATCACCGCTAAGGCGCAGGCAGAGGCGGATGCGATCATCGACAAGGCCCGCGCGGCCATCGAGCAGGAGAAGGAAAACGCCATCAAGGAGCTTCAGGCTTCCATGGCCGACACTTCCATCGCAGTTGCATCTCGCCTGATCGGCGAGGATTTCAGCGACGACGAGCATCGCAAGCTCATCGAGCGCTACGTGAAAGAGGCAGGTAGTCTAAATGGCTAATCGTCTTGTCATCAATGAAACGATTGCAGCCTACGCCAACGCCGCCATCGATGGCGCCAATGCCACCGGCGGACGTGACGCTGTCGTCGAGGTTCGCAACCAGATGCGCCAGATCCTCGGGTACATGGCAACCAACATCGATCTACGTCTCTCGTTGGACAACGAGGCTTACACGGCCGAGCAGCGCAGCGCGCTTGCCGGCAACGTATTCGAAGGCTATCACCCGGTGGTCGTTGAGCTTCTTGAAGTAATGGCTTCCCGCTGCGACGCTACCCTGTTCCGTCGCGTGGTTGCTCGCTATGAAGAGCAGATCGTGGAGAAGCTCAACTTCAACGTTGTTGATGTGACGACGGTTGTTGAACTTGATGACAACCTGCGAACCGTAATTACCGAAAAGGCCGTTTCCAACTTGGGTCGCGACTGCGTGCTCGTTGAGCACATCGACCCAGCTATCCAGGGCGGCATTATCATGAGCTGTGGCAGCCGTTATGTCGATGCGAGCGTTCGCTCCCAGTTCGACAAGGCTCGTATCGCTCTCAAGAAGAAAGATGGAGGTGAATGCTAGTGACTGAAATCACCGCACAGTCTATCGACGCGGCGCTGCGCAAGCAGCTTGATGCCATCAACACGTCCGTTGAGTCTCGCGAGACCGGCACGGTTGTGCAGATCGGCGACGGTATTGCCCGTATCGACGGCCTTAAGGGTGCTATGTCCGGTGAGCTCCTTGAGTTCATCGCTTCCGACGGACGTATCGTTTCCGGCTTGGTACAGAACCTCGAGGAAGAGGAAGTCGGCGCCGTACTCCTTGGTGACATCACTGCAATCAAGGAGAACGACCAGGTACGTACCACTGGCAAGATTCTGGAAGTACCTGTTGGCAAGGCAATGCTCGGCCGCGTTGTTAACGTGCTCGGCCAGCCTATCGACGGCAAGGGCCCCATCGAGACGGATGCGTTCCGCCCCGTTGAGTTCAAGGCACCTGGCGTTCACGAGCGCCAGCCCGTCGAGGAGCCTATGCAGACCGGTATCCTCGCAATCGACTCGATGATCCCGATCGGCCGTGGTCAGCGCGAGCTGATCATCGGCGACCGTCAGACTGGTAAGACCTCTATTGCCGTTGATGCCATCATCAACCAAAAGGGCAAGGGCATGGTCTGCGTCTACGTCGCAATCGGCCAGAAGGCTTCCACCGTTTCCGGCATCGTTGAGACCCTCGAGCGTTTCGGCGCTATGGACTACACCATCGTTGTTGCCGCTACGGCATCCGATCCTGCTCCGCTGCAGTACATGGCCCCTATGGTCGGCGCTGCAATGGGCGAGTACTTCATGTTCAACGGCGAAGACGGCAAGCCCGCTAACGCCGAGAACCCCGGCGGTCACGTCCTTGCGGTATACGACGACCTGTCCAAACAGGCTGTTGCTTACCGTCAGATGTCCCTGACCCTGCATCGTCCTCCCGGACGCGAGGCATACCCTGGCGACATCTTCTACCTGCATTCCCGCCTGCTGGAGCGCGCATGTAAGCTCTCCGACGAGAACGGCGCAGGTTCCATGACGGCACTGCCCATCATCGAGACCCAGGCTGGCGACGTTGGTGCGTTCATTCCTACCAACGTAATCTCCATTACCGACGGTCAGATCTACCTCACCACCGACCTCTTCTACCAGGGTCAGCGTCCTGCAGTCAACGTTGGTATCTCCGTATCCCGCGTTGGCGGCTCCGCTCAGGTGAAGTCCATGAAGTCCGTTGCAGGTACGCTCCGCCTCGACCTGGCAGCTTACCGCGAGCTCGCCGCCTTTACCCAGTTCGGTTCCGACCTGGACAAGGCGACCCAGCAGCAGCTCACCCGCGGCGCTGTTATGACCGAGATCCTGAAGCAGGGTCGTTACGCTCCTATGTCCGTCGAGGACATGGCTACCGCCATCTGGGCTGGCGCCCATGGCTACCTGGACGATGTTCCGGCTAAGAGCGTTGTTCGCTTCCGTAGCGAGATGCTCGATTACCTGCATCACTCCGGCAATGGCGTAATGGACAAGCTCGCAGACGCAAAGAAGTTCACCGACGATGTCGAATCCGAGCTCGGCACGCTCATCGAGCAGTTCAAGCTCCAGTTCATCGCGTAAGGTAGGTAAGTATGCCGAACCTTCACGATATCGAAAGGCGAATCAAGTCCGTCGAGTCGACGAAGCAGATCACGCACACCATGCAGATGGTTGCAGCTGCCAAGATCCGACACAGCACCCAGCGTGTCGAGGCAGCTACGCCGTATGGTGAGGCTGTCAAGGAGATGCTTGCCAACATCGCGCGCATGGGTGGTACCCATGTTCCGCTGACCACGCCGCATGACGAGGTGAAGAAGCTCCTTCTCGTCGTCATCGCATCCGACCGTGGTCTTGCTGGCGGCTTCAACTCCAGCGTGCTCCGTCGTGCTGAGAAGATCATGAAGGAACGTAAGGAAAAGGGTCAGGAAGTTATCGTTGCTGCTTGCGGCAAGAAGGCTATCAGCTACTTCAAGTACCGCAAGATCGATACCGTCCTGGCTTTCCGCGACCTGTCTGCCGACCCGCGCGTTGAGGAATCCAATGCCCTGGCCGATTACTCGATCGAGCATTACCTCAACGGCGACATCGACGAGGTGGTTGTGCTCTACAACCACGCGAAGAACGCTGGTGAGCAGGTTCTGATCCAGCAGCCGCTCCTGCCCGTGAACCCGAAGGCCTTCCTCCCGAAGGGCGAGGTGTTCAGCAAGGGCGGCGGTATCACTGAGGCTACCCCCGATGACCTGGATATTCCCGGTGCCATCGAGTACGAGCCCAACGAGACCGAGGTTCTGGATCACTTTCTTCCCGAGTATGTGGCGGGCCATTACTTCTACATGCTCATCGACTCGGCAGCAGCCGAGCAGGCTGCTCGTCGCAACGCTATGAAGAACGCGACGGACAATGCCAACGACATGATTGAAACCCTCAACCGTGTCTACAACCGTGTACGTCAAGGCGCCATCACGACCGAGATCAACGAGATCGTCGGCGGCGCCGCAGCTTTGGAGGACTAAATGGCTGAAGAAACCAATAATGCTTCTGCGGCCGAGCAGGGCTCCATCGGACATATCGTCCGTGTTGTCGGCCCTGTTGTCGACGTTGAGTTCGCCCCGGATCACATGCCGGCGATCTACAACGCTCTGACCGTGAAAGCTACCACCCCCGCGGGCGAACTCGATGTCGTCCTCGAGGTTCAGATGCACCTCCCTGGTGACTTGGTTCGCTCCGTTGCCATGTCGTCTACCGACGGCCTGGTTCGCGGCCTCCCTGTCCAGGACACTGGTGCAGCCATGAAGATGCCCGTAGGTCCTGAGACCCTCGGCCGCATCTGGAACGTTATGGGCGAGCCCGTTGACGGCAAGCCCATGCCCGACATCAAGCAGTGGGCACCCATCCATCGTCCCGCACCTGCTTACGAAGAGCTCATCAACAAGACCGAGGTCTTCGAAACCGGCATCAAGGTCATCGACCTTATCCAGCCCTTCATCAAGGGTGGTAAGACCGGCCTGTTCGGCGGCGCAGGCGTAGGCAAGACCGTTATCATCCAGGAGCTCATCAACAACCTGGCTCAGGAGCATGGTGGTACGTCCGTATTCACCGGCGTTGGCGAGCGTACCCGTGAGGGTACCGACCTCTTCCTGGAAATGACCGACGCAGGCGTTATCAACAAGACCTGCTTGGTTTACGGCCAGATGAACGAGCCTCCGGGAGCTCGTCTTCGCGTCGGCCTGTGCGGCCTGACCGAGGCAGAGTACTTCCGTGACCAGGGTCAGGACGTTCTGCTGTTCATCGACAACATCTTCCGCTTCACCCAGGCAGGTTCCGAGGTGTCCGCACTTCTGGGCCGTATGCCTTCCGCAGTTGGCTACCAGCCTACGCTGGCAACCGAGATGGGCGACCTTCAGGAGCGCATTACCTCCACGAAGACCGGCTCCATCACTTCTGTACAGGCTGTATACGTTCCCGCCGACGACTTGACCGACCCCGCGCCGGCCACGACGTTCACCCACCTCGACGCTAAGACGGTTCTGAACCGCTCCATCGCCGAGATGGGCATCTACCCCGCAGTTGACCCGCTGGAGTCCAGCTCCCGCGCACTCGACCCCGAGGTAGTTGGCGAAGACCATTACCGCGTTGCCGTTGGCGTTCAGGAGATCCTGCAGAACTACAAGGACCTCCAGGACATCATCGCAATTCTGGGCATGGACGAGCTCACGGAAGACCAGAAGGTCATCGTTAACCGCGCACGTAAGGTGCAGCAGTTCCTTGGCCAGAACTTCCATGTAGCCAAGCAGTTCACTGGTCTTGACGGCGTGTACGTCAAGATGGAGGACACCGTTCGTTCCTTCGACGAGATCCTCAAGGGCAACTGCGACCACATCCCCGAGGTTTGCTTCCGCTCCACCGGCTCCATCGAGGCTGTTTACGAGGCCTACGAGAAGCTTCAGGCAGAGGAGTAAGCCATGTCGGTGATCAGGTGTGACGTTGTAGCAAAGGACAAAGTTCTCTTCTCTGGCGAGCTTTATAACGTCATGGTGCCGGGCACGGAAGGCGAATTGGGCATTATGGAAAACCATGAGCCCTTCGTATGCGCCCTTCGCGACGGCGTCATCTGGGCTCGCACCCAGCAGGAGGGTGGCGAAACGCTTTCCGCTGCCATCATGGGTGGTTATGTCCAGGTGCTGAAGGACCGCGTCATCGTTACTTGCGACAAGACGCGCCAGATCAAGCGCATCAACGTTGAAAAGCTCAACAAGGCTATCCCCGAGATCGAGGAGAAGTTGGCCAACCTCCCTGAGGAAAGCATCATCTCCCGTTCGCTTCTGACGCGTAAGCTGCGCTGGTGTAAGGTTCAGCTTGCTGCCAAGGAAAAGGAAGACCAGTACGTATAAGGATCATCCACGATTACCTTTAAGTTCTGTTTCCTGATCCGTATCAGAAACCAAGGACCCGCTTCGGCGGGTCCTTTTGTGTGTTGGGGATGAGATTAGGTTTTGTATGCTGAGCGTGAGGCCAGATAGCCGCTCAGCGTCAGGTCGTCTCATAAGAAAAAGTCCGTTCGTAGAACGGACTTGATAAGTTGCTGGCGGAGAGCTGGGGATTCGATTGCGTGCTGCGCACGCAATCACCCCTCCCTCGCAAGCTCGGTCGGGCGAATTCCTAAAAATGTGCCACTGGCACATTTCCTTAACGGAATTCCACCTAATCGGTTCGAATCCCTTAATGCAGAAAATAAAAAAGCAAGCATGATTACCATGCTTGCAATTAATTCGCTGGCGGAGAGCTGGGGATTCGAACCCCAGATACGCTTTTGGCGTATACTCGCTTAGCAGGCGAGCACCTTCGGCCTCTCGGTCAGCTCTCCGTATATGCGAATTGATATGATACCCTGCCCACCCTCAACTTGCAAGGAGAAGAGCAGTGCAAAACCATTCCATCTTCGAAAAAAGGGCAGGGGCCGGTGCTGCCTGCTCTGCTGGTGTGCCCCGGCAAGGCCTGGGGGTCGGAGCAAGGCTTTCTGCCGTCGTATTCACATTGGCAGTCGTCGTATTCGTTGCCCTCGGTGTTTTTGCCCCGCAGCAGGCATTCGCGAAATCGTTCACGATGCCGCAAACCACCATCAGCGCCGAGGTTCAGCAGAACGGTGATCTGCATGTGGTGGAGCAGCGCCAGTTCGATTTCGATGGCACCTATACCGCTGTTTGGTGGGAGTTCAACAACCTTCCCAGCGGCGCCGAGTTCAAAGTGAACAGCGTGAGCATGGCGCAGACCGACGCCGATGGCAACTATTCCGCCTCCGCTCTGAAGGCACTTTCGAGCACGCCGTTCCAGGTTAAGTGGCGCGACGAGGGCGGCCCGGGCAACGTCTCGTACTCCTTCGACGACCCGAAGGACACGGTGTACGTGTTCTTCAACGAAACCGATTCCCGCATCGTGGTGCAGCTGGACTACACCGTGGAAAAGGCCGCTCAGGCCTATTCCGATGTGGGCGAGATCTACTGGCAGTTCGTCGGCAGCGGTTGGGCGGAAACCTCGGAAGACGTTTCCATGACGCTCAAGCTCCCCGTCGCTGCTGGGCAAAGTGTGGTTGCCGGCAACAACGTCCGTGCTTGGGGCCATGGCCCGCTGAATGCCAACGTTGCCATCAACGAAGACGGCACGGTGACCTACCAGGTTCCCTCGGTGAAGGCTGGCACATACGCTGAGGCCCGCGTGGTGTTTCCCACCCAGTGGCTTTCTGCGGTAAGCTCAACGGCTGACAACGCTCACGAGTCCACGGCGCGCTTGGACAGTGTGCTTTCGGAAGAGCAGACCTGGGCAGATCGCGCAAATGCCGAGCGCGCGCAGCAGATAGGTGTCTTGGTGTTCGCCATGGTGGTGTGCATCGCGCTATTGGCATGGGGCATTAGGAGCTTCATCCGCTACGGCAAGGAGCTCGAGCCCGATTTCAAAGACGAGTACTGGCGCGATGTACCTGAGAAGGGGCAGCATCCTGCGGTTATCGGGCGCCTGTGCCGTTTCGACAAGGAAAGCTCGCTCGATTTCAGCGCCACCATCATGCATTTGGCCAATGCCGGTGCCTTGCTCATCAACAGGGGTTCGTACGAAAAAGGTGGGTTCCTGGGCAACAAGAAGCAGGTGGACGACTACTATCTGACGCGCGTGCCCGAAGTGGAGCTTGCCTTGAACAGCGAGCTGGACCGCAAGGCGATGAGCTTCCTGTTCGACACCGTGGGCGAGGGACAGCCTTCCCTGTGGCTTGCCAGCATCAAGAGCTTCGCCAAGGAGCACCCCGAGCAGTTCAACAACGCCATGGCCGATTGGCAGGGCTTGGTCACCTCGCACGTGATAACGGCCGATTACTTCGAGAGCTATTCCAAATCCAAGCGCAACCGAATGGGCGCAGTGGCCGTTGTCCTGTTGGCGGGGGGCCTCTTCATCGGCGTTGCGTTCGACAGCGCGTTGGTGATCGTTCCCTGCATCATCACGAGCGCGGCCCTTTTCGTGGTATCGCGGTTCATGGAGCGCCGCACCCAGAAGGGCGCGGATGCTTACGCTCGTTGCATGGCGTTGAAGAAATGGCTTACTGAGTTCTCATCCCTGGATGAACGCCCGGCGGCTGACGTGAAGGTATGGGGCGAGTTTATGGTGTACGCCTACCTCTTCGGTGTGGCGAAAGAGGCGATTGAGGAATTGCGTCGCGCCGTGCCCGAGATGTTCGAAGTGGATTCTTCGCTCGCAGCCGATACGACCTACGTGCCGTGGTGGGTATGGTACAGCCCCTATGGGTACGGGTCGTACGCCGAGATGCCCGACTTCGGCTCTATGTTGGAAAGCTCGGTTAGCGAATCGCTTCAAGCAGTTGAGTCGGCGCTTTCGGGTGACTCTTCGAGTGGCGGCGGCTTCGGCGGCGGATTCTCGATGGGCGGAGGCGGCGGCTTCGGCGGCGGCGGAGGTGCCCGCTGATGCCCTTGTCGCTTGCGGCCATCCCTACATGGGTCTACAAGCTGCTCATAGTTTTCGCAACGTCCATCTGGGGGCTGAGCTTCGTCATCATGAAAGACGTGGTGGAATGCCTGCCTCCCGCATGGCTTCTGGGCATCCGCTTCTTCACGGCGGGGCTCATCCTGCTCGCGGTGCTCTGGAAGCGCGTGCGCAAGCATATCTCCTTGAAGATCGTTGCGTACGGTGCGCTGCTGGCCTTCTTCGATTTCACGGCATTCCTTACGCAGACCATCGGGCTGCTGTACACCACGCCGGGCATCAACGCGTTCCTTACGGCCACGTACTGTGTCATCGTCCCCTTCGCGTGGTGGGTCATCGCACATAAGCGTCCGCTGGCTTTCAACGTCCTGGCGGCGTTCATCGCTGTGGGCGGCATATGGCTGGTTTCCTCCAACGGAAGCGGTGCGGGCTTCAGCATGGGGTTCGGCGAGGCGATGACGCTTCTGTGCGCGCTGCTGTTCGCCATCCACATCACCTTCGTCTCACGCCTTTCCGTCGGCAACGATGTGTTGGTGCTTACCGTGTTCCAGTTCCTGTTCGAGGGGCTGTTCGGCATGGCTGTAGGGTGCGGGTTCGAAACCTTGCCGTCGGCATCGGCGGTGAGCCTTACCGTGGTGGCGCAGATGGCGTTCCTCATTGTGTTCGCTTCGGTTATCGCGTTCGGCATCCAGAACGTGGCGCTGGCCTACATTCCGCCCGCGCAGGCGTCGCTGTTCCTGAGCTTGGAGTCGGTGTTCGGCGTGCTGTTCTCGGTTCTGCTGTACGGGGAAGTGCTCACAGCGCAGCTTTTGCTGGGCTTCGCGCTGATCTTTGCGGCCATTCTGGTGAACGAGGTGGTGGCCCCAAGGTTCGAAGCCAAACGTGCTATAGTCTCTGCAGGACGCGACAAATGGAAAGAGGAACAGCCGCATGACTAACACCATGGAGAACATCATCCTTATCGGCATGCCGGGCGCCGGCAAGTCTACCTTGGGCGTTGTTCTGGCGAAGATCTTGGGCTACCAGTTCATCGATGCCGACTTGCTTATCCAGAGCAAGCTGGACAAGACCCTGCAGAAGATCATCGACGCATGTGGCCCTGACGGCTTCATCGAGGTGGAGAACGAGGTTCTGTGCACCCTTTCCGCAAGCCATGCCATCATCGCAACCGGCGGTTCCGCCGTGTACTCCGACGAGGCCATGAAGCACCTGGCAGAGATCGGCACCGTGGTGTACCTGAAGGTTTCCTACGAAGAGCTGGAAAGCCGCCTGGGCGGCCTGCACGAGCGCGGCGTGGTTATGAAGAACGGCATGGGCATGAGCCTTTCCGACCTGTACGAAGAGCGCCTGCCGCTGTATGAGAAGTACGCCGATGTCACCATCGACATCAATGGGCTCACCGTCCGCGATGCGGCGCGCAAGGTCGTCGACCAGGTTTCTATGCTGTAGGTTGGTAGGTTGCGCCGTTCTTCGAACGGCGCAAACGGTCGACGCTGCGAAGCCACCTGATGGCACAGCTACCGCTCCAAGCGGGCTGGACGTGCGAAGCACGCCTGGCACCCGCTTTCACGGTATCTGCACTCATCAGGTGGCTTCTCGCTGACTGGCGTGGACCAATAGCATGCAAAGGCCCTGGCAGAGCGGTTGCTCTGCCAGGGCCTTCTTGCTTGCATGGGGGTGCGGTGGGTTGGGTTGGGGCGCCCATCCCACGCTAAAGCGGCTTGCCTACAGCTCGATGTTCTTGGACGATCCGTCGATGTCGTCTATGTGCGCGGTGCCGTTCTTCACGCTGAAGAAGGTGAGGCGCGGGTCGCCCCAGTCCTCGTAGGTTTCGCCGAGCGCGGTCATGTGCTCGTAGCCTGCCTTGCGCACCTCGTCGCCCGCGGTGTCGTTCAGGTCGGCCTCGCCGGTAAGGATCACCCAGCCGCGCCCGGGCTTCCAGGCGGAGAGCTCGAACTTGGGGTTCGCCTGCAGCTGGTGGTACACGTCCTTGTTGGTGGCGGTGCAGAACCACAGGGTGTCGCCTTCGCGCATGGCGAAGCTGAAGGGGCGCACGTGCGGCTGGTCGCCTTCGCAGGTTGCCAGGTACCATGCCGGTACCGAGGTGAGGTATTCCAAGATCTCGTCCATGGGGTTCCTTTCGGTAGGGAAGGGTTGGTCGGGGTCGTTCGGCGAGATGGCGCGGCGGGTCGGCGCCATCTCGCCGGGCTACAGGAGCATCTTCAGGGCAAAATCGCACGCCAGCACAGTTAGGGTTCCCGCAACAAGGTACGTGACTCCCAGGGCATCGCGCTTGCTGAAGGCCAGCTCTCGCAGGCGGGTGCGGTTTTCCCCGCCGTGGTAGCAGCGGGCGTCCATGGCCAGCGAAAGCGTTTCGGCGTGGCGGAATGCGCTGGTGAACAGCGGCACGATAAGCGAGGTCATCAGTGCGAGCGACCCTTTCGCGCTGGTGCTGAAGTTGGCGCCGCGGCTTATCTGGGCGCGGTAGATGGTTCGCAGCTCAATGGCGAACTGCGGCAGGAACCGAAGGGCGATGCCCATCATCATGGAAAGCTCGTGTGCGGGCAGCCCGAAGCGCCGAAACGGCTCCAACAGGCGCTCGAAGCCGTCGGTGAGGTCGAGTGTGGTGGTTGCCAGGGTAAGAAGGCTCACGCCCAGCAGAAGAATGGTAAGGCGGATGGCTATGAACAGCGCTTGTTGCAGGCCCTGTTGGCTGATGCAGATGATACCCAGCTGGAAGTAGATGTCCCCGCCTTGGACGAAGAAGATGTTCAGCAGCGCGGTGAATACCACCAAGATGGCCAGCGGCGCGATGGAGGCGAACGCCTGGCGCAACGAGATGTGGGAGAAGGCGAACATCCCGGCGGTGAACAGGGCAGCGACGCCCAGCGATACGTACGAGCCTGCGGCGAACACCATCACCATGAACAGGATGGAGAGCAGCAGCTTCGCCCGCGGGTCCATCCGATGTACCGGGGAATCCTTGGCTATGTAGCGGCCGAACACCGCGTCGATGCTCATGCTAGCGCGCCTCTTCGCCCTTGAGGATGCGGGCGATCTCGTCTGCAAGGGTATCGGGCTGGTACAGCTTCACGGGAAGCGGCATGCCCTGTTCGCGCAGCTCGTTGGAAAGGCGCTGCGCGTGGGGGATGCCCAGGCCGATTTCGCGCAGCTCTGCGGCGTGCTTGGTGAAGATCTCCTCCGGCGTGCCCAGGAAGGCGATCTCGCCCTCGTGCATGACGATCATACGGTCGGCCAATGCGGCGATGTCGTTCATGTTGTGCGACACCATGACCACGGTAAGGTTGCGCTGCTCGTGCAGGCGCTTGATAAGGGCAAGGAAGTCGGCGCGGCTGGCGGGGTCCAGCCCGGCAACCGGCTCGTCCAGGACCAGGGTGGTGGGGCGCATTGCCAGCACGCCCGCGAACGCTACGCGGCGCTGCTGGCCGCCGGAGAGCTCGAAGGGCGAACGGGTGCCTATCTCGTCGAAGCTCAGGCGCACGTCGGACAGGGCCTCGCGCACGCGGGCGTCCACCTCTTCCTCGGAAAGCCCCATGTTGCGCGGCCCGAAAGCGACGTCCTCGTAGACGCTGGCCGCGAACAGCTGATGCTCGGGGTACTGGAACACCACGCCGATGTCCGCGCGGGCCTTGGCGGCCACGCCTTTGGCGGAAAGGTCGTTCCCGTTCCAGAGCACGCGCCCTTCGGTGGGGTTCGCAAGGCCGTTCAGGTGCTGCACCAGGGTGGATTTCCCCGACCCGGTATGGCCGGCGATGGCCAAAAACTCGCCCTCGTTCAGGGTGAAGCTCACATTGCGCAGGGCATAGCGCTGCTGCTCGCCGGCTTTCTTCTGGCGTTTGCTTAGCGGGTTGTAGCTGAAGCCTACCTGTTCGAATGCAATCGACACAGTTCCTCCTCCAGCGTGTTCATCTCGGTGTGGGTGCCAACGGGGATGCCGCGGTCCTGCAGCAGGCGCGACATCTGGGTAGAGAAAGGCACGTCCAGGTTGAGGCTGCGCAGCTTCTCGTCCTGGGTGAGCACCTCTTCGGGGGTGCCGTCCAGCATGCAGCGGCCCTCGTTCAACACGATGACGCGGTCGGCCTCGGCGGCCTCTTCCATGAAGTGGGTGATCATCACTACGGTCATGCCCTGGGCATGCAGGTTTTTGCATACGCGCATCAACCCGCGGCGTCCTCGCGGATCAAGCATGGCAGAAGCCTCGTCGAAGATGAGGATCTTTGGGTGCATGGCAAGAACGCCTGCAATGGCGACGCGCTGCTTCTGACCGCCGGAAAGGGCGGTGGTCTCGCGCTTGCCGTGGTCGCCGAGCCCAACCTGGCGAAGCGCGGCTTCAACACGTTCACGCAGTTCGGGGTTCTCTATCCCCAGGTTCTCGGGGCCGAAGGCCACGTCGTTTTCGATAAGGCTTGCCACGATTTGGTCGTCGGGATTTTGGAACACGGCGCCAGCGGTGCTGCGGATGGCGTAGATGTTATCCGGCTCGGAGGTTTTCATGCCGTTTACGGCAACCTCGCCCTTGTCGGGAACGAGCAGCGCGTTGATTAGCTTCGAGAACGTGGACTTGCCCGATCCGTTGGCTCCCAGGACACAAACGAACTGGCCCTCGGGGATGGTCAGGCTAAGGTCGGAGAGGACGAAGGCGTCGCCCGTGTACGTGAATGATACGTCGGAAAACGAGATCACGGTTTAGCGGCCCTTCGTCTGTTCCTTCTTTGGCGTGATGAGGTTCGAGATGGCCTTGTAGATGATGAGTGTGAGCACCGCGTTCAGGCCGCCCTTGATCAGGTTGAAGGGGATGAGGATCGGGATGATCATCGCGATAACCGCATCAAGCGGAACGCCCAGCCACATGGGGGTGACGATCAGGTTGCCCACGATGGCGCCGATGGTGGCTGCGATGATGCTGAGCACCAGGCCGCCGATGGCAGCGGGGTAGGTGCGCTTCTTCTTGTACACGAATGCTGCGGGAAGCACGAAGCAGGTAACGGTAAGGACATTCATCAGGGCGCCCGTGAAATCGGCCATCAGCAGGCCGTGGATGATGGCGGTGACGATGCCTACGGCTACGCCGGCGCCGGGGCCGAACGCGAAGCCGGAAACCATGGCGGGCATGTTGGAGGCGTCGAACTTGAGCCAGGTGACGCC
>CAVFYB010000001.1:38601-46080 GCA_963626845.1 Bacteroidaceae bacterium | reverse complement strand
CTTTCTTCTTCTCAAGGCCGCTGGCGTCGCCATCGATCGCAGCGATGCCGGTCCAGGCCTGTATCTGGGTGGAGCCCTCCCCGAAATCACTGTAAGAGGCAAGGCTGTTCTTGTTCACCAGGGTGGGGTTGAACGTTGCCGTGAGGGACTCCCCTTGCGAAATGGCGGTGGAAAGAATGGTGGAGCCGGGAGCGTACACGTCGGTTGTGGTCTTGCCATAGTTGGAGAAACCCGAGGCAGCGCCCGTCATCAGGGCGGAATTCACAACGGTAACGTAGTCGGACGAGCTCACCGTCTTGGAAGTGCCCGCAGAAAGGTCGATGTTCTGGCTGTCGTTGCCCGAAGCGAACACGACGGTAACGCCCTTCTTGCCCACCGACTCCACGGCAAGGTAGAGGCCGCGCGAGCCTTCCGTGCCGGCCCACGAGTTGCTGGCAACGCGAATGTCCACGCCGGCGTCCACGGCTCGCTCGATGTAGGAATAGGCCTTGATCGTGGAATCGCGGCTGATCGTCTCGTCGGCCTCCACTATGCGCACGCTCAGAAGCTCGGCACCGTTGGCGGCACCGCTTACGCCGTAGCCGTTCCATGCCGCCGCAGCGATGCCCGCGCAATGCGTGCCATGGCCCAGCACGTCGCTGGAATCGCCGCCGTCGCCGGTGACGTTGCAGCCGTACTTGTCGCCGCCCACTTGCGAGGCATAGGGGGACATATCGAACATGACGCTGCTCAGGTCGGGGTTCTCGTGGTCAATGCCCGAGTCCACAACGGCGATGACACCGCCCGCGTTGGTGCTGGACGCGTCGTTCCAGCCTTCCAGGTTCACGTCGTAGCCGTCCGCATAGCTGCCGTAGGCGGAGCCATCGCCAGAGGCATAAGCCCATTGGTAGGCGGTTCCGTCGACAAGCTCATCCTTGCTGGCAACGGAGGATTTTTCGGGCGTCACGCCCTGGGCGGTGTCGTTGGCGAAGGGGTTGGTTGCGCTGTTGGAGCCCGTCGAGCCAAGGTCGCCCGACCCATCGGCAGGCTGGGCGTTGCCGGCGGAATCGCTGCCATTGCCGTCGCTGGCAGCGCCATCGCCAGCGGAAGCGGACTGCCCCGAAGCTTCCGCAGATTCGGCAGCAACGGATGCTGCCTGCTGGGCCGAGGCGTCGTCGTCGGTCAGGGTCTGCGTGCAGTTAGGCTCGGCCCACAGCACCCGCTCGTCGCTGGCAAGCGCTTCCAAGATCTCCCGGGTGGTCATCCCCTCTTGCTTGACCAGCAGCGTGTACACCTCAACGTCAGACGCCTGAACAGCCGCAAGCTCGCCGGTCTCTGCAGCGGCGGCCAGCTGCGTGCCTTTCAGCGCCGCATCGGGAAGCGCCTCGCTGAACGCCGACTCGTAGGTGTCGCCCGTCGTCTGCAAGAGCTCCTCGGTATCGGCAAGGTCAAGGAGGGATGCGGCCTGCGCCTGCTCGTCCGAAGCAGCATCGGCGCCATCGGCCCGAACAGACGCAACTGCGGCCTCGGCGGCGGGCGCCACGATGACGATGGCCTCGCCTTCGACATAAGGCCCTTCGGCGAGCATGGCATCTATCTGGCTTGTCCACGACTCCTGTTGGCTGGCTTCTTCCGCAGAGGCGGTGGCAACCGAAGCCCGGCCGCCCATCATGCCTTCGGCCAGCGCGAACGGCGCACCGTAGAACAACATCGAAACCGCCAGCAATATGGCGATAGAAGCAGAAGCGGCTCGCTGCACGGGAACGGCCAGGGTTCGCATCCGGTTTTTCATCAGGGCCCCCAAAAATGAAATGGATAGTCTGCATCATTTTCCGGCGAAACCCCCGGAAAGGCAACGTTTGCCGAGCCGTGAAAAGGGGTGCCGAAAGAGGCGCGAAGCTCGGCCGGAGACGCAGCCGGAAGCGTCCCGCCGACCGAAGATCATGCACCCCTCCCTGCAGCCACCAACCCAAGCTGCCCAAAGCAAGAAAAACAGCCGCTCGCCCACTGCACAATACCGCTTGCATTGGGGAATTACTCACTTTCCGACCATTGCCCAGCGCCACTCAACGTTCCATTTCGCGCCGTTCGCCCCATGTTCAACACAACGGAAATCGAGCCAAACGATACTTGACGCATTCATCGAACCCCAAAAAACCGGGGCGCATCCAGAGAAAGGAATGCCATGGATATCAAGAATGTTGTCGTTGCCGGCGGCGGCGTGCTGGGCAGCCAGATTGCCTTCCAAAGCGCCTACAAGGGCTTCAACGTGAAGGTGTGGCTGCGCATGGAAAGCTCTATCGGCCGCGCAAAGCCCAAGTTCGACCGCGTTCAGAAGATCTACCTGGCAACCCTGGAGGCCATGAAAACCAACCCGGCCGCCTACTGCCGCGGCCTGGCGGATAGCCCCGAGGCAACCCCCGAGCAGATCGACGAGCTCATCGCAAAGGCAGCATCTGCAATGGACCGCATCGAGTTCACTCTGAGCCACGAGGAAGCCGCCAAGGACGCCGACCTGGTTATCGAGGCCATCGCCGAGAACCCCGAGGAAAAGGTGGAGTTCTACACCACCATGGCGAAGTACCTGCCTGAAAAGACCGTCATCGCCACCAATTCCTCCACCATGCTGCCCAGCGTGTTTGCCGAAAGCACCGGTCGCCCCGAGAAGTACCTGGCGCTCCACTTCGCCAACGAGATTTGGCGCAACAACACCGCCGAGGTTATGGGCCATGCCGGCACCAGCCCCGAGGCCTACCAGGAAGTCGTCGAGTTCGCCGAGGCCATCGGCATGATCCCGCTGCAGCTGAAGAAGGAGCAGCCCGGCTACATCCTGAACAGCCTGCTGGTGCCGTTCCTGAATTCCGCCCAGGCGCTGCTGGCAACCGGCGTTGCCGACCCCGAGACCATCGACAAAACCTGGCAGCTGGGCACCGGCGCACCGCTTGGCCCCTTCCGCATCCTCGATGTGGTTGGCCTTACCACTGCCTACAACATCGTGGTGATGAACCCGCAGGCCAAGGACCCCGAAACCGTTCCCGGCAAGATCGCTGCCCTGCTGAAGAGCTACATCGATGCCGGCAAGACGGGCATCAACGCCGGCGAGGGCTTCTACAAGTACTAAGCCGCCAGCCGAACTGGGCGCCCCGGCAGACCATACCGCAGACCGCCCGTCCAACGGAACCGTGCCATCGAGCGGGCTCGCCCGTCCGAACACGCAACGAGGCCCTGGAACAGCTCCCGTTCCAGGGCCTCGTTAGTGATACGGCCGCCTATGGAATGCGACGTCGAGCTGCTCACGGCCCAGCCCATCAGCTCGCTGGCAATGCGCCCCCCACACGGGAAGCGCCCGCTACCCCTGCTTGCCCTGCTTTCGCGCCAAGCGCTTCTGGGCAAGGCGCTCCTTGGCCGCAGCCCCCTTTTCCGAGCGCCGCGACGAACGCCTTGCTGCACCCGTTGCCGCCGGCTTCTTCGCAGCATCGCCGCCCGAAGGGCCCACCGCCTTCGCCGCTCCCGCGGCTGCGCCAGAGCTTGCACCAGCGCCCTCGTTCTGCTCTTCGACCAGCCCCTTCAGGTACGCAAGCACGTTGGTGAGCATGCCCGCATCCGAGGCTTCCTCGCCCTTGCCGTAGCCCGGTACCACCAGGCGCAGCGGCACCGTCATCTTCTTCTTGTCGGGCAGGTAGCGCCCCGCCTTGCGCCGCAGCGTCGAGGCCTGTTCCTTGGTCAGCGCGAACGGCTCCACCACCAGCTTGCCGGAAACCACCGACACAAGGCGCACGCCGTGCTCGTTGGCAAACGCCTTCAGGCGCGCCTTCTCGAACTGGTTGATAGCGGCCTGCGGCATCTCGGGGTGCTTGGCCATAAGCTCTTCGTAGATGGCCTCCACTGCATCCATTGTGTCGGCGCTGGCGATCTTTCGGTAGTACAGCACGCGCTCGTCGGCATCGGGCAGGTACTCCTCGGGGAAGTACGTGTGGTCGGGCACGTTCACCACGATGTCGGAAAGCGCCGGCGGCAGATACTCTTTACTGGTGGTGTTGCCCTCGCGCGCAAGGTTCACCGCCGTTGCCAGCATCTGGGCGAACAGGTCGAAGCCCACCGCGCTCATGTTGCCGCTCTGCTCGGCGCCCAGTAGGCTGCCCGCGCCGCGGATCTCCAGGTCGCGCATGGCAACGCGCATGCCGCTGCCCAGCTCGGTGTGCTCGCCGAGCGCGGTAAGGCGTGCCACCGCTTCCTCGGTAAGGGGGATGTTGTCGGGAAACAGGAAGTACGCGTAGGCCTGCGTGCTCGAGCGCCCCACGCGGCCCTTCAGCTGGTACATCTGCGCCAAGCCCAGCCGCTGCGAGTCCTCGATGATGAGCGTGTTGGTGTGCGGGTTGTCGATGCCGCTCTCGATGATGGTGGTGGCCACCAGCACATCCAGCTCGCCGGCGGCGAAGTTCTCCATCACCTCTTCCAGCTGCTCTTTCGACATCTTGCCGTGCGCCACGCCCACGCGCGCCTCGCCCGCAGCGGCCTGCACGCGGCGCACCGCCTCGTCGATGGAGCGCACGCGGTTGCTCACGTAGTACACCTGCCCATCGCGCTGCAGCTCGCGGCGGATGGCATCGCTCACCACATCGGGGTCCCACTCGCCCACGTGCACCTCCACCGGGCGGCGGTCATCGGGCGGCGTGAGGATCAGGCTCATGTCGCGCACACCGGAAAGCCCCATCTGCATGGTGCGCGGGATGGGCGTTGCCGAAAGCGTGAGCACGTCGATGGACTCGCGCATGTTCTTCAGCTGTTCCTTGTGCGCCACGCCGAAGCGCTGCTCCTCGTCGATGATCACCAGGCCCAAGTCGTGCGGGTTCACGTCGCGCGAGAGCAGGCGATGCGTGCCCACCAAAACGGATACGCTGCCGTCGGCAAAGCCCGCCAGCGCCTCCTTCTGCTGCGCGGGCGTGCGGAAGCGCGAGAGCACCTCCACCTTCACGTCGAAGGGCTCGAAGCGCTCCTTGAACGTGGAGTAGTGCTGCTGCGCCAGGATGGTGGTAGGGCACAGCACCATAACCTGCTTGTTGTCCTGCGTCGCCTTGAACGCCGCGCGCAGCGCCACCTCGGTCTTGCCGAAGCCCACATCGCCGCACACCAGGCGGTCCATCGGGCGCGGCGATTGCATGTCGGCCTTGATGTCGGCGATGGCGGCCAGCTGGTCGGGCGTTTCCTGATAGGGGAAGCTTTCCTCCATCTGGCGCTGCCACGGCGTGTCCTCGTGGTAGCGGTAGCCCTGAGTGGAGGCGCGGCGCGTGTACACGTCCACCAGGTCAAACGCCAGCTGCTTCGTTGCCTTGCGCGCCTTGGCCATGGCACGGCTCCAGTCGGAGGTGTTCAGGCGCGTGAGCCTGGGCGATGCGCCTTCCGGGCCCACATAGCGGGTAACGCGGTCCAACTGTTCCACCGGCACATACAGCTTGTCACCCTCGGCGTATTCAAGCAGCAGGTAGTCGCGTTCGGATCCGCCCACATCCTGGCGGACGATATCGCGGAAGAACGCCACACCGTGCGCCGCGTGCACCACGTAGTCGCCCGGCTTGAAGGGGAAGGTGATCTCGGTAACGTCGACGCGCGAGCGCTTGCGCGTGGCCATGGAGCCCTGCGTGTCGGAAAGCGACACCAGCGCCATCTTCGCCGCCGGGAATATCATGCCCAACGGGATGTCCACATCCACGATGTTCACCTGGCCGCGCTTGAGCTTGGCGGAGGCATCGCCGGTCACGTCCAAAACCTCATTGATGGGAATGCCCAGGTCAACAAGGGAAAGCTTCATTTCCTGACGCGCCCGGAAATGCGGCACGGAAAACACCACGGCAAAGCCGGTTTCAGCCAACGAGCGCAGCCGGCCGAACAGCTTGTCGGGGTCGCCCGCAACGTCGACGCGCTTCACCACCAGCTCGCTGTCTATCTGGGCGCCCACGCGCATGATGGAAACATAGGTGGCCCGCGGGTTCTTGCCGAAGTCCAACTCGGCAGGTCCCACGTACAGGTCGCTCACCGGGATGGAGGTGCCGACGCAGCGCTTGGAAAGCTCGTCGTGCGCGTGCATGGCATCGTCCACCAGCGAGCGCGGCTCTATGAGCACGGTGAGCGCATCGGCGGGAAGGTAGTCCCCCACCGTTGCGGTGCCCTCCAGCAGGTACGCCGCCATCAGGTCGGGCAGCTCGCGGGAATCGTCTTCCAGGCGCTCCAACAGCTCGCGCTTGTCGGGGTTCGTTTCAGCCCCCTTCGCGATTGCCCGCGTGGCATGGCGAAGCGAGGCGTCGTCCACGCAGAACTCGCGCACAGGAAACAGGTCAACCGATTCCAGGGAGGAAATGGTCTGCCCGGTAGAGGGCAGGAAGCGGCGGATCTCGTCCAACTCATCACCGAAGAAATCCAAGCGCACGGGGAACGGCAGGTTGCCGGGGAACACGTCGATGGCGCCGCCCTGCACGCAGAACGTGCCCGGGCCGTCCAGCTCCCCCGTGTTCTGATAGCCCATGGAAACCAGGCAGCGCTCAAGGTCGTCGAAGCCGGCAACGCCGCGCTGGGGATTTTCGGAAAGGTCTGCGCCCACACTAAGGCTCAACGGCTGGGCGATGTTCGCCGCCGCCGGGGCGATGCGCCGCAGAAGGGACCGCGCCGAGGCAACCACGATAACGGGCTGGCCGGCCTGCAAGGCCCACAGCGCCCGCAGGCGCGTGCCGTGCAAGCGGGGCTGGGCCGGCGCGTCCAGAGAGAACGGGTTGCCCGAGTAGTCGGCGAAGCGCAGCACGCGCTCTTCGCCCACAAAGGCGGCCACCGTGCGGGCGAACGCCTCCGCGGCATCTTCGCCCGCGCACACCACCAAGGTGGCTCGCGGGTCGCGCACGAAGCGCGCTGCTACCAGGAACGGGCGGGCCGAAGAGGCAACGCCTATGGTGGCGTCTTCGGCGGCGTCCAACTTCTCCCAAGCATCGGCAAGCGCGCCGGACTTGGCCAGCTGGGCAGAGAGCATATCGATGAGCATGGCGCTCCTTTCCCGTAACGCAGAAAAGCTGCAACAGGGCAGCTGGTACAAGGGTAGCCCATCGCGCTCTATAATCAGCTTGAAACAGGCTTCGGGCCGAAAACCACATGCCCGCACGCGCCCAGCCGCCCACGCCGCGGGCGATGCACCGCGAAGTCAGGCGGCCCTAAGCAAGCAACCGCTGGCGCCCCCGGGAAGCCCCGCCCGCCAGCAAAGGAAAGGATGAAGCATGCCACGCGAGAAGAAAGCCGAAAAGCTGGCCCGCGCCATCCAGATAGCCGACCGCATGTACGCGTACTACGGCCGCGGCGAATGCGCCCTGCACTACACCACGCCGTTCACCCTCACCATCGCCGTGCTGCTTTCCGCCCAAACCACCGACGCCGGGGTGAACAAGGTAACGCCCGCGCTGTTCGCGAAGTACCCCACCCCGCAGGCCATGGCGCAGGCGAACGTCGAGGACGTGGCCGATA
>CAVFYB010000001.1:0-38321 GCA_963626845.1 Bacteroidaceae bacterium | reverse complement strand
GCTCTACCCGCGCGAGTACTGGGGCCCGGTGAACCACCAATGGGTGCTGTTCGGGCGCGAGTTCTGCATTGCGCGCCGCCCCAAGTGCGCCGACTGCTTCATCAGCGACCTGTGCCCCAGCTGCCCTGCCGAGCTCAAGGCCGGCGCTGCTGAAAAATAGGCGCACTTTCGCGGAAAACGGCAAGTGTTTGGTATTCTCGAACGGTAAGATATACAGCACGTAAAAGCGCAGGTAAGGAAGAGCAATGAACCTTTCGCATCTGAAATATTTCATCAGCTTGGCCGACTCGAAGCATTTCGCCAACACCGCGAAATCGCTCTCCATCGCGCGCTCCACGCTTTCGCTGGCCATCTCCAACCTGGAATCCGATTTGGGGGCCCCGCTGTTCACCAAGAACGGCAGCACGTTCCTGCTCACGCCTTACGGCAAGGAATTCTACCGCTACGCCTCGCTAGCACTGAAGAACATCGAAACCGGCCGCCAGCGCGTGCAGGTTATGGTAAACAGCAAGGTGGAGATGCTGCGCATCGGCGTTCCCTTCTCCATCCAGAACGAGGAATGGTCGCGCATGATGCGTGCCTTCCGCGCCCATTTGGACGATTCAACTTCCGTGAAGGTCCACCAAGGGTTCAGCTCCACTCTGCTGCACGATTTGGCGGCAGGAAGCCTGGACGTTACCTTCGCCACCAAGATGCCCGATGCACCGGAAGGCCTTGAGTACATCCCCTTCTGGTCACAGGAACTCATCGTTGCTGTGAACGAGGACAATCCGCTGGCGAATCGCTCCTCCATCAAGCTCGAGGAGCTGAAGGGGCACCGCATCTTCACGTACGCGGACGGCTGCCCGCCGCACGACCAGGTTATGGAATATGCAAAGCGCTACGACCTGGAAGTGGAGGGGCGCTTCCGCGAGGAGATCACCGCGTGCTCCATCGTTTCCGCCAGCGATACAACGGTTGCCCTGGTGGATTATTCCTTCCTGGTGAAGGCGTTCAGCGACGTGGTGTGCATCCCCATCGAAGGCATCCCGCGCGACTTCCATAAGATCTACCTTATCCATCGCGCCGACGACATGCTCACCGCCGCGCAGAAGGACTTCATCACCTTCGCCTGCAACCACGACGTGCCGCCTGCCTGGCTGCCCCGCGAAGACGAGGACCCTTCCACCTTCCACATCAGCTACGAGTAGGCGGGGCGGCGGGAAGCCCCGGCAGGCTCCTCCAACCAGGGCGCACCAGACACCGCCCACCGCAACACCGGGTTCCGCACGTCCCGCGCGTCCCACACGGCATGCCCAACCTGCCAGCCGCACGCCGCCAATCTCCTACCCCGTACAACCCCATACCGCAAAAAAAGAAACCGCCCGAAGGCGGTTTCTTCTCGTTCAGAGGTTGTAAAGCCTTGAGCAGGAACTACTCAGCGGACTTCACCCAAGAGAACATCTCGCGGATCTTGGCGCCAGTGGTCTCGATCTCGTGGGTGTTGATGGCCTCACGCTGCTCGAGGAGCCACTTGTGGTCGTTCTCGCAGTCGGCAACGAACTCCTTGGCGAACTCGCCGTTCTGGATGCGCTTCAGGATAAGCTTCATGGCCTCGCGGGACTGCTCGTTGATGACCTTGGGGCCAGCGTAGTACTCGCCGTACTCAGCAGTGTTGGAGATGGAGTAGTTCATGAAGTGGATGCCGCTCTCGTACATGAGGTCGACGATCATCTTCATCTCGTGGTAGCACTCGAAGTATGCCAGCTCGGGCGGATAGCCTGCCTCGGTCAGGGTCTCGAAGCCGGCCTTCACCAGCTCTACCAGGCCGCCGCACAGAACTGCCTGCTCGCCGAAGAGGTCTTCCTCGGTTTCCTGGGCGAAGGTTGCCTTGATGATGCCGGAACGGGCACCGCCAACGCCCCAGCAGTAGGACATGATGATGTCCCAAGCGTTGCCGGTTGCATCCTGGTATACGCAAGCCAGATCAGGCACGCCAGAGCCCTCGGTGAACTGACGGCGAACGATGTGGCCAGGGCCCTTGGGGGCGCACATGACGACATTGACGTCCTCGGGAGCCTTGATGTAGCCGTAGTGGATGTTGAAGCCATGGGCGAAGGCCAGGGTGTTGCCTGCCTTGAGGTGAGCCTCGACGTGCTCCTTGTACACCTTGGGCTGAAGCTCGTCGGGAACGAGGATCATGATGAAGTCTGCTTCCTCGGCAGCCTGATCCATAGTGGTAACCTTCAGGCCGGCCTCTTCAGCGACAGCCCAGTTCTTGGAGCCCTCACGAAGGCCAACGCGAACGTCAACACCGGAATCCTTCAGGTTCAGCGCATGTGCGTGACCCTGGGAACCGTAACCGATGATGGCTACCTTCATTCCCTGGATTACCTTAGGATCGACGTCCTGTTCGTAATAGATGGTTACAGCCATGATTCATCCCTTCTTCTAATGACTGACTG
Source organism: Bacteroidaceae bacterium (assembly GCA_963626845.1). Classification (GTDB taxonomy): domain Bacteria; phylum Actinomycetota; class Coriobacteriia; order Coriobacteriales; family Eggerthellaceae; genus Anaerotardibacter. Next base: position 35,877 of record CAVFYB010000001.1, on the reverse strand, counting down.
TTTACTATATGGCGAATTGCATCTGCGGCGGGCAGCTTAGCTGACCTTCGAGCCGCGGGACATTGCAATTATACCCGTACGGATTATCTCCTTGATGCCGTAGGCGCGCAGCAGGTCTTCCATGCCGGCGATCTTCGACTCGGTGCCCGTCACCTCGATGGTGAGCGAGCTCTTGCCCACGTCCACGATGTTGGCGCGGAACACGTTGGCGATCTCGATGATCTCGCTGCGGCGCTCGGGGTTGGCGTGCACCTTGAACAGCACCAGCTCGCGCTCGATCGCCTTCTCCTGCGTGAGGTCGGTGATCTTGTGCACGCTGATGAGCTTGTGCAGCTGCTTGGTGATCTGCTCATATGCCGTGTCGTCGGCGATCATGATGATGGTGAGGCGCGAAAGCGTCACATCTTCAGTGGGGCCTACCGAAAGCGACTCGATGTTGAAGCCGCGGCGGGAGATGAGGCCGGTTACGCGGCTGAGCACGCCCGACTTGTTCTCTACCAGAACGGAGAGGATATGCCTTTGCGGTTCGCTCATCTTAACGACCCCCTTCTTTGTTCTCGCCGGCGTGCAAGGCTGCATTGGCCTCGGCGGCATTTGCGTACGGCAAGCTCTCGAAGCCTTCCAGCATGTCGGAGATGGGGCCCACGTTGATGGCGCCGATGATGTCATCGAGCGGCGCGCCGGGGGCAACCATCGGGAACACGTTCTCGGAGCGGTCGAAGCGCATGTCCAGCAGCGCCGGGCCGTCGTAGGCCAGCAGCCACTTCATGCCCTCTTCAAGCTCCTCGGGCTGGGCAATGCGCTTGCCGCCCCAACCGTACGCCTCGCACAGCTTCACGAAGTCGGGGCTGTCGGGCAGGATCGTCTCGCTGTAGCGCTCGTTGTAGAACAGGCCCTGCCACTGATGCACCATGCCCAGGGCGGAGTTGTTCATGAGCAGCACCTTCACGTTGATGCCGTTGATGGCGGCGGTGGCCATCTCCTGCACGTTCATCTGGTACGAGCCGTCGCCCGCGATGCAGACGACTTCCTTTTCCGGGAAGGCAACCTTGGCGCCGATGGCTGCGGGGAAGCCGAAGCCCATGGTGCCCAAGCCGCCGCTGGAAAGGAAGGTGCGCGGCACATCGCGGTCGATGTGCTGGGCGGCCCACATCTGGTGCTGGCCGACCTCGGTGGTGACGATGGAGCTCTGCGGGTCAAGCAAACCGGAGAGCAGGTCCAACGCACCTTCGGGAGAGATGGTGCCGTTCATCGTGGCGTAGCCCGGGCTGTAGAACGGGTGGCGCGAACGCCAGCCCTCGATGCGCTCCAGCCATTCCGCCGTCTTGGGCTCGTAGCCGTTCTGCTCGAGCTGGTCGTTGATGCCGGAGAGCACCACCTTCGCATCGCCCACGATGGGGATCTGCGGAACGCGGTTCTTGCCGATCTCCGCCGGGTCCACGTCAACATGGATGACCTTGGCATCCGGCGCGAAGTCGGCCAGCTTGCCGGTAACGCGGTCGGAGAAGCGGGCGCCCACCGCGATGAGCAGGTCGGCGTTGGTAACCGCGTAGTTGGCGTACATGGAGCCGTGCATGCCCACCAAGCCCAGGTTCAGCGGGTTCGACGCCGGGAAGGCGCCCTTGCCCATCAGGGTGTTCACAACCGGGATCTGCAGCTTTTCCGCAACGGCCAGCAGCTCTTCCTCGGAATGGGAGGCGATGATGCCGCCGCCGATGTAGAGCACCGGGCGCTCGGCTTCCCTCATCATCTCGGTAGCCTGGCGGATCTGGCGCAGGTTGCCCTTCACCGTGGGCTTGTACGAGGGGATGAGCACGTCCTCGGGGTACTCGAACACCATCTCCGCGCCGGCAAGGTCGGACGGGATGTCGATGAGCACCGGGCCGGGGCGGCCGGAGTTGGCGATGTAGAAGGCCTCGCGGAAGGTCCTGGTCATGTCCTCGCAGCTCTGCAGCAGGTAGCTGTGCTTCACGATGGGCATGGTGATGCCCACGATGTCGGACTCCTGGAACGCATCGGTGCCGATGACGCTGCGCGGAACCTGGCCGGTGATGACCACCATGGGCACGCTGTCCATGTAGGCCGTGGCGATGCCGGTTACCGTGTTGGTGGCGCCAGGGCCGGAGGTGACGATGACGACGCCGGGCTTGCCCGTGGCGCGGGCGTAGCCGTCGGCTTCGTGCGTCGCGCCCTGCTCGTGGCGGGCCAGCACGTGGTTGATCTTTTCTGAGTCGTACAGGGCGTCGTAGATCTTGATGGCCTGGCCACCCGGGTAACCGAAGACGGTGTCTACGCCTTCGGCCTCGAGCGAGGCGATGATGGCCTCTGCGCCGAGCATCTTCTTGCCCTGCTTTTCGGTATGGGGGCCAAGACCCATCTTGGCCTCATACTCCTTGTCGATTATGCTCATCCGAAATATGCCCCCTTATCTGCACTGGAAACCAGCTTGGCATAGCGAGCAAGGACGCCAACCTGGTACTTGGGCTCGGGCTTGACCCACGCCGCACGGCGGGCCTCAAGCTCTTCGTCGGAAACCTCTAGCGTAAGGGTGCCCTCATCGATGTCGATGTCGATGATGTCACCTTCGTGAACGAGTGCGATAGGACCGCCCGCCGCAGCCTCGGGGCTCACGTGGCCGATAGCGGGGCCCTTGGTGGCGCCGGAGAAGCGCCCGTCGGTGATGAGGGCAACGGACTTGTCCAAGCCCATGCCGCAGATGGCGCTGGTGGGCGTGAGCATCTCGCGCATGCCCGGGCCGCCTGCAGGGCCCTCATAGCGGATAACAACCACGTCGCCGGCGTTGATCTTGCCGCCGAAGATGGCCTCGCAGGCCTGCTCCTCGGACTCGAAGACGCGTGCCGGGCCGCGATGCTTGCGCATGTCGTCGGAAACGGCCGACTGCTTCACCACGCCGCGGTCGGGCGCAAGGTTGCCGTGCATAACGCGCAGGCCGCCGTAGGGGCTGTAGGCGTTTTCCACGGTGCGGACCACTTCGCCGTCGACCTCGGGGCATTCCTTGATCCACTCGGCCATGGAGCCATGGCACGTGGTGGCCTCGCCGTCGAGCAGGCCGTGGCGGCCCAGCTCGCCGATGATGGCGGGGATGCCGCCGACAGCGTTCAGGTCCTCGATATGCAGCGGGCCCGCCGGGGCGATGCGCGTGATGTTGGGAACCTGGCGGCAAACCTCATCCCAGTCGTCCATGGTGATGGGGCAGCCTGCCGCATGGCTGATGGCGGTAAGGTGCAGCATGGTGTTGGTGGAGCCGCCGAAGGCCATGTCGAGCGCCATGCCGTTGCGGATGGAGTGCTCGTTGATGATGTCGAGCGCGGTGATGTCCTTTTCCACCAGCTCCATGACCTTCATGCCGGCATGCTTCGCCAGGCGGATGCGCTCGGAGTACACGGCCGGAACGGTGCCGTTGCCGGGAAGGGCGATGCCCAGGCCCTCGGACAAACAGCAGATGGAGTTCGCGGTGAACATGCCCGAGCAGCTGCCGCAGGTTGGGCACGCCGTGTTCTCAAGCCACTTGCATTCCTCTTCGGTCATGGTACCGGCGGTTACCTGGCCCACGGCGTCGAACAGGCTGTTCAGGTCGGTCTGGTTGCCGCACTTGTCGTGGCCGGCGAGCATGGGGCCGCCGGAAACCAGCACCGTGGGGATGTTCAGGCGGCAGGCCGCAAGCAGCATGCCGGGAACGACCTTGTCGCAGGAGGGGATAAGCACCAGGCCGTCGAAGGCATGGCCCTTCACCACGCATTCCACGGAGTCGGCGATTACCTCGCGGCTGGTGAGCGAGTAGTGCATGCCGTCGTGGTTCATGGCAATGCCGTCGCACACGCCGATGGTGGTTGCCTCCAAGGGGGTGCCGCCGGCCATGCGCACGCCGGCCTTGACGGCATCGGCGATCTTGTCCAGATGGTTGTGGCCGGGGATAACGTCGTTGGTGGAAGAGATAACGGCGATGAGAGGACGCTCCAGCTCCTCGTCGGTCAGGCCGTCGGCCTTCAGCAGGCTTCGGTGCGGTGCACGCGCAAGGCCTTTCTTGATAGCATCGCTGCGCATCTGATCACGCCCCTTTCTTTCGGGCTCTTGTGGGCTCATGCTCGCGGGCGAACCCGCGCATAAAAAAATCCTGTGCAGCAGACTGCATCAGGACCACAAGCAAGGGGGACGTTCGTTTCCCACCGACCGGTAACGGGGCCACCGATTCAGCCTACTAGCCCGCCACCGCCCCGGAGATCGTCCGTGGAGAATGGCGAATGTTCAGGCAGAACAGCTCAGAGGCGCCTTTCGGACCGTCCAACCGCTGGCTTCCAGCAACCGCCAGCTCTCTGTGGGAAGGATTCGTCCCTACTCTTCCTCGTCTACGCTTTTCAGTGACTGCAACTATAGCACCGTTGCAGGTGCTTAGCAGAAGTTTATTTCGATTGGCGAACATTTCTACGGCGCCGCCACATCGCACGGGCCACGGCGGCTGGCGCGGCTCGGGCAAGCAGCCGAAACGCCGTGGCGGGTTGCCGGGCATCGAGCCGGAACAAGGCAACATCGCCGAGCGCCACGCGCAAGGCCGAAAGCCCCGCGGCACAGCCCCGCTACGCCTCGAGCTTGGGCAGGGGCTTGCCGTCGCGCCGGCGCACCTCGCAGCCCTGGCGCACCAGTTCGGCTATCACGGATTCGGCCAGAAACGGCAGGCGCTCGTTCACCTGGGGGGTAAGCCCCTCCACGAAATCGACCGGCTCAAGGTTCTGCACCTGCATGCCGTAGCACATGCCCTCGCAGGAATAGCCCAGGAGCAGCGCGGCATCGAACAGGTCGGCCAGGCGCGTGTCGTGCAGCGAGGTGCGGGCACCGCACGTGCGGGCGATGTCGTGCGGCTGGTAGCGGAACACCGTTCCCGGCTCCTCGCCGGAATCGTCCACCGCGTCCACCGAGATCATGAAGTCGTAGTCGTTCACCTTGCCCACCATGTCCAGGCTCATGCAGCCCACGTCGAACAGATCCACGTTCTCGGGGACAACGTACTCCTCGTTGATAAGGTCGTAGGCGGCGGGCCCCACCCCGTCGTCGAGCATAAGGCGGTTGCCCACGAAGAACACGGCGATGCGCTTCATGCTAGGCCCCCAGCGTGGGACGGATAACAAGGTTGTAGTAGGTGGCGGCGACGATCATCACCACGGCCACGATCACCATGGCAACGGCCCACTTCCGCTGGCTTGCCAGGTACTCTTCCTTGGTCTTGCCCATCTTCAGCGCGCGCTGGCAGGCATAGCCCTGCCCCGCACGGGCGAACACCACCGTCACGAAGGCGAGCGCAACCGCAGCCAGCACCGCCAGGCCGACGGTAAGCGGCTGGGGGTTGCTGTACGCGCCGTACAGAAGGTTGTCCATCAGAAGCCACACCGGGTAGTACAGGATGGCAAGCCAGATGCCGTTGGCCGCACCCCAGATAGGAGGCATGAACAGCGCCCCGATGTTGATGGGGGGCAGGCCTTCCATGATCTTCTCCTGGGTCTTCTGGAAGTCGCTTTTCTGGGGTTGCTTTTCGCTGTGCGCCATGATGCTCGCTTTCGTAGGGGGGGGTGAGCGCTTAGTAGTCGTTGGCAGCCGGCGAGTTCATCCAGTCCTGGTAGAACTCCTCGAAGGCGCCGGCCTTGATGGCCGCGCGGGCGGTGTCCATAAGATGCAGCAGGAAGTACAGGTTGTGGATGCTCAGCAGCACGCTGCCCAGCATCTCGTTCTGCTTCACCAGGTGGCGGATGTAGGAACGGCTGTGGGTTCGGCACGTGGGGCAATCGCACTGCGCGTCGAGCGGGCCGAAGTCGTGCACGTACTTGGCGTTGCGCATGTTCATGCGGCCCTGGCTGGAAAATGCCGTACCCATGCGGGCCGTGCGCGTGGGCAGCACGCAGTCGAACATGTCCACGCCTTCGTGGACCGCGCGCACCAAGGTGGTGGGGTTGCCCACACCCATAAGGTAGCGGGGCTTGTTCTCGGGCAGGGCGCGGGCAACTTCGCCGAGCGTCTCGAACATGGTCTCGTGGCTTTCGCCCACCGAATAGCCGCCGATGCCGAAGCCGGCGAAGTCCTTGTGCCCCGCCGCAAGGCTTTCCTGGCCTATCTGGCGCAGGCGGCGGATAGACTCCAGGCGCAGGTCCAGGTTCATGCCGCCCTGGCAGATGCCGAACAGCGCCTGGTCTTCGCGGGTGTGGGCGGCAAGGCAGCGCTTGGCCCACATGGCCGAAAGGTCAACCGCGCGCGCAACGAACTCGCGTGTGGCCGGATACGGCGGGCACTGGTCCAGCTGCATGATTATGTCGGCACCCAGCTTCTGCTGGATCTCCATGTTCTGCTCCGGGGTCCAGCGAATCTTGTCGCCGTCGTAGATGGACTTGAAAGTGACGCCGTCGTCGTCGAGCTTGCGCGTGTCCTCCAGGCTGAAAATCTGGAAGCCGCCCGAATCGGTGAGCATCGGGCCGTCGTAGGCGCAGAACTTGTGCAGGCCGCCGGCCTCCGCCACCAGGTCGGCGCCGGGACGCATGGCCAGGTGGTACGTATTGGAAAGAACGATCTGCGAGCCCAGCTCTTTGAGCATCTGCGGGCGGATGCCCTTCACCGTGGCGCTGGTACCCACCGGCATGAACAGCGGCGTTTCCACCGTGCCATGGGCTGTTTCGAAATGGCCGGCGCGGGCATGGCCGCACTGGGCGTCTACGTGGTACTCGAACAGGGCCATCTACTCACACTCCGGAAGCTCTTCGGCGAACTGGGCGAACTCGGCCAAGCTGCCGTGCTTGACCGAATCGATGTCGAACCCGTCGGGGTCCAGCAGCCAGTCGGTTACCAGGAACCCGTCGCATCCCAGCCTCATGGCAGCCAGGTCTTCGCGGGTATTGTTGCCCACCATCAGCACCTGGCTTGCAGGAAGGCCCGCAGCTTCCAGGTTCTCCTGGTAATAGGCAAGGTGCGGCTTGGTGCTGGTGGAATTGTCGTAGGTGGTGATGCGGGCAAACGAGCTTGCCGGAACGCCCGCCCACTCCAAGCGCTTCTCCACCGCGGCGCGCGGGAACAGCGGCATGGTGGTAAGGAACAGCGTGTAGCCCTTTTCGCGCAGCGCAGCCACGGCGCGCGCGGCATCGGGGTTGGGGTTGGGCACCAGGGCGCCCAGACGGCCGAAATGCACGTCGTAGTACTCGTCCATGAAGCGCTGGTACTCTTCCAGGCTGCCTTCGCCCATCAGCTCCATGAAGGTGCTCCAATAGCGCTCGCAGTTCCTGCCGCCCTCGGCATCGACCATGTTGCGCACGCCGGCGCCCAGTGCATGCACGAAGCGCTGCGGGTCGTAGCCGCGCTCCTGCGCGAAGGCCGATATGTCGGCGAAGTACTGCTTCAGGAAAGCGTCCATGTCTATGGGCAGAAGCGTTCCGTCAAGGTCGAAGAACACGGCCTTGTAGCTGCGTTGGGGCATTGTGGGCATTCCTTCCATGGTCTGCCTGGAATAGATCAGGTGCTAGTATAGAAGACGTTGGAAGGAGCATCAGACGATCCTATGAAATTACTACTTCACGCCTGCTGCGGGCCGTGCTCTTTGGAGCCTACGCGCATCCTGGCAGAAGCCGGGCACGACATAACCATCGCCTACCTCAATTCCAACATAGCCCCCGCCTCCGAATACGACCATCGCCTGCAAACCCTGCTCGATTGGGCCCGGACCCAGAACATCCCTGTGATAGAGGGCCCCTACAGGCCCGAGCTCTGGCAGCAAGCCGTCAAGAGGGCCTGGGACGGCACGGCCGAGAACCGGGAGAACCGCTGCCGCGCCTGCTACCGCATCCGCCTGGAGGAACTGGCGCGCTACGCGCACGAGCACGACTTCGAGGGCATAGGCACCACCCTTGCGGTAAGCCCCTACCAGTACACGCAGGTTATCGCCCAGGAGCTGGAGCGCGCCGCAGCCCCCTACCCCGAGCTTCAGGCGGTGTTCCAGGACTTCCGCCCCTTCTACCCGCAGGCAACCGTCCGCAGCCGCGAGCTTGGCATGTACCGCCAGAACTACTGCGGCTGCGCCTACTCCGATGCAGAGGCCGCGGCCGAGCGCGCCGAGCGCAAGGCTGCACGCAAGGCCGCCAAGGCACAACAGAAACGAGAGAAACTGATGAACATGCGCACCGACGACTTCGACTACGACCTGCCCGAAGAGCTTATCGCCCAAGAGCCCGCAGCCGAGCGCGACGGCTGCCGCATGCTGGTGATGAAGCGCGCGAACGGCGCCCTGCACGACGAGATATTCCGCGACATCATCAACCACCTGAAGCCGGGCGACCTGCTGGTCGCCAACGAGACGCGCGTCATGCCGGCACGCCTCCTGGGCACCAAGCGCAACACCGGCGGCCAGGCCGAGGTGTTCCTGCTGCGCGAGCGCTTCGACATTGAGCCGAAAACCGGGTCCTCCGCCATCTGGGAGGTGTTGGTCCGTCCCGGCAAGCGCCTGAAGCCCGGCACCGGCGCGCTGGTGGATTTCACCGACAAGGACGGCGAGGTGGTGCTCTCCGCCGAGGTCATCGACTGGGTCGAGAACGCCGAGAAGGGCGAACGCCTGGCACGGCTCACCACTACGCTTCCCTCGCTCGACGACGCGCTGCACCGTGCAGGGCACACTCCCCTTCCGCCCTACATCAAGAACTACGCGGGCGACGAAGAGCTGTACCAAACCGTGTTCAGCCGCGAAGAGCGCAGCGCTGCCGCGCCCACGGCCGGCCTGCACTTCACGCCCGAGCTCATCGAGCGCATCAAGGAAAAGGGCATCGACTGGGAAACGGTGCACCTGGAGGTTGGCCTGGACACCTTCCGCATCGTGGACGAGGAGTTCCCGCGCGACCACCAGATCCACACCGAGCGCTATACCGTGCCCGAGAAGACCGTCGAGGCCATCAAGCGCACCAAGGCAAACGGCGGGCGCGTCATCGCAGTGGGCACCACCAGCGTGCGCAGCCTGGAAAGCGCCTGGGACGAAGCGGCTGGCCAGGTGCTGCCGCGCAATCGCGAGGCAACGAGCCTGTTCATCCTGCCCGGCTACGAGTTCAAGGTGGTGGATGCCCTGATCACCAACTTCCACGTGCCGCGCAGCACGCTGATGATGCTCGTAAGCGCCTTCTCCAACCGCGACAACGTGATGAAAGCGTACCGTCACGCCATCAAACACAAATACCGCATGCTCTCCTTCGGCGACGCCATGTTCATCGAATAAGGGCCGCCAGGCGGCAGCCCGCAGCGCGTCCGCTTGCCGTTCGGCGGTGGGCGTTTGTGCCGGCCGCGCCCCAAGGAGGCATGCGACCTACCTGAAAGGGACCGCATGGACAAAGAACTCAAGATCGCCGTTCTCATAGATGCCGAGAACGTGTCGAGCAAATACGTGAACATCATCTTGCAAGAGGCCAGCAGCCTGGGCAACCTGATATACAAGCGCATCTACGGCAACTGGACCACTTCGCTCCTGAACTCGTGGAAGACCGAGCTCCTGGACAACGCCATCCAGCCCATCCAGCAGTACAGCAACACCACCGGCAAGAACTCCTCCGACTCGGCGCTGATCATCGACGCCATGGACCTGCTGTACCAGAAGAACCTCGATGCGTTCTGCATCGTTTCCTCCGACAGCGACTTCACGCGCCTGGCCTCCCGCCTGCGCGAATCCGAGATGTACGTCATGGGCATGGGCGAGCAGAAAACCCCGCGCGCGTTCATCAGCGCCTGCAACAAGTTCGTCTACCTGGACCTTATCTACAAGGCGAACAAGGAATCGGCCAGCAAAGCCAAGAAGAAACCGTCTTCGAGGAAGAAGCAGTCCGTCTCGCATGCCCTCGCGAAAACCGAGCAGCCAAGCACCGAGCTTGCGAAGGGCAACCGCAAGGCCGAGGCCCCGAAGACGGAAAAGAAGCAGCGCGCCGGCCAGCATGAAGACGAGAACGCCAACGACGATCGCGCAGCGGAAAAGACAGCGCGCCAAAATGCCGCCGACCACGAGCAGCACAACGAGCAGCCATCCGAAGAGCTGGGGAGCGGATCGGACATCATCGCCGTGGAAAACGCCCTGCGCGAGATAGCCGAGGAGTTCAGCGGCGACGATGGCTGGATCCACTCCAGCAGCCTGGGCGCACGCCTGGCCCGTCGCCTACCCGACTTCGACACGCGCAACTTCGGCTTCAAGAAGTTCGTCCCGTTCATCGAGTCACTCGGCTACTTCGAGAGCAAGAGCGTGAAGGAAAACGAGGGCTCCGGCGTGAAGACCATCTACTTCCGCCTTATCGAGGAATAAGGCCGTCGGCGGCTTCTGCCGCCTGCTCCAACACCCCAACGGCCTCAGGGGCGCACGCTGCGTCCATGCCGCTGTAGCTCACCACGAAACGCCGCACCGAGCAATCTGCCGGTGCGGCGTTTTCGCTATCCATGCAAAACGACGAAAGGGGGCGTATGCGCACGCCGGCCTCTGCGCACTGCCGCTCGAACGCGCGCTCCCATTCCAAGCAGCCGGTTTGCCTGGGCGCCTCGATGCCCAGCAGGAAATGGATGCCAGCGTCTTGCCGCTCTATCGTCATGCGTTCGGCCAGGCGGGATGCGCGCAGCGACCCTATCAGGGCATCGCGCACGTCCCGGTAATGGGTGCGCATGCGGTTCACGTGCCGCTCGTAGTCGCCGCTTTCGATGAAGCGCGCCAGGGCCAGCTGGTCTATGGCGCTTACGGTGCAGGAATAGAACCCGAGCTTTTCGCGGAAGCGCTTCGCCAGCTGCGGTGGAAGTACCATGTACCCGATGCGAAACGCCGGCCCCAAGCTCTTGGTGAAGGTGTTGGTGTACACCACCTTGCCCAAGGCATCGATGCTCTGGAGCGAGGGGATGGGGCGCCCGGTAAGGCGGAACTCGCAATCGTAGTCGTCTTCCACCAGGTAGCGCCCCTCGCCCTCCGATGCCCAACCCAGCAGCTCGTAGCGCCTGCTGACCGAGGTTACCAAGCCGGTAGGATACTGATGCGAGGGCATGATGTGCAGAACATCCACCCCTTGGCTGCGCACCGAGTCGAGGCAGACCCCCTGGCTGTCCATGCCCACCGCCGAAAGGCGCACGTCGTTGGCTCGGTAGATCTGCGTCAGCCGAACGTAGCCGGGGTCCTCAACGCCGTAGCGCAAGCCGCGCCCCAGCAGCTGGATTATCCAGTTGTACAGAACCTGCGACCCGGCGCCGATAACGATGCAGTCCGGGTCCACCTCCATGCCACGAAAGCCCTTCAGGTGGCCTGCGATAACCTGCCGCAGCCGCGCGGTTCCCGCCGACCCGACATCCCCCACCAGCGAGCGCTCCGCTTCGCAGGTCAACGCCTCGCGGACCGACTTCGCCCAGGCGGAATAGGGGAACAGAGCGGTAGGCGAAGAACCCCCGGTGAAATCGGCCACCAGCCCGCCTTTGGAAGGGGCGCCGGCTTTCCGTCCCGCCAGGCTGGCATAGGCCTCCGCCAAGCCCTCTTCCGGCAGCTCCGAATCAGACGCGAAGGAAGCGTCGGCGCTGCGAACGCCCACGTTCGGATGCGGGCGGGCAGCAGAAAGGTCGCAGGCATAGTAGCCTCGGCGCGGCTCGGAGCGAAGATAGCCTTCGGCCACGAGCTGGGCATAGGCGCCCTCGACTGTGATAAGGCTCACTCCCAAATGGCGCGCGAAGCTGCGCTTGGAGGGGAGCTTTTCACCGGGAACGATAACGCCGCGCTCGATGTCACGGCGAATGCAAAGGTACAGGTACTCGTAGAGTCCCGTTTCCCCACGTTCCGCAAAGGAATAGGTAAGCATACTTGCCGCCTTCCATGGATTCCGCCCTGGCCGAATTGCCGCCCCGACTGCTTCTGGACATATCGCAACTGGCTATATTCTGGCTATACGATTATTGAGCTATTTGGATATACCGGCAATATCAGAAGCCGCCTAAAGTCATGAGCCGAACCAAAATCCCATCAACCGAAAGGCGTATGATCCCATGGCAGCAGAAAACACCCCCGAAGAACAGGTCAAGCTCAACCGCCAGCTGGCGCAGATGCTCAAAGGCGGCGTGATCATGGACGTCACCACGCCCGAACAGGCCCGCATCGCCGAAGAGGCAGGCGCATGCGCCGTAATGGCCCTCGAGCGCATCCCCGCCGACATCCGCGCGGCCGGCGGCGTGTCCCGCATGAGCGACCCCAAGATGATCAAGGGCATCCAGGAGGCAGTCTCCATCCCCGTCATGGCGAAGTGCCGCATCGGCCACTTCGTCGAGGCACAGCTGCTCGAAGCCATCGAGATCGACTACATCGACGAATCAGAGGTGCTCTCCCCTGCCGACGACACCTACCACATCGACAAGACCAAGTTCTCCGTGCCGTTCGTCTGCGGCGCACGTGACCTGGGCGAAGCCCTTCGCCGCATCGCCGAGGGCGCAACCATGATCCGCACCAAGGGCGAACCCGGAACCGGCGACGTGGTTCAAGCGGTGCGCCACATGCGCAAGATGAACGCGCAGATCCGCCACGTGGTGTCCCTGCGCGAAGACGAGCTGTTCGAGGAAGCCAAACAGCTGGCCGTGCCGGTGGAACTGGTGCGCTACGTGCACGAGAACGGCAAGCTCCCCGTGGTGAACTTCGCCGCCGGCGGCGTGGCAACCCCTGCCGATGCTGCACTGATGATGCAGCTTGGCGCCGAGGGCGTGTTCGTGGGCTCGGGCATCTTCAAGTCGGGCAACCCCGCCAAGCGCGCTCAGGCAATCGTGAAGGCCGTTACCAACTACACCGATGCGAAGCTCATCGCCGAGCTTTCCGAAGACCTGGGCGAAGCGATGGTCGGCATCAACGCCGATGAAATCGAGCTCATCATGGAAGAGCGCGGTCGCTAATGGCTACCGCCATCCTAGCTCTGCAGGGAGCCTTCATCGAGCATAGGAGAAAGCTCGAGTCGCTGGGAGAGGAATGCTTCGAGATCCGCGAGGCCTCCGACCTTGGCCAGCCCTTCGACCGCCTGGTCCTTCCCGGCGGGGAAAGCACCACCCAGGCCAAGCTCCTGCGCGAGCTCGGCCTTCTCGACCCCCTGAAAGAGCGCATCGAGTCGGGCATGCCCGTGCTGGGCACCTGTGCAGGGCTTATCCTCCTGGCACAAAACGTGGAGGGCACTGGCGATCTGAAGAACCTGAACCCCACCGCCGCGAAGGAGCGCCTTCAGGTTCAGGGCTTCAAGACACTACCCATCACCGTATGCCGCAACGCGTACGGCCGGCAGCTGGGAAGCTTCCACGCGCATGGATCGTTCGGAAGCCTGGGCGATGTGCCCATGACGTTTATCCGAGCGCCCTATATCACCGAAGTCTGCGGAGATACGCAGGTGCTCGCCGAGCACGAAGGCAACGTGGTTGCCGTGCAGCACGGAAACCAACTGGCCATGGCGTTCCATCCGGAGCTCGACGATGACAACCGCATCCACGAGCTGTTCTTGAGTCTCTAGCAGCCACCGCGGCAACCGCCATACATAAAAGCACAGAAGCGGTGCCCCTCGCCGAAACGAGAGGCACCGCTTCTTCTTTGCCGCCAATCTCTACCGCCGGCCTTCACCAGACAGTGGGACAGCGGCGTTCTTCGCAGAGGGAGTTCGCCAGACGGAAGCGAGACATAGGGTCAGATACGCTCATGGAAGAAAGCACCCACCGGCTCGAAGCTACTTGCCCTTCCCCGCCTGTGCGGCTTCATCCATCTTCTTCACCATGTCTTCAGCGCAGGGACAGTGATCGGGGTTGTGCGCACTGCATCCGCCGCACTCGTCGCAGGCGATGTGCTTGCCCTGCTTATGGGCACGCACCCAACTGGCGATGATCGCTACCACCACTGTAACCAGGATGATCAGCACTATGGCAGACCCTAGGTTCATGTCGAACCCACTCCTTCTCCAACAACACGAAGGCCGCGGACTCACCATACCATCTGGCAAGCCCGCGGCCGGTTTACGCAACTAAGCCGAAACTTCGATTACGCCTCGTCAACAGAACGAGCTGCGACCTTGCCCTGCCACTTGTTGGGACGGAAGAGCAGCCACAGGAATGCGGCGAACAGAACGATCGCCACCGCCGTGAACGGGTTGAAGGAAACCTCGCCCATGGCCAAGCCGGCGAACTGGTAGATCCACAGGGAAACAACCCAAGCGATGCCGCACTGGTAACCGATTGCCGCCCAGAACCACTTGCGGTTGTTCATCTCGCGCTTGATGGCGCCCATTGCCGCGAAGCAAGGTGCGCACAGCAGGTTGAATGCCAGGAACGCGTAACCGGAGCAGTAGGTGAACGCAGCCTGTACGTTTGCATACCAACCAGCATCGCCGTTGTAGAGGATGCCGAAAGTGGAAACAACGTTTTCCTTCGCGATAAGACCGGTGATGGTAGCGGAGGCCGCCTGCCAATCGCCGAAGCCCTGGCCAGCCCAGATCCAGCAGATTGCGCCGCCAATAACCGCCAAGATGGAATCGCTCTGATCCTCAACGGCAACCAGGCCTTCTGCGGTGATTCCGTAACCAGAGATAAACCAGATAAGGATGGATGCCACCAGGATGATGGTGCCGGCCTTCTTGATGAACGACCATGCACGCTCCCACATGCTACGCAGCACAGCGCCGATGGTGGGAAGGTGGTAAGCCGGAAGCTCCATAACGAACGGAGCGGGATCGCCTGCGAAAAAGCGGGTCTTCTTCAGGATGATGCCCGAGCACAGGATGGCGATGATGCCCAGGAAGTAGGCGCTCGGGGCAACCCACCACTCACCGCCGTACACGGCACCGGCGAACAGCGCAATGATGGGCAGCTTAGCACCACAGGGAATGAACGTCGTGGTCATAACCGTCATGCGGCGGTCGTTCTGGTTCTCGATGGTACGGGAAGACATGATGCCCGGAACGCCGCAGCCGGTACCGATGAGGATCGGAATGAACGACTTGCCGGAAAGGCCGAAGCGACGGAACACGCGGTCAAGGATGAAGGCCACGCGGGACATGTAACCGCAGGACTCCAAGAACGCGAGCATCAAGAACAGGACGAGCATCTGGGGAACGAAGCCGAGAACGGCACCGACACCGGCGATAATGCCATCGAGGATAAGGGCCTTCAGCCAGTCAACGCACTGGATGGAGTCAAGGCCGTCTTCGACCAGCGTGGGAATACCTGGAACCCAGAAGCCGTACTCGGCGGGATCAGGCTCGCTGCCCTCAAGCTCTTCTTCGTACTTGCCGTAGTCAACTTCCTGGACTTCGCCTTCGTCGTCCACATAGCTTGCCACGATGTCAGACTCTGCCGCTTCGTCGGCAAAAGAATCGGACTTGGGATCGAGACCCGCTTCAATGGCGGCTTCCTCGTATGCGGCGATGGCCTTCTGGTCACCCGCATAGGGAGCCAGCACGTCAAGCGCTTCCTGATAGGCTGCTGCATCGACTTCGACGGTCTCGTTTTCGCCGGACTCGTCGTCGTATGACTCAAACGATGCCGTCAAGCCGGCTGCCTCAGCATCTTCCACGAAGGTGTCGGAGCTGGCATCCAGCCCCTTTTCCGCAGCTGCAGCCTCAAAAGCCTCTACCGAGCTCTTGGCGTTCTCGTATTCGTCAGTAGCCTCATCAAGCTGCTCCTGGCCAGCACCGATGTACCAGCCGTCACCAAACACGCCATCGTTTGCCCAGTCGGTGGCAACCGTACCGACCGTAGTTACCGCAATGTAGTACACCAAGAACATAACCACAACGAAAATGGGCAATGCCAAGATTCGGTTGGTTACCACGCGGTCGATCTTGTCGGAAGTTGTCATACCGCTTGAAGCGTTCTTGCTGCGGCAATGATCGATGATGCTCGAAATGTGCGAGTAGCGGTCGTTGATGATGACACTTTCCGTGTCGTCGTCGGCCTCCTTTTCCAACTTCTCCACGATGTCGGAAACGTCAGGCGCACTCGGAAGGGACGCGATGATCTTCTCGTCCTTCTCGAGCAGCTTGATGGCGTAGAAACGCTTCAGCTTCTCGGGGATGTCGGAAGGAAGGCGATCCATAACGCTGGAAAGCGCTTCCTCCGCAGGGGCGCTGAAGGTGATCGGCGTTGCCGGGGCGGCAGAGCCGATGGTCTTCAGGCAGTTCACAACCTCTTCGATGCCCTCGTTGCGCAGGGCAGAGATTTCGATGACGTTGCAGCCGAGCTCCTTGGCCAGCGTATCGGAGTGAATCTCATCGCCACGCTTGCGCACCACGTCCATCATATTGATGGCAACAACTACCGGAACGCCCATCTCAAGAAGCTGGGTGGTGAGGTACAGGTTGCGCTCCAGATTGCTGCCATCAACGATATTCAGGATAGCATCGGGTTTTTCCTGGATAAGGAAGTTACGGGCAACTACCTCTTCAAGGGTATACGGGGAAAGGGAATAGATACCGGGGAGGTCGGTGATCTCAATGGACTTGTCGTCCTTGAGCTTACCGCCTTTTTTCTCTACCGTTACGCCCGGCCAGTTGCCAACATACTGGTTGGAACCGGTGAGCGCATTGAACAGGGTGGTTTTACCGCTGTTCGGGTTGCCGGCAAGTGCAACTCTCATTCATTCCTCCATTCATTGTTAGATATAGCTAACTGATGGCTTCAAAAAAGACCGCTGGGGAACGGTCATAGGTATCGATTGCCAATCGGTTGAAGGAGCTGGTTAACTTTGAGCTCCCTGGAAGACGGCATTTACTCAACTTCGATCATTTGCGCATCTTCCTTGCGCAGCGAAAGCTCGTACCCGCGAACGGTAACTTCCACCGGATCGCCCAAGGGCGCAACCTTGCGAACGTACACGGAGCAACCCTTCGTGATGCCCATGTCCATGATGCGGCGCTTCACCGCGCCAGAACCTATAAGCTTCACAACGGTTACCGTTTCCCCGTTCTTGGTTTCTCGGAGAGTCTTCACGTTTTCCTCCTTCCGTTATTCGCTGGGGGATGCGATACACAACGAGGAGACGCTAGATCATGATATGTTTAGCGAGCTCAGAAGAGAGCGCGACGCGTGCGCCCTTCACGTTGACGATGAGGTTGCCGCCGATACGGGATACCACGGTGATCTCATCACCGGGAATGAAGCCGAGGTTTTCCAGATGGCGATGCAGGTCGCCATCGCCACGAAATGCCTTTACGCGGTACACGCCGTTGCTCTTCACTTCGGACAAAACCATCTGGGACCCTTTCGATGTGCGGCATATACAGTAGTGCCATGTTATCTGCAGCTAACTAACAAATAATGTTAACCCGATCAAACTAAGTTGGCAATGGGTAACTCCAGCCATATCAAATCAACGGTTTTATCAATCCGCCGGAAACATGCATACCCCGTGCAGATTTGCCGAAAAAGGGCTCGCTCAGTCTTCTTACCAAGAGAAACACCGAAGCCAGAACCCCTTGAAGGGGGCTGGCGAAGCTACTGATGGTCCTCTTCGGATTGGGCCGCTTCAGCCTCCCCGTGAGAAAGGAAGCTTTCCAGCTGCTCAGGCTCAATAGAATCGTCGCTGACCCCCAGGTCGAACGCATCGGATACCGCAAGCGCCTGGGCGCGGCGAAGTGCAGCAGCGCTTTCGTCCCCCGCCTGTTTCAAATAGGTAGAAGAGAGCAGCAGCGTACGGGACACATAGCCCATAAGCTGAGGGTCGGGCTGCGAAAGCTGCAGCATGGCAGCCATAGACTCGGGTGTCATGCGAAGCAAGAGAGACCCGTCCATCTCGGTAGCATCTTCCAAGGAAGCGTCCAGCAGCTCGGCGGCGGCACGCGGGTCGTCGTCCCCGTGGGCCCGCTGCAGGCTTTCGCGGATGGCGCCCGCCAACATAAGGAACATTCGCATCAGGTAATCTTGCGTGAACATGCTACTTCCCTTCCGGCCAGCGGATACCCAAGTGGCTATAGGCGCGCTCGGTGGCCTGGCGTCCCTTGGGGGTGCGCACCAACAGACCCTGCTGCAGCAAGTAAGGCTCGTATACATCTTCGATGGTGTCAGGTTCCTCGGAAAGGGCAGAGGCCAAGGTGGTAAGGCCCACCGGGCGCCCCGAGAACTGAACGCACAGAAGTTCCAATATGCGGTTGTCCACCGGGTCGAGGCCAAGCGAGTCCACCTCGAAGAAAGCCAACGCCTGGGCGGCGCAGTCCTCGTCTATCGGGGAAACCCCCTTCACCTGGGCCCAGTCGCGCACGCGCTTCAGCAGACGGTTCGCCAAACGAGGGGTGCCACGGCTGCGCCGGGCAATCTCCAGCGCTCCCTCTTCCAAGATATCCACGTCCAAGATCTTCGCCGAGCGACGAACGATAAGCGCCAGCTCTTCCGGCGTGTAGTAGTTCAAACGAAACGCAATGCCGAAACGGTCGCGCAAGGGACCGGTAAGCAGGCCTGTCCTTGTTGTTGCGCCGATAAGGGTGAAACGGGGCAGGTCCAGCCGGATCGACCGCGCCGCCGGACCCTTGCCCACTACGATATCGAGAGCGAAATCCTCCAGCGCTGGGTAAAGAACTTCTTCCACCATGCGGTTCAAGCGATGGATCTCGTCGATGAACAGCACATCGCCCTCTTCAAGGTTGGTGAGGATAGCCGCCAGGTCTCCCGTGCGTTCGATAGCTGGACCGCTCGTGGTTTTGATGCGCACGCCCAGCTCGTTGGCAACCACTGCAGAAAGAGTAGTCTTGCCCAAGCCCGGAGGGCCCGAGAACAGGATATGGTCCACCACGTCATTACGGGCACGCGCTGCCTCTATCAGGATGGAGAGGCTTTCCTTCACCTTCGTCTGACCCAAGTACTCGGAAAGACGTACCGGGCGCAAGCTGCGATCCAGCGCAAGGTCGTCTTCCACAAGGGCCACCGAACAGGTGCGCTTGGTCGCATCACTCGTAGCATGCCCAGTCGTACCCTCAGCAGCCATAGGGGCTTCGAACAAAGCGCTCTCTATTTCAAGGTCATTAGACAACGGAACACCTTACCGACCGAACATTTACTTACCCAAACGCCTCAAAGCGTACTGCAAAAGCCCCGCTTCGTCTGCATCCGCCGGGGCGCCCTTCAAGGCAAGCTCGGTTTCCTCGGATGTGAATCCCATGGAAAGCAGCGCCTCTACAGCCCCCTTCTTCGCGCTAGCCGATTGAGCGGACACGCCTGGCAGCGGCTCCTGCCCACCCGCCGCGAACGAGTCTTTCAACTCCAGGGCGATGCGGGAGGCCATCTTCTTGCCCACGCCCGGAACGCGTTGGATGGCGGCAAGGTCCTGCGCCACGATAGCCGCAATCACGTCTTCGGGGTCGTAGGTGGAAAGCACCGAGAGCGCCACCTTTGGCCCAACACTCGAAACCGAGACAAGCTTTGCAAACACGTCCTTTTCGGCTTGCGAGCAGAAGCCGAAAAGGACCAACGCGTCATCGCGCACCTGAAGGTACGTTAGAACCCGGACATTGTCGCCAACCTGCCCAAGGCGCGAAAGGCCCCTTCCCGACATGGCAACCTGGTAGCCGACGCCGCCCACCTCCACAATGGCGGAATCCATGGTTTTCGCGGCAAGCGTTCCGTGCAGGAAGTAGATCATGAGCAAGCGCCCCTTTCGCGAATGCCGAAGGAATGGGTGGTGTAGCATATGGCGGCCGCAAGGGCATCTGCCGCATGGTCGGGCGAGGGAGGCTTCTCCAATCCCAAAAGACGCTGCACCATGTACTGCATCTGCCGTTTGTCCGCCGACCCGGAACCGACCACCGCAAGCTTTATCTGGCTAGGCGAGTACTCCGCCAGATCCATGCCCGCACCCGCACAGGCGACCAACGCCGCACCGCGCGCCTGCCCGGTTGCGAAGGCGCTTTTGGCGTTGTTGCCGAACCACACGGTTTCGATAGCCACGCTTTCCGGCTCGTAGCGACGAACCACCGCGCAAACCTGCCGGTAGATGGTTCCCAAACGGTCGTGAAGCAAGGTATCGGGCCCGGTTTCCACGCAGCCGTAGGCAATACAGGAAAGCTTCGGGCCCTGTTGGCGCACCACGCCCCAACCCGTATGGGCAAGGCCCGGGTCTATACCGAGTATCGTGCGACAACCTGCCATGCTTTCCCTTCAAACAAACATTTGTTCGTATCATAGCACAACAGACTATACGGGAAAGGCAGCCGAAGCGATATCGAGCAGACGCAAAAACGAAAACTAGAGACCGATGCTCTTGAAGTACTCCAGCCACTTGTCGAAGGACTCATCGCTGATGGCATGCTCCATCTGGCACGCCTCCTCTTCGGCAACCTCGAGGGAAAGGCCCACCTTCTCGTTCAAAAAGCGAGTTAGCTTCTCGTGGCGCTCGAGCACCGACTTGCCGTAGTTGTAGCCGTCCTCGGTAAGGGTGATGTCGCCGTAATAAGGCTGGTCAAGCATGCCGGATGCCTTCAGACTGGCAACCGCCTTCGAAACAGAGGCCTTCGAAACCCCTAGCTTGGAGGCGATGTCGACCGAGCGAACCGCCTGCGTATCGGTGCCGCCCAACATAACGATGGCTTCGAGGTAGTCCTCATGCGACATGGATACCTTTTCCATATTCCATTTCCCCTCTCCGGCAAAACCGGCTTCAGAACAGATTGCACTGCCATGCAAGAACAGGGCTCATGGTGAAATCTGCTCCTTTACACTGAAGCGGCGCAGTAGAGCGCTGCGGCACATGCGTGAAATGAGCGTTTCGAATGCAACATGCATAGCTAGCTCCATAGTATACTTGTCCCACACTGTAAACCTTCACGAAAGATGGATTCATGCCTACCAATCGTTACGTTGACACCCGCGGACGGTGCGCCGAACCAGCAACCTTCACCGAAGCAGTCGTGAAAGGCCTTGCCGATGGCGGCGGGCTCTTCGTTCCCGAGGCGCTGCCCCACCTCAGCCTGGATGAGATCCTGTCGCTTGCGAAGCTTCCCTACGCCAAGCGTGCGGCATATATCTACCGAGCCTTCGATATCGACCTGCCCGAGGCCAAGATCGACGAGCTGATGGAAGCCACCTACGGCAACCGCTTCGATGATGAGGCTATCTGCCCCATCCACTCCATCGATGATTCAACCCACGTGCTGGAGCTTTGGCATGGTCCCACCAGCGCCTTCAAGGACATGGCGCTTCAGTGCCTGCCCAACTTCTTCAGCGCCAGCGCCGAGCAGCTGCGCGAGCAGGGCAAGCTGGGCAACACGTTCCTGATCCTGGTGGCAACCTCGGGCGATACCGGAAAGGCCGCGCTCGAAGGCTTCAAAGACCAGAACGGCGTCCAGATCGCCGTCATGTACCCGGATGGCGGCGTAAGCGACATCCAGTACAAGCAGATGGCAACCCAGGGCGGAAACAACACCATGGTCTGGGCCGTGAAGGGCAACTTCGACGACTGCCAGACCGGCGCGAAGAACGTCTTCGGCGACGAAGCGTTCGCCAAAAAGCTCATGGACGGCAACCAGGTTGCGCTCTCCAGTGCCAACTCCATCAACTGGGGCCGTCTGCTTCCCCAGGTCGTCTATTACGTTTCCAGCTACGCGGAGCTCGTCGAGCAGGGCAAACTCGAAGCAGGGAAGCCCCTCGATGTCTGCGTGCCCACCGGCAACTTCGGCAACATCCTTGCCGCCTGGTACGCCAAGCAGATCGGCACGCCGCTCGGCACCCTGTTCTGCGCCAGCAACGAGAACCGCGTGCTCACCGACTTCATCAACACCGGCAGCTACGACATCTCCGAGCGCAAGTTCGTACTCACCCCGTCGCCTTCCATGGACATCCTGGTCTCTTCCAACGTCGAGCGCCAGCTCTTCGAGCTCACCGGACGCAACGCCCAGGCAATCGATGCCTGGATGAACGAGCTGAAGCAGAACAAGAAGTTCTCGGTAGATGCCGAAACCCTTGCCAAGCTCCAGGCCGATTTCAAGTCCGACTCCGTCGACAGCGCCACCTGCCTGGCAACCATCAAGGAAGTGCTCGACGAGCATGGCTACCTCATCGACCCGCACACCGCCGTTGCCTACAAGGTTGCCCAGCGCCTGAAGGGCGAAAACCCTGTGCTTATCGCTTCCACCGCTCACTGGGCGAAATTCGGCGAGAACGTGTACCGCGCCCTTCATGGGCTGGAACCCGGGCAGGAGCTGCCCGCCCAAGTGGCCGAGCTCAGCGGATGCCAGCTCAACGACCTCATTGCCGATGAGGCAAACAGCCACAACATCCCAAAGGGCTTGGCGGAGCTCGATTCGCTCCCTATCCGCTTCAAGGACGTGATCGAGGGCACCACCCCCGCTATCGAGGAAGCAGTCCTCTCCTTCTTGAAGTAGGATCGCCGCCTTCCCTTCATTGGGCCGACGGATCGCTTGCCAATGCCACATGAAGCGATTCTGCCCGAACTCGAGCCCAAAAGAAGATGCGCCGAACCCCTGGTTGCCCGCAGGCAGCCAGGGGTTCGCTATTTCAATGCGCGGTCGCCCCTGACTTATGCGGGCAAAGGGGCAATCAATGCCGCAGCAGCATCATGGTCCACCACGGCAACGGCCCGCGTCCAACCCTATTCGGCCGGCAAAACCCCTCGCCTCGAGCGGGCATCCTGGGCAACCTTGATGCTAATGATCAATTCCATCAGCTGATCAGGGCGCGGTTGCTTCACCCCGCGATGCCGGCAGGTAGCCGACAACCCCTCGGGAACGTTCACTTTTATATCGACAGGAAGCTGGGCAGCCCCATCAAGCGGCGCACCATCAAAGTTGCTCTCTACCTGCATGGGAATGCAGGTGCCTTCGTCCTGAAGCGCAACATCGCAGCCCCCAGCAGAGGCATCATCTTCTCCGTACCAATCGGTTACGAAGCCGCCAGGAACGCTTTGGCGGCCCATCTCGTCTTCACCCGCCCGGTCGCCATCCCGAGAGGCAGCCTGCTGCCCCGGGGAGCCGAACGAATGCAGGCAGTTGTAGCAAACCGACATATCCGCGAAGCAGCGCGCTTTGCAAACGGGACACTCCTTCATGGACGCCGCCGAGGCGGCAGACGCCGTACCTTCCGCAAGCGCGACCCCGCCGCAAGAGCCGCCGCCCGCTTGGACCAAGCCTTCTTCGGCAGCCTCCATTGCGCCGCCGATCACATAGCCGCGCCTTGCACGCGTTGCCTGCTGCCCGCTCATCTTCCTATACATATCGATATCTCCTCTCCTTCGCGATACCACGAATCCTCATTTCCAGAAACCCACACCCGCTCAAGAACCGCACATGCGCGCGGGCATCGAACCACCCTGTTGGGGGCCACTTTCTCCAGCGAACGCAGCACGGTTCCATCCCGTGCACAAAAGGCCACATCAAGTGAACGTTTCATCCCGAAAGTGTGGATAGACCGGCAAGGGGCGATCAGCAGCACGCACCTTCTTGGCCGGGGCACCAGAAAACCCTTCATCCGATCGAAGAAGCCCACTGCGGGCACCAAGGCAAACGTTTCGCGATCCCTATACATTGCTCCCCCTTGCATTTATCACTACCGAAACCCCGCTGTTTACCTCGGTGCAGGTTGCCGCTGCCCAGCGATATATCCCAACATCCTTGGCAAACGTTGCAGCAGTCTGGTTTCCGCTGGAAACATAGGTCCAGCCCCGTTTCTCCATCTCTTCCCTTACCCGATCGGAAGAGGAATCCAAGGTCCCATCCAAGGTGAAGCCCACGATCACCCCGTCGGAATCCGCCGAACAGAGCGCATCCGCCAAAAGCGGCAACTCGTTTCGCGCAGCTACGGGAGGATCGGATTCATATCCCGAAAGGGCTTTCCCCGACAAAGCCACAGCCAACCCATCCACACCATTGCCGCCGATCGTCAAGGATCCCCAACCCACATCGGCGCTCGCCTCTTCGACACGCACACTGTCAACCCGTCCTTCGCCAGGCCATAAAAGCAACCCAAGCGCCACCAATGCAAACAGCGCAACAACCGGCCAAGCCCTTGGGTAGAGAGCCCGCCGCATATTCTTTCCCAAACCTTTTCGCCAAGCCATCTAGAACACCACCCCGGGTTTGTAGGCAGAAACCGACAACTTTGATTCGTGGCTTAAGGCGGGAAACGAGACCCCGAAGGCTCCTTCCAGCCTGCCCTTCCCGAACAACGTAGGCTCGAACGACAGCCGACCCGAAAACGAGACGATCCCGCCTTCCGTGCCGGACGATGAGACCTGAACCCCCAGGTTGTCCGCCGCGAACTGTTCTTCCAACGCAGCCTGCACCAACGCCGAGCTCTGATCGGGTCCCTGCCCATATGCAGGCGAGGCAGCATAGGTGCAAACCGCGTTTCGAAAAACCCGATCAAAAGCCGCGCAATCGGAAAGGAACAGCACGGCGTTCACTGCAGTAAGGGCAACCAGCAGCATCGCCGGAAACAGCACAACGAACTCAACCGTCATCTGGCCATCAACCTTTTTGGATATCACTCCCATTGCCGCACCCCCGTCAAACTCGCAACGACCCCTTTCAAGTAGCCGATGCCGTCCCGAACCGCTTGCTCTAAGCTGCCAGTTACCGAAGAAGGCAAGGCAACGGTAATCGGGATCTCAACAACGCCATTAAGAAGAACGATGGTCGCGATGGTGTACTCCCCGCCCAGGTCTTCGATGGACTGCAATGCCGCAGACTCCAAGCTGGAAAGCGCCCCGTTTATGCCAACACTCCCCTCCAAGGAAACCGCCTGATCCTTCGCCGAAAGCAAGGTAGCGGAAAACGACGACTCATCCGCCTCGAGCACATGCGAGGAGTTCACCAACACGGCCTTGCGGGCACGCAGGTCTGGCGGCGAGAACCCAACGTCCGAGATCACGCCTTCAAGCTTTTCGGAAGCCCATGACCCCAATCCGCTGGCACTGGCCAGGGGAATCGAATCGATTGCCTGCTTTACGGCGTCGCCCATGGCGTCATGTCCTTGGGTATAGACGCCCAACAAGCCGGACCACAGCTCCAAGACACGCCCCATCGAGCCAACAAGCACGTTGCCATTCGCAGAAACACCGTCCAGAAACGAGGTGATAACGTTGCTTCCCTCATCGGACGACTCCCGTACCAAAGTCGCGCACGATAGACCCACCCTGGGCCCCAGCGCCGCCGAGCCCTCGGATGCCACAAACGAAGAGGGGAACCTCGATGCAGGAGCCGCCGTGTCGACGACAAGCACCACTGCCCCGTAATGCCCCGGCGGCGTAATGTCTATGCGGTTCGCACAAACCTGCGTCAAGGCATCCCTTACCGATGAGAGCAAGCCCTCGGCCTGCTCTTTCACCTTGGCGCTCATCGGATCGAACTCAGCACGGGCCTTCTGGTATTCCGCAGCCGCCTTGGCAACCTCGTTGTAGTGGTACTCGAAACCGTTCTCGATAGAAGAGGAAGCTGCAGCCACCCTGCCCATGCTGCTGGGAGAGAATTGGCAGTAGGGGCAAGGCGCATAACCGGATACACCGTCCATCTCCCGAATGCAACCAAGCCCCAAATACGAGCCCTGAGCGGCACCGGGGCAACCCTCCCATGCATGCATCACCATGACTCCGCTTGCATCCACCGTCTTGGGGTAAACCGCATCAAGATACAGGGTGGTGCCCCTCATCTCGTCGGTGTTCTTCGGGAGCAGAGGGAACAAGGCATCGAACGACCCCTCCGCCTCGAGGACGAAGCCCTTGCCCACTTCCGCTTGCGCATAAGCGTAGAACCGCTTCCTTAGGGCAGAGTTAGCCTGCTCATCGACCGAAGACCCCAGCGGCGCCTCCTTCTGGTAGCGCGTTTGGTAATAGACCTTCGCCCTCTCAAGAGCGGCCGAGAAATTCCAGGTATCAACCGTCGAGAAAAAGGGGTTTTGAGGCCCCGACATCCCTGCGAGCTTCGCAGCCCGTTCATACATGCAGTAAGAATCCTGGCTGCCCGAATCGTGCTCATAGGCATGCTGCTTCCATTCGTTGGCGCGCTCGGCTGCCTCTTCGGCCTTGCGGGCGTTTTCCCTCAGCTCCTCCTGGTGCTCTTCCACTTCCGCAAGCGCGTCATCCGAATCGTCGAAGGAAGGATCGTTCCCCTTTTCCATTTCCCAAGGCTGCAGAATGGCGATTCCCTGATAATTTGCACCCGATATCGAGTTGGCGGCAAAAACCTCCTGGGCTTTCACAGTTGCCAAGAACGGCAGTGCTTCTGCGATCTTCGTCAACGACTCTTCGGCAGATTCACAGAAGGAATCGCGCGATTCCTTCATCTTCTTCGCCGCGTCTATGAACGCCTTCGAAAGCCCCTCCGCGGGGGGAATGCATGCACAAACCACACCCAACCCCAAAGAGCACACCATGGTAAGCGACAAGCTCAGCGCCACCGCGTCGCACATGCTAGCTGCGATATAGAACTCCCCAACCGTGTTCTCAGCCGCAAGAGCCGCCGCATCGGCAACTTCCTGCACCTGAGCAGAAGCGGTGTTCACCTCGTAAACACGCGCAGCAGTGAATATCAGCGCCAGGGTGAGCAGAAGCGCTATTGCCATCCCAACCGTCGAAAAGCCCTCTTCAGCCCAGAACAGCGACGGCTTCGTCTTTTCTTCCCGCATCATGAGCACCCCGCCGTCGAGCCGTCTTGCCCAACCCAAGCGTCGGGAACAAGGCCCAGCTCGTTGTTAAGCACCCAGTCACTTTTCGTTTGCTGGGTAACCTCTACCTTCTGGGAAAAGCATCCATCGCTTCCGGTTAGCCCCAAAGCACTTGCCCCGAAATCGAAGAAGGGCAGCGGTTTAACGCGGTTCTCGATGGCTACGCCCACCCTCTCGTGCGTTTCATCGCCCCGAAGCTCCACCACCCACGAGCAACCGGATTCATGCACATGGAAATTCTCCTGTTGGGGTATCGATCCAAGGTGGCGCAATATATACGCTTTAAAAGCACCTTCGGATCCGTATTCGTCAACGGGGCGAGTCGCCAACAGCCGGCACCCCTCCGCAGCCGCGGACTGCATCACCATGCGGTTGTACAGCAATATCCCCGGCTGTATCAGCATCATCAGCAAAAGCAGGATGAGGGGGATAAGGAAGGCCCCCTCTACCGTCGCCTGACCACACAATCGTTTTCTTGCCATGATTCCCAATCCCCCTCCTTCGCTCAATACAGCAGCACGTCAGCCCATGCGCCCGTTGCAACGTTCTTCAAATGATGAGATGCCGATTGCAGCGCATGCTCGACCACCAGCCCGGACTGGAACAGATCCGCCATAGTGCCCAGCCCAAGCACAAGGGCCAAAAATGCGGCAAACACAATGGCGTACTCAACCGTAGATTGTCCCGAAAGCCGTATGTCGGCCATCACAAACCATTGATGCCCGAAGAGATGGCATCCCATAGCTCCTGGATCTTCGGGCGGAATACCGTGATGGCCAAAATGGCGATCACCACCAACACGCCAACAAGGATGGCGTACTCTGTCGTCCCCTGACCGGAAGCCTTGCACAGCTCATGGCGTAGGCCCCAAACCTGCTTAACCTGGCGGAATCGAGAAACAACACACTCCCCGAAAGCCTGTACGGCCGTTGATGCCCATCTGCGGACAGCAAACTCTCGCCAGCCGAATCCCTCGCCACTAAGGGCTCTATCGAATCGCTTTTCCATTTTGCTTTCCTCTCTTCCCTAAAAGTCCTTCATCAGGTCCAACATGATCGGACCCATGATCAATATCAGCATCGCCGGCAAAATAAGGGCCCCGACGGGCAGGAGCATCTTCACCGGCGCTTTGGCTACTTGCTCCTCGAGCTTCGCTTTCCTTATCGCCCTGGCCTCTATCGCAAGAAGCCCCAGGTTCTCCGCCAGCGATGTGCCGAACCGCAATGACCGGATAACGTTCTCCGCAAACCTGTCAAAAAGCCGGGAATCGTACGACCGGGCAATGCCCCGCAGCCCCTCGGAACGCGAGATCAAGCTATGGCTCCACTGCCGCTGAGCGGAAGCGAGCGAAGCAGAGAGCGACCCGTCGAAGGAATCGCAGTACAGCAAGAGCGCCCTATCGAAGGACATGCCGCTTTTGAGTCCAAGCACCACCACCTCGATCATCTGGCTCAGCTGGTGCTCAGCCGAAAACGAGCGGCAGCGGGATTCTTCCTTGAACGCTCTCATAGGCGCATTCCATCCGACGATCAACCCAACCAAGAGTCCGACGAACATCAGCAGCGAGGAAAATACGCAACCGACCAACGCGCCCGCCAAGCCAGCGATGCCCGCCAAGCGCAAGCGAACCGAAGCGAAACCTCCTTGCGTCACAACCGACTCAAGCCCCGCCTTCGCGATAAGATCCCGGTTCCTCTTGAAATCCCCCATCGCCAAACGCGCTAAAACCGATTCGCCCTGCCCAGCGTCGCCAGAAAGGGCAACCATCCGCTCGATCACCCATGCGCTGGCCCCCTTCGACTCCAGGGAGACTCCCATGGACTCAAGGATGGAGCCGCGACCCATCGCCTGCAGTGCAGCGCTTTTGCGTTTCGCAACCTCCTTCCTCTTGAACCCTCCGTAGCCGACGATCCCGCCCGTCGCAAAAGCACACGCCATGGCCGTACCGACAAGAGCACTCACGATCATCTGGCACCAACTTTCAGCATCTTTCGAACAAGAACGACTCCCGAAGCCTGCATCCCCAGGGCGACAGCCAGAAGAGCAAACCCAAGCGGACTCTCGAAGAACGGGGCAAGGAACCCAGGAGATACAAGCGAGAACAAACCGATAAGGGCAAACGGCATCACCGTGACGATCTGGGCAGACAGCTTCGCCTGCGCCGTTTGGGTGCGCAATGACCGCTTCAGCTCTATCTCGTCCGAAACAGACTGGCGTGTTGCCTCCAAGATTCGCTGCATACTGCTTCCGGTTCGATGCTGAATCTCCAGCGCTGTCGCCAAAAACACGAGCTCCGGCTCGGAAGAGCCTTTCTTCAGCTCACCCAGAGCAGCATCGGCGCCTCCTCCGGTTTCGAGCGCGCCTTCTGCTTTTGCAAAAAGCTCTTTCAAGGCGCCGCTGGTCCTCTGCTCAACTTCGCTGATCGTCTGGCTTAGGGAATAGCCCGTTTGGAAGCAGGCCTTCATCGACTGCAGCGCTTCCGGTATTCCCTCGCGCAATTCCTCTCGACGTTTTTCGCTACGCTTTGAAACCCAAGCACCCAAGCCCAAAAGCACACATGTCCAAATCGCCAGCACGCAAACGGGAGATCCAGAGAAGACAAACGCCGCAATCCCTACCGCCAAAAGAACGGATATCAAGCACGTCGCAACCGATTCCCTTGAGCACATGTAGCCCGAGGCCTGCGCTTCAGCAACCAAGCCATCGACAAACAGCGCAGCACGCCCGGGCCGCAAAACAATACGGGCAAGCCCCCTAAATGCAGGGATGCCATCGGACAGCATCGTCACAGGGAACGAAGCGTTGGTCCCCGATCGTGCTGCCGCCCGCTTCGACCTCAGCCGCTCAAAGAAAGCTCTGCTGAAATAAGCGGTAAGGGCAAGACCCGAGATGCCAGCAAATACCGCGGCCGCTATAAGCAGGATGCCTTTTGCTTCCATAGAAGCACCTCCTCCCTACTGGCTATACCCAGGAACGGAAGGTCGTCCAGCCAATCGGGGAACAACTCCCATGCCCTTTTCCCGGTCACGAGGTTCTTGATGAAGTAGCGCCGGACACAACAAGCCGATTGCTCCTTGTCCCAGAAGTAGCTGGATATCTCGCAGATACCGCGCCTCCCGTCTGGATAGCGCGTAGTTTGCACCACCAGATCAATCGCACTTGCTATCTGGGCCTCAATCGCATCAAGGGGAAGCTCCGCGCCGTAGCGAACCATCGTTGCAAGTCGGGCAACCGCTTCACCTGGCGAATTGGCATGCAAGGTGGTGAGTGAGCCGTCGTGCCCGGTCGACATCGCCTGAAGCATATCGAGAGCCTCGGCTCCTCGGCATTCACCCACCACAATACGATCCGGCCTCATTCGCAGTGAATTGACCACCAAATCGCGAATGGAGATCTCGCCCTGCCCTTCAGAATTCCTCGGGCGCGCCTCCAGGCGCACAACATGAGGATGCTCGGTGAAACGCAGCTCGGCCGAATCCTCGATCGTGACGATACGCTCCTCATGCGAGATAATCGCCGAAAGGGCGTTGAGAAGCGTGGTCTTGCCGCTTCCCGTGCCTCCGGAAACCGCGATATTGCATCTCCTGCGAACCGCCCATTCCAGTAGGGTCTCGATAAGGGAATCGAACGAACCCAGCTCCCTCATCTCCCGTAGCGAAAAGGCATGGGATCGGAATTTTCGGATCGTGACCGCCGGGCCGTCCAGAGCAAGAGGCGGGATAACGGCGTTGACCCTGTGGCCTTCCGCCAAACGGGCATTCACCATCGGTGACGACTCGTCGACGCGCCTGCCCAACGGCCCCACGATCCTATCGATCAACGAGTACACCTGAGCATCGTCTGCGAAGGAATTCCCCGCTCGATGGAGGCGCCCCTCTTTCTCGTAATACAGAGACTTCGACCCGTTCACCATGATCTCTGTAATGGCCTCGTCTTCGAGCATTTCCTCTAAAGGCCCAAGCCCAAACACCTCATCAAGGTATCTATCCACTAAAGACCCAGCGGAGGCCGATTCGCCCACAAGCCAGGGTTCTTCTTTAAGCACACGCCGGCAGGCTTGCCGAATCTCGTTTCTGGCCTGCCGAGGATTCCGCGCTATCATGCGCGCCACCTGGCTTGCGGGAACCAACTCGCCCACTTTCAGCCGCAGTTCTTCAAGCGCGCCATCGGATACAGTTTTCCTTACTGGACTAGCAGAAACCCCCGCAGCCGATGCACGCTCCATCAAAGACATGCCGCCCGCCTTTTCTTGAAGCCACCGAAGAAGGGCTTTTTGCCTATCGAATCACCCTCGGGAAGAGATAGCGAAAGCGAATGCGCATCATCCGGCACAACGAAAGCCAGCAACTTTTCCAACGAGGCAACGAATGCGTTCTTCGATGCCATCAAATCCTTCGGCAGGCCTGCGCCCAAAAGCTCGCCAACCTCTTTTCCACCATCCCGCAGCTCCTCAACGTGCGCACCGTGCAACGCACAGGACACATCTATCGAAGTCAGAAGCGCGTGCCTTGAGCAAAAATTGAGAACGAACAGGAATTGCTGTATCGCGATCCCGCATCGTTCGCACAGCTCAAGCGCATGAGAGCACGAGCGAACCGACGATGGGCGCTGGTCGAGCATGAACAGAACCTTGTCGGAGGTTTCGATAACCTGCATGTGCGATTCTGACCAAAACGCCCCGGTATTCACCACGATCAGGTCGAACATCCCCTTCAAGGAGCAGATGAACTCAGCCAGCCGCCCCATGATCAATTCCGACTGCTCCAGCTTTCGGGGAGATTGGATTAAAGCAGGCAAACCATCCCTAGGCTCCACCTGCGTCAGCTTCTCCGGCCGAGCCATAAGGTCTGCGATATCGAAGCCATCCTCTTTGCCCAAAAGGAAACCCATATCGCCGAACTGCAGGTCTGCGTCCAACAAAAGCGTCTTAAGCCCTCGCGATTGGGCCATGGTGGCCAGACTTACCGCAACGGTGCTTTTCCCAACGCCGCCGCTTCCACCCACAACCGAAACAACGAATGCGCTTTCGTCGGATTGCGGCTGCCTGAACACAGCCTGGGAGATCAGCTCTTCTTGGGTTTTCTGAATCATCGAGGCATGCGGTCTCAACGGAACGCAAACCTTTGCGGCAGAGCTGGATTCCGTCATGCCGAATGAAACTTCATCATGAACACGGCAATTGGTAGACTCGTCTTCATCGGAGCCAAAGCCGTATTCAACCTGATCGCCATCAGGCTCTTCCAAGGGGATGTCGGCAATCTTTCGGAATCCACCGATAGCGCTGCGCTTCATCGCCTCAAAATCCGAATCGGCATAAGTGCCCTCCTGGACAGGCGCGGGCGCGGCCATCCAAAGCCCCTTCTGCGCGAAATACTTGCCAACAAATTCGTCCAGGCTCCTAACAAGGCCCACACCGGCGGCCTCGCATCTGCCAACCTCAGATCCCGTACCCCCGAACGAGATAAGGTCAACCTCCCGGTCTATCCTGTCGCCCTTCAGCGCTGCAGCAAGGTTGATGCCCTCCATGTCGTCAGAGGAAACCACCCAAACCCGGGAAGTGCCCCCGTCGTTTCCAAGGGCTTTGCGCACATCGCCAGCGGAGCTGAAAACCCGCAACCAAGGCTGAGCGACAAGGTTCTCATCAAGCAACCCGATCACTTCAGGGTGATTGAGGGTCTGAGAGTCAACGCATAACACCGTCTTCCGCATTTCTGTTTCCTTTCTTAGCTGCATAATCGCTGCAGGTTCATCCAATCAATCCAGAACCCGCCATTAAGAGTCTGCGGGCTGGTCTATACCCCCGTTTGCCTCAACGCCAATCGAGCTTTTCCCCGACGAACCCCCTATATCTCCCTGTGACTCTTCAGAGGAGCCAGAGTTCTGAGCGGGCAAGACAAAGTAGATATCCATGGATTGGGAAGCAGTGACGAATTCCTGTGATTGCTCAAGCGGAACTGCCAAGGTAACCCAACTGACCTTGGATTTCGACGAATTGCCTCCTTCGACATTCGTGGCTAGAACAAGGATGTTCCTTCCAATACACGCGGTCTGGGAACCCGTGGCATACACATCAACCAAGCATCCTGCGCAAATCGAACCCCCTACCGCTTGAACATCTTGCGCGGCAACCGATAAGGCAACGCATCCCTGAGGAACCTCAACGGTTGCGAAGCTCGACTCAAAGCGTCGCTTCGAGATTGCCTCCCCTTTTACGATCATGGAAGAGACCTGGACATCTTTAACGTCCACCAAACTCGTCACGCATTCCTCAGGCAACAGATCGCTTATCCATGTCTTAGAAGTGGAGTTTGCCGAACTGAGCGTTTCCCCTGGATAGATGTCCTTAGTGGCAACAAGAACCTCTACCTGCTCACCGCCATAACGCTCCATCGCCTCAGCGCGTGCCGACTCCGCCTCGCCACGAACAACAGACGAGTAAGCAAATACGCACACAGAGCAAACCACCCCGCACAAAATGCCTGCTATCAATGCACCTTTCTTCATTTAGCCCCCTCTCAATCCATGCGCATATACTGAAGCGACCCTTTAACTGAAAATGAGAAGAGAATGAAAAACTAATTCGAATAATTAGGGAAAAGAGCAAAGACGTCATTCTCAGCAGAGAAATGAGTGGTACCGGCTCGAAATCCAACCCAACAGGATCAAAAAAAGGGCCGCGAACAAAGTTCGCGGCCCTTGAAATTGCAAGGAAACAGAAATGTCTACTCGTGCTTCTTTCCGCACTGAGCACAGAACGCACCAGATTTATTGTACGTACCACATGAGCCGCAATGCCACCCGATTGGCTCACCGAAAGAAGCAGAGGCCGAGGCAGAAGTAGTGCTGACGTTCGCATTAGACGGCGCTGCATTACCCCGAGAATCACCTACAAGACCCTTCCGAAGATCAGCAGAATTGCGCCATATCAAAATCAGAAGCATGGTCTGTTCGAAACCTAAACGGTTAAGGACCTCAAGCACGATGCACAGGACAGCAATCAAGATGATACCGACCAAGGCGCCAATAGGGTCTGCGATTATGGCACAAAGACTAGCAATCATAGCTGCAACAGACTCAAAAGCAATCAAAGAAGCAGTGAAGATATAAAGAGCTTTCAGGATCTTGTCGATAAGAAGAGTTTCAAACCTGAAAAACGGCCGCCAATCACGTTTTTGCGAAACAGACAGAGCGCTATCTGAAACGAACTTCTTGTACAGAAGCACGGTTACAACAATGGCGGCTATGAAAGCAATAAAACCAAGCGCCATAAAAATGCCAAATGACCCCAGGATCGCATTGGATTGAACGGAACTAATACCACTTCCATTACCGTACATATTTGAATCCTTCCTACAAGAATCGGCAGAATACTATTTCAAAAACAAACCCCATTAAGGCAAATACGAGATGAGAGAATCCACTCAGGCTCTTTAGGCCTAAATAGGCATCCAATACGCAACAAAGACGGCATGCAGTTCGAGTCCCATCACGAATTTACCGACCTCGAACCAGCAAACCAAAACGGCAGCATCAGCTGCTGGGAGAAACCGGCTTAGCATTAGGATAATTTTGCTGAAAATCGGTGTAATACTTGTTGCTATCGCCAACCTTATCCCTGGAAAGAGGCGCGCAAATAGTATCCTCGTGCCCGGACGGGTCAGAATAGCCCAAGCTGTTCGACCACGACTCGCAAATAACGCTAATGCGTTGCACGCAATCGTTGTAGCAGGTAACCATAGTGTTGTAAGACGAGTAGTTAGCAGACGATGACGTTACAGAGAGCGACTGGAGGGCATCGTAGTCCGACTTCACTTGCGCAAGAATGCTCTCTGCCTCCTTTGCATAAGAGCGACGAGTGCTCATATCTTTCTTCAAGTAGTTGGAGTTAAAGGTAGTAGCAGCCGACGCAATCTGCGAATCATAATTCCCCAGCTTGGAATAATATGAATTCAACTCGTTATAGAGAGACAACTCGGCGGTCGATTTAGCTTCAGCAGAAGAAGGCGAACCACCGTTGCTCGATGCATCAGCCGACTGGCTTAGCGACTGAGACTGCATGCCAGAAGAATCAGTCGAAACAGTCTGCTGACCAGATGACCCAGCCAAGGCATTACCAAGAAGCACCCCTACCAAAATACACACAATAACAGCGAGCACCGCAATAACAGCGATCAGGATGGTCTTATTTCTGTTGCTACCCCCAGAAAACGAACCAGTATCCTGTTGCGAAGACTGACGATACTGCTTAGCCGAAGAACCAGCAACCGCTGGCATAGGCGAGGTTGAAGAGGGGCTGCCCGCATAAGAAGAGGGCATCCGGTGCGTTTGCCCCGCGTCGGAAGAAAAAGACGAAAAAGACCTACCCTCTGCAGGAGGTTGAGGGATGCCTACAGAAGAAGGATCTGACTCAATCTCTGCACCACATGAGGTACAGAAAAGTTGATCAGGCTCAACTGGAGCACCGCAGGAAGTACAAAACTTAGGCTTAGACACATAAACCCCTAAAACGTTAATTAATTGTCATTATCCCACATTAGCTCGAAAACCGCAGGAGAAACGTCAATAAGGACTTATAGATATAGTCCGCAACACAACGTGCAAAAAAGGAAACCGGATCAAGAGACGCACAATCGTAAAACAAAAGGCCCCTCACGGGGCCTGGAACGCAGGAATGCCCTGCATGAGCGGAACTTCCTATCCTCCCACGGACTGCACCGCAGTACTTTCGGCGATGGGGAGCTTAACTGCCGAGTTCGGCATGGGATCGGGTGATCCTCCCCTCCATGGTTCCGCTCATGCAGGGCATTGGCCTTGCAGAGAAGTCGTATTCCCTTTTCAAGAAGGGGGCTACCCTGGGGGTTGCATAGCGTTTTAGGTGGATGTTTTCCTTACCACGAATCGAGAAGATGAAATCGAGATGAAGAGCTCGGCCGATTAGTACCGCTCGCCTGAGCCCCTCGCAGGGCTTGCAGCTGCGGCCTATCGAACTCCTGGTCTAGAAGTGGCCTTACCGAAGAGAGAACTCATCTCGAGGCCGGCTTCCCGCTTAGATGCTTTCAGCGGTTATCCGTTCCGCACGTAGCTAGGCAGCGACGCCGTTGGTCGACGACTGCGGCACCAGAGGTGCGTCCATCCCGGTCCTCTCGTACTAGGGACAGATCCTCTCAATTCTCTTGCGCCCACGGAGGATAGGGACCGAACTGTCTCACGACGTTCTGAACCCAGCTCGCG